>JBELMB010000112.1:0-17336 GCA_042088665.1 Sagittula sp.
CAAGATAGTGATTTCATAATCCATTCCTTCGTTGAGCGGATCGCGGATTTTCCGAATCATAGATTAATAAACAGTTAATTGCCGCTTGGGAAACCTGTGGGAATACGTCTGATTTCAGTCGTATTTTCAGACAGATATGCAGTATCCCCGTCTCAGACATATCGCGGGATCGCTCGGTCAGCCGCCGCACCATTGTTGTGGATATTGGTCCAATCCAATGGCGTCTTTAGCCTTTGTCAGGGGTTCCATGACAGAGCTTTCGCAAACTTGTTTGAAACCCAGCACAATTAGGGCGGGAAAGAGGCACTGTTCGGTTTTCTCTGGATTTATTCGGCAGGTGTGCAACACCCGCGACGCTCCTGTGCGCCGCGCACCTCTGTGGGTGCTCAGCGGGTGTACATCTGGGTCTTGTAGGCGCGCGTGCGCTCCGTCGCGGCGGCCGTGCCATCGTGATAGGTGCCGAACCAGCGGTCAAAGGGGATCTCTGACGTGCCGTAGTTGCATTCGAAATAGCGGTGGTGCAGCTGGTGAAAGAAATCCCCGGCGCGCGCCGCCTCCTTGTCACGGGCGATGATCTTTTCGAAGCCGGAATGCGACATCACCGGGCTGAGCTGCTGAAAGTAGATGTGAAACAGCAGATGGAGCGGATGTGAGGGCACAATGATGTGGATGAAATAGGTCGTGAAGTAGAAGAGGTTCTCGTACCAATGGTTGGAGATTCCGGACCATGGACCGACATTGACGTTGCGGTGATGCACCGCGTGCACATGCTTGTAGAGCCGCGGGTGATGTTCCAGCCGGTGCACCCAGTAGAAATGCATCGAGGACCACATCGGCACCACCATCATCCAGACAAGGAACCAGACCGGCGCGCTGCTCCATGTGATGGTCGGCACATAGCCGTTCGCCATGGCCCAGAAGAGGCCCCATTGGTACAGCGTCGCCACCGTGATTGCGCTGCCCAGCGTCCACCAGATGTTGTCCCAGATCTGGTTGCGGAAAGTAAAGATGCCGTTGTCACGTGTCAGGTCGCGCTTGTCGAACTTTGTCGCCTGCCCCTGTCCGCGGCGCTGATAGAGCCACCAGTGCAGCCCGCCGGCAACTGCGATCTGCGGCACCAGATTGATCAGCCAGATGGTCAGCATCCAACCCGGCGCAAAGTTTTGCATGCTGGCAAGCGGCGGCAGAAAGACCGCATAGACCAAGAGCGCTATCGCCATGCACAGCGTCAGCGAAGAAAGCTGCAACCACGCGCCCTTGTACCAGCGCAGCACCGCAGCCGGGCGTGGCGGCCATGAAAACAGCGGGTTAAGCGGCACCGGCCCCAGAGGACGGTGGTTCCAGCGCGCGGCCTCTGCATCCTGCACGGGCGCATCTGTCTGGGGGTCCCGCTGGGGTGCCTCGGCGTCAGACTGCCCGATGGCCGCGCCGGTTTGGGCCCCGGTGGCGGCTGTGCTGCTTGCTCCGTCCATTGGCATCGCGCTCTCCTTCGCTGCCCTATCGCTGCCATTTCGCACCCCGACCGCAGGCGGCGCGGCGTCAGTTCGGCGTCAGTTCGGCGTCAATTTGACGTCTGGCACGAAGGCAGGTTTGCCCATGACGCGAGAGGCTGACAAACGAAGAATTCGCGGGTATTGCATTAGCTGATCTTATGCATCCGTCATGCATGGCAAAACACGGCTTCGCCCCATGTCCCAGACGTCCCGATCCACCGGCAATGAGCAGCCCCCGGGCCCCGGCGGGCTGCCACCTCTGACATGGTTGCGGGCGTTCGAGGCCAGCGCAAGGCACCTGTCCTTCACCCGTGCCGCGGGCGAGCTGAACCTGACGCAATCTGCCGTCAGCCAACACGTGCGCAGCCTGGAGGCCTTTCTGGGACGCGAAATGTTCGTGCGCAAAACCCGTGCCATTGCGCTCACGGAAGCGGGTGAGATCTATCTGCCCGTGGTCCGCGAGGCCTTCGACTTGCTGGCCTCGGGGACGCAGGCCTTCACCGGCGGCGACCGTGGGCGGCATCTTGTTGTCCAGTGCAGTCTGGCCTTTGCGGCGCGCTGGCTGGCCCCTCGTCTGCCAAACCTGCAAGCGCGGGCGCCATGGCTCGTTCTGAACATCGTGGCTGCGATCTGGAACCCGGACAGACAGGGCGCACAGGCCGCGCCGGAAATACGGTTTGCCCGGCGTGAGACGCTTTCTGACAGCGCGGAGACGCTGACCGTCGAACGCTATTTTCCGGTCTGCCGCCCCGATGCCGTTCAGTCCGTGACCGATCTGGAGACGGCCCCCTTGCTGGATTGTCCGGGGATAAGCGGCACATGGGCCAAATGGCACAAGACCCAAGGCCTTCCCTTCGACCGCACACAGGACATCACCCTGACCTCATCCTTTGTCATCGCGCTGGAAGCCAGCCGATTCGGTGCAGGGGTGTGCATGGCCCATGACACGCTGGTCCGGGACGCCATTGCCGAGGGCACCCTGGCCAAGCCCTTTGACCACAGCCCGCCCCTGACAGAAGCATACCACCTGCTGCCGCCTTCCAGCCACGCGGCAACCCCCGCCTCCCGCGTGTTTCGCGATTGGCTGCACGAAAGCTGTGCAGAGGCGGGCGTTGCACCATAGGCCGGGCGCGCTCGATGAATGCGGTTTGGGCGCGGTGGGCTTTGCGCAGTGCCGCCGTGTCTGATCAGCCGGTCGTATCCGTCTTTTCGGTCAGGTCGCGGAACCGGGCGACGCTCGTGCTCGCCGCTGCTGAAAGCAGCCGCGCATCAGACCCCACTGTGCACAGGTCAAAGCCCCAGCCCACGGCCTTCGCCGCATACTCCGGGCTGGCACAATGCAGGCCAGCGCGCTTGCCATTGGCCTTGCAGGCGGCGAGGACCGTCTTGATCGCGTCCACCATTTCGGGTTCTTCGCGGTCAAAACCCGGGGCGAAACGGCCCTGCCCCAAGGCAAGGCTCAGATCGGCAGGCCCGATGTAAAGACCATCGATCCCTTCGACCGCAGCAATTGCGTCGAGGTTTTCCATGGCTTGCGCGGTTTCGATCATGGCAAGGCCAACCACTTCGGCGTTGGCCTCATCGACAGAGAAGCCATCCAGCCCGAAACTCGCCCGGGTGGGACCGAAGCTGCGCGCGCCCAGCGGGGGATAGCGCAGGCACCGGGCAAACTGTTCGGCCTCTTCAGCAGTGCTGACCATCGGGCAGATCACTGTCAGGGCACCGGCATCGAGCACGCGCATGATGGCTGCCGCGTCGAGCCATGGGACACGTGCGCCGAGGCCAACACCGCTCGCCCGCGCAGCCTGCAACATGGGCAACAGTTCCGAGTAGTCGAACGCTCCGTGCTGCAGATCGAGACAGAGCGTGTCGTAGCCCTGGGCGGCCATGATTTCCGCCGTGAAGGGATTGCCGATGGACAGCCACCCTTGCACTGCGGGTTTTCCCTGCGCCCAGCGCGCCTTGAGCGGGTTCCTGATCATCGGTGGTCTCCTGTCGTCTTGCCGCACACTCTGGTGCCGGCTCGGGATTGGTGGCGTTGTCAGCCTTGGGAAAGGCGCAACGCTGTTGCAGCGGTCTCCCGTAACACGCTCAAGTCACAGGGGACAGCCAGACGGGCCGGAAAGGCAAACAGGATGACATGGCAATCACATCTCACGGCCTGCTTGACGAGGCATGCCCCGCCGCGATGGCCGACCATACCCTCCCCCAGGCAAGGCGCCCCATGCGTTTGGATCTGGCAGAGGCGCTCGGGGTCAACCCCGAGCTACATCTGTCGAACGAAATGGCGGGGACAGGGTCACCCGCCAGAAGGCGTGCCCGATGTTGCGCGGGGTTGACCCCGCGCCCGCTGCCGCTTGTCAGGCAACCGCACTGATGCGCGCGGCCTCGGGGATCGCGGGCACGACCTCTGCAACCAGCGCCTGCGAGGGCCAGGTGACGAGGATTACCGCGCAACCCTCGCAGCCTGCAGCCGCCAATGCGCTTTCCAGTTCCTGAAGCGGGCAGGTGACAAGCGTTTCTCCGGCCTTGGCCACATTGATCGCGACCCGCACCGGCGCCTCCGGCGGAAGCCCCCGTGCCAACAGATCGTCGCGGATCCGCCCGGACTGGCGCACGGACATGTAAAACACCGTGGTGGTCCCGGGTGCGCAATGGCGCGTGCTGTCAGGCATGGCATGACCAGCCTGCGCCGTGCCCGTGGTCAACACCAGCGTATCCGAAACACCGCGTTCGGTCAGCGGGTTGCCCATGGCGGCCGCCGCGGCAGAGGCGGCGGTGATGCCCGGCACGATCTCGACCGCGATCTCGGCCTCGCGCAGTGCCAGCAATTCCTCCCCCGCCCGGCCAAAGACGCTTGGGTCGCCAGATTTCAGCCGCACGACCCGCAGACCCTTGCGCGCCTCCGCCACGATGACCGCATTGATGCGTTCCTGCGGCCAGGCATGGGCGCCGACATGCTTGCCCACAAAGACCCGTTCCGCATCGCGGCGGGCCAGTTCGAGCACGTCTTCGTCGACCAGCCGGTCGTAAAAGATGACATCCGCTTCTTGCAGGCGCTCCACTGCGCGCAGCGTCAGCAGGTCTCTGGCCCCCGGGCCTGCCCCGACAAGCGCCACCTGCCCTCTGCCCTGCGCCTCCGGGGCGCCCCCCTGCGCGATGGCCTCCTTGATTGCGCGTGCGGCGTCCCGTTCACGGCCGCGCACCCACTCTTCGCGCGGGCCTCCCTTGAAAACCCATGCCCAGAACGGGCGACGGGCCGCACGGGGCACTCGCGCGGTCACCGACGGACGCAACCGCCCCGCCAAGGCCGCAAGACCGCCGAGGTTCCGGGGCAACATGGTTTCCAGACGGGTCTTGATGTCCCGCGTCAGCACGGGCGCCGTGCCTTCGCTGCCGATGGCCACGACGATCGGATCCCGGTCCACGATGGCAGGTGTGGTCATGTCACACAGCGCCGGGCTGTCCACTACGTTCACCGGGCACCGCGCCGCCTTGGCCAATGCATGCGCGCAGACATCCAGCCCGGGACACCCTGTGCCGACAAAGGCAAAGGCCGCCCCGTCAAAGATCTCTGCGCTCAGTGCCTGCACCTGCGTGGCGCGCCCCTCTTCGACCATGGCCTGCAGTTCCGGATCAAGCTCCGGCGCCACGAGGCAGATCCGGGCATCGGTCTTCAACACCAGCCGGGCTTTTTGGGCGGCCTGCTCGCCACCGCCTACGATCAGGACACGGCGTCCGGTGGTGCGGAAAAACAGCGGGAAACTTTTCATGGTGTCCTCCGATAAGGCCTATGCGGCCGTCTTGGCCTGCTGGGTGTGCCACAGGCCCGGCGCTTCGCCGCCAAAGCCGCCAAGCGTTTCAAGGCCCAGCGCCGCGGTCCCCAGAACGAGATCGCGGGCAAACTCCGGACCATCGTCGCGCGCCCATAGTGCCGCAAGCGCCGCATCGGGCAGATCGAGGTCAGCCAGCCGCCGACCGTCACTTGACAGGGCTGGCACGACCGCCTGCCATGGCGCACCGCGCCGCAGGCCAAACGCCGTGACGGGCTTGCCGGGATGGCGCTCGAACTCGCCGCCGCCGCCCTTGAGCACCGTCAGGTTGCGCCACTCCAGAAGACGCGCCGCATCCGCTTGCAACAGCCGGTAGGAGGGATGAAAGACCCCCTGCACGCTGGCCGTCGCCCGCCCCGGGTTCAACATGCGGCAGACCATGTTGATGCAGGACCGCAGCCCCAGCGCATCGCGCAGGTTCAACAGCGCAAAAAGCGCCGGATGCATGTCCTCAAGGGGCAAATAGACGATGCCCTCCCGCACCAGCGCGCTCTCTGCCTCTGCGCCAGTGCGGGCCACGGGGATCTCCAACCGGTCCAGACCTGCGCGCACGCTGGCATCCGGACCGTTCCAGCCGTGCAAGACGACGCGTCGCCCACTGGCCGCCAACAGCTTTGCCGACAACAGGAACCAAGGCAGCCCCCGCGTGCGCCCGGCCGCATAGCAGGGCCAATCAAGATCAACCGATGGCAGCGCTGGTGCTGCCTCCTGCGCCGCCCGGGCAAAGCCTGCGATCTCCTCTGCCGTCTCGCCCTTCATGCGCAGCAACATCAGCAAACCGCCGACCGCTTCGGGGGCCGCAGCGCCTGAGAGCATGATCTGCATGGCGTCCTGCGCCTCGGCCTCGGTCAGTGACCGGGACCGCCCCGGCCCACGGCCAAGGGTGCGGACATGCTCTGCGAGGCTCATTCAGCGGCTTCCTTGCGGGTGGCACTGGCCAACAGGGCTGCCAGTTCCGGACGGCAGGATCCACAATTTGTCCCCGCCTGAAGCGCGGCACCAATGGCATCGACACTCAGCAACGCCCGGCTCTCGATCGCGTCGAGGATCGTGTTGATGCCCACATCGAAGCAGGAACAGACAATCGGACCGGCGTCCGGCACATCCGCGGGTGCGCGCCCGGACAGCAGGTTCAGATCAGGCACCTGCGGCAGGCGGGCGAGATAGTCGCGCATCACCGCCACCGGTTCCGGCGCCACGAAAAGCGCCGCCACCAGCCGCCCGTCTTCGCGAAAGGCGAGGCGTGCGATGCCGCGACCGGGATCCTCCACCACAGAGACCTCCGCCTCTGGCAGATCGAAAAGGGCGCGCGCCTGCGCGTCCCAACTCGCAGGATGGCTTACGCCGGCCAGTTCGGCGCGGTAGCCTGCCCGCGTGGGGCACAGCGCCCAATAGTCGGCCTGCGGCGTCATCATGCGGTCCGAGATCGCAAACCCGTACCACGCGGCGTCCATCCGGGTGACATTGACCACGCTGGCCTTGCTTTCGGGCTGTCCCGACACCGGATCCGTGACCGCCGCGATCAGGGCATCGATCCGGGCCGAAGGCGCAGTCTCGCCGGTCCAGTGCATGGGGGCAAAGACCTCTCCGACGTGGACGCTTTCGGTCAGACGGGCGCGCAGGATGGCGCGGCCTTGCGGGCTGTCGACCCGGACCAGATCGGCGGGCGCGATGCCCCTCGCCCGCGCATCCAGCGGGTGAATGTCGAGGTAAGGCTCTGCAAGATGAGCCGAGAGCCGTGGCGACAGACCGGTGCGCGTCATCGTGTGCCACTGGTCGCGCACGCGGCCCGTGTTCAGCCGGAACGGATAGCGCGGCGCGGTTTTTGCCGCGGGGGGGCGCCAGGACACCGGCAGCAGCCGCGCCTTGCCATCCGCATGAAAGAACTGACCGTCGGCAAAGAACCGACCGCCCTGCCGTCTGTCCGTCACCGGCCAACGGGTGGGCGTCAGCGCGTCGTAGCCATCGCTGTCCAGATCCGCGAGGCCGGAAATGTCAAAGTCGCGCCCGAAGCGCCCGGCAATGCCCGAAAGCGCTGCGTGCTCGCGAAAGATCTCTGCCGGGGACTGGTAGTCGAATGCCTCGCGCCACCCCATTCGGCGGCCCACGTCAGAAAGGATATCCCAGTCCGCGCGGGCTTGTCCCGGGGCGTCCAGCACCGGACGTTGCAGGCTGATCATGCGGTCGGAATTGGTGACGGTGCCCTTCTTTTCGGCCCATGCGCTTGCGGGCAGCACCACATCGGCGAGACGCGCGGTGTCCGTGGCGGCGGTGATGTCGCTGACAACGGTGAACGGGCAATTGGCGATGGCATCGCGCACCTTGTCAGCCTCCGGCATGGAGACCGCCGGGTTGGTGTGAATGATCCACAGCGCCTTGACCCGGCCATCCTCGACCGCGCGGAACATGTCCACGGCCTTGAGGCCCTGCGTCTCGGGCACATGGGGCGCGTCCCAGAAATCCTTCACCGCGGCGCGGTGGTCGACGTTCTCGATATCGAGGTGGCAGGCCAGCATATTGGCAAGGCCCCCGACTTCGCGCCCGCCCATGGCGTTGGGCTGGCCAGTGACAGAAAGTGGCCCGCAGCCCGGTTTGCCGATCCGGCCCGTGGCCAGATGGCAGTTCAGAATGGCATTGACCTTGTCAGACCCCGAGGAGGACTGGTTCACCCCCTGGCTGAAGACCGTTACGACCTTCTCCGTCCCGATCCACGCTCGGCAAAACGCTTTGACCTGTGCTTCGGTCAGGCCGGTGACGGCGGCGTCATCCGCGTAGGCCTTTTCCAGAGTGGCATCAAAGTCCTGCGTCCGCGTGAGAAAGGCCGGATCGACCATACCGCCTTCGTGGATCTCGACCAGAAGGCGGTTGAACAGCGCCACATCGGACCCCGGCGCCAGATCAAGATGCATCTCGGCGCCGTCACAACTGGCGGTATGACGCGGGTCGATCACGATCACGCGCGCTCCGGCGGCCTTCACGCGCTGGTAAAGCACCGGGTGGCACCACGCCAGATTGGAACCGACCAGCACGATCAGATCGGCCTCTTCGAGATCCCCGTAGGTGCCGGGCACTGTGTCCGTGCCAAAGGCGCGTTTGTGCCCCGCCACGGTGGAGGCCATGCAGAGCCGTGAATTGGTGTCGATATTGGCCGAGCCGATGAACCCTTTCATCAGCTTGTTTGCCACGTAGTAATCCTCGGTCAGAAGCTGGCCAGAGACGTAAAAGGCGACACTGTCCGGCCCGTGTGCCGCAATGGTATCGGTGAAACGCCGCGCCACCGTGTCCAGCGCGGTGTCCCAACTCACCTCCTGCCCACCCATTTGCGGTGCGAGCAGGCGATGCGTCAGGCCCACGGTCTCACCAAGCGCAGAGCCCTTGGAACACAACCGGCCAAGGTTTGCCGGGTGGTCCGGATCCCCTCGACACGCAGGCCGCCAACACCGTCAGGCGTCAGGATCACCCCGCACCCCACGCCGCAATACGGGCAGGTCGAGCGGATGCCAGCTTGTGTTCCAAGGTCCTTCACGCCGCGTTCCTTTGTCCCACGGCAGCCCCGTCGAGCAGGATACGACCGTTTTCCAGCCGCACCGGGTAGGTGGCGATGCGGCCATCCTCGGCGCCTTTCGCCTCCCCGGTGTTGAGATCAAAGACCCAGTTGTGCAGCGGGCAGGTCACGGATTGGCCATGCACGATGCCTTCGACCAGCGGTCCCTGCTTGTGCGGGCAGGTGTTCGACGCGGCAAAGATCTCTGCCACGTCGGTGCGGAAAATACCCACGCATCCGACGGGCGTCTTGACAAGGCGCGCGCCGCGCAGCGGCACCTCGTCGATATGTCCGATGTCGATCCAGCTCATGACAGCACCTCCGATGGCGTTTCGGGGAAAACAGGGCCAAGGCGATGTCCGCGGGCGCAGCCCCCGCCGGGCCCCTTGGGGAACGGGTGCCACATCACTCCGCCGCCTCCAGCGTGAGATCCGCCATGGGCGCGTAACGTGCGGCCTTGGTGGCGGCATGTTCGGCCCAGGGGTCCTTGCGGTAGATCGACTGCGACAGCTCGAAGGCGGCGATCAGGCGCGCGCGCTCGTCCAGATCGTCGACGACACGCGCCTTGACCCAGTCCAGCCCCACTTTCGCAACCCATTTGTAAGGCCGGTCAAGGTATTTGGCGTTCTCGCGGTACAGCTGGACAAAGGCGACGGTCAGGTCGATGGCCTCCTGTTCGGTGGGCACATCGCCAAGGCGCTCTGTCTCCTTGACGTCCATGCCCGCCGCACCGGCGACGCCGACCTGATAGCCGCTGTCGACGCAGATCACGCCCACGTCCTTGCAGGTTGCCTCCGCGCAGTTGCGCGGGCAGCCGGACACCGCCAGCTTGACCTTATGCGGCGTCCATGATCCCCAAAGCGCCTTTTCCAGCTTGATGCCCAGTCCGGTTGAATCCTGCGTGCCAAAGCGGCAATGATCCGTGCCGACGCAGGTCTTTACCGTCCGCAGCCCCTTTGCATAGGCATGGCCGGACACAAGCCCCGCCTTGTTCAGATCCGCCCAGATGTGCGGCAGATCCTCAGATTTCACGCCCAGCAGGTCGATGCGCTGGCCGCCGGTGACCTTGACGGTCGGCACCTTGTACTTGTCCGCCGCATCCGCGATGGCGCGCAATTCGGTGGGATTGGTGATCCCGCCCCACATGCGCGGCACCACGCTGAACGTGCCGTCCTTCTGGATATTGGCGTGTTTGCGTTCGTTGATAAAGCGGCTCTGCGGATCGTCCTGGTATTCCATCGGCCAGTCCGCCAGCAGGTAGAAGTTCACCGCCGGGCGGCAGACGTGGCAGCCATTGCGCGTCGTCCAGCCCAGTTCCTGCCAGACCGCCTCTTGCGATTTCAACGGCTTGGTCTTGATCAGGCGGCGCACGTCCTCATGCGTCAGATCGGTGCAGCCGCAGATGGGCTGGGTTGTGGGCATCTCGAAGGCGTCGCCCAAGGTGACTTGCAGCAACTGCTCTACCAGCCCTGTGCAGGTCCCGCAGGACGCGCTGGCCCGCGTCGCGAGGCGCACAGCGCCCAGATCCGATGCCCCGCCTTCGATGGCCTCGACGATGGGTCCTTTGCAAACGCCGTTGCAGCCACAGATTTCCGCATCAAGCGGCAAGGCTGCAACGGCTGAGAGAGGGTCCGCGGTGGCTCCTCCCTGATAGGCGGGGCCAAAGATCAGCGTCTCGCGCATCTCCGAGATGTCGGTGCCGTCACGGATCAGGCCAAAGAACCAGTTGCTGTCCGCCGTGTCGCCATACATGACGGCGCCGACGATCCTGTTGTCTTCCAGCACGAGACGTTTGTAGACGCCGCGCGCAGGGTCGCGAAAGACGATGTCCTCGCGGCCCTCAGCTTCGGCGAAATCCCCCGCGGAGAACAGATCGCAGCCCGTGACCTTGAGCTTTGTCGAGAGCGATTTCTGTTTGAACGCCGCCTCTTCGCCCAGCAGCGTCCGCGCCAGCACCTTGGCCTGATCGTACAGCGGGGCAACGAGCCCGAACAGGGCGCCGTCGTGTTCCACGCATTCGCCCACGGCAAAAACATCCGCGTCAGACGTGCACAGCTGGTCATCCACATGGATGCCCTTGCCCACCGCCAGACCAGAGGCCTTGGCCAGCGCCACGTTGGGGCGGATGCCCACGGCCATGACGAGCAGATCGCAGGGCAGTTCCGTGCCATCGGCCAGCAGCAACGCCCGGACCTTGCCGTCCGCGCCGAGGATCTCGCTGGAGTTTGCCTGCAGCTTGACGGTGATGCCCTTGGCTTCCAGCGACTTCTTCAGCAGGTAGCCCGCTGCTTCGTCCAACTGGCGTTCCATCAGGTGGCCCATGATATGCACCACGGTCACGTCGACGCCACGCGCGGCCATGCCCGCCGCGGCCTCCAGCCCAAGAAGACCGCCACCGATCACGACGACCTTCTGGCCGGGCTGCATGGCCATCATGCGTTCCGTATCCTCAAGATCGCGATAGGCGATCACCCCGTCGAGGTCGTGCCCGGGCAGCGGGATCATGAACGGGTTGGACCCAGTGCCAAGGATCAGCTTGTCATAGGCCACATCGCCATGGACGCCTTTCACCAGCTTCGCGGCGCGGTCGATCTCTGTGACCTCTTCCCCGAACCGGCAGGTGACGCCGCGCGCGGCGTACCAGGCATCGTCATGGGTGACGATCTCTTCGTAGGTCTGGTCACCGGCCAGCACCGGGCTGAGCATGATGCGGTTGTAATTGCCGCGCGGCTCTGCGTTGAACAAGGTGATGTCATAGGCCTCGGGCGCGGCCTCGGTCAGGTGTTCCAGCACCCTGCCCGACGCCATGCCGGCCCCGATCACAACAATCTTTTGTTTCATGATGTCCCTCACGCCCAGAACTTCCAGAACGGCGTCTTGCCAGTGGTCTCACCCGCGGCTGCCATGACCTCTGGTGCCGGGTAGGCGGCGGCCTTCATCACGTCCGAAAGGGTGGTGTAGGCCGTGGCCCATGCCTCCTCGACCGCGGGGGTGAACGCCTCACCCAGACCTTTTTCCAGCGTCCGCAGCAGTGACGCGCCGACCTTGTCGTAGTCTGTCGGTTGCACACTGTAAGCCACGTGGCTGACAGCCAGCTGCTGTGCCACGGGCACGATCTTGTCGAGGTCGCGCAACCCGTTGACCACCATGCCCAGCGTGGACATCAGCTTGGCCCCCTGCGCACTCATGTCAGAGTTGGCGAAATAGGGCTTCACCTCCGGGGCCGTCTCGAAGAGATCCGCATAAAACAGCTCAGCCGCGGCGTCCTTTATCGGCACGACCTTCGCAAAACTGTCCTGCACCAGTGCAATCTGTGTCTCGTTCATGACGTCACTCCGCTGCAATCGGCTTGGGCGCCGGCGCTTTGGGCTTTGGCTTCGCGCCGTGTTCATATTCTTCGAGGAAGTCGAGAACCTCCTGCCGGTAGGCGTAGTAGTCCGGATGGGCCAACAGCGCCTTACGGGTGCGTGGCCGGGGCAGGTTCACCTCGGTGATCTTGCCGATCGTCGCCTGCGGGCCGTTGGTCATCATCACCACCCGGTCCGCCAGCAAGATCGCCTCGTCGACATCATGCGTCACGCAGATGGCGGTGACCTTGGTCCGGCTCCAGACCTCCATCAGGACCTCCTGCAACTCCCAGCGCGTCAGGCTGTCGAGCATCCCGAACGGCTCATCCAGCAGCAAGAGCTTGGGCGAGAGCGCAAAGGCCCGCGCGATGCCGACACGTTGTTTCATGCCGTTGGACAGCGCGGCCGCGGGCTTGTCCATCGCCTCCGCCAGCCCCACGCGTTCGAGGTAGTATTCCACAACGTCCCTGCGTTCTTCGCGCGAGGCCTTGGGATAGACCCGATCCACACCAATAGAGACGTTTTCCTTGGCGGTGAGCCATGGAAACAGCGACGGCGCCTGGAACACAACAGCGCGTTCCGGGTCAGCGCCCTCAACGTGGCGGCCATCCAGCTTGATCGCGCCTTTCGAGATCTCGTTCAGGCCTGCCGCCATGGTCAGAACCGTGGATTTGCCACAGCCGGAGTGACCGATGAGAGAGATGAACTCCCCCTTGTTCATCTTGAGGTTAAAGTCCTCAACCACCGTCAGCGGCCCTTTGGGGGTGGGATAGACCTTGTGCAACTGGCTGAAGTCGAGGAACCGGTCCTCGATCATGCCCTTTTGCGCCTGCGCCACCGCTGTGGGCACGCCATGGATCGGGGTCACGTCGGGCAGCGTCTTGCTGCCTTCGACCTTTGCCTCGATGCCCACATCCATCAGGTACTTTGTCACTTCGGCGCGCAACGCCTTGAAAACTTCGTCATGGTTCATCGCCACCCGGTCGCGCGGGCGCGGGATGGTGACCTTGAACTCATCGCCCAGCGTGCCGTCCGGGTTCAAAGGGATGATGCGGTCCGCCAGAAGGATCGCCTCGTCCACGTCATTGGTGATCAGAACGCAGGTCTTGCGGCTTTCGTCCCAGATCTTCTCGATCTCTTCGGCGAGGTTGCCGCGGGTCAAGGCATCCAGCGCCGACAGCGGCTCGTCCAGCAGCAGCATCTCCGGATCCATCGCCAGGGCGCGCGCCACGTTCACCCGCTGGCGCATCCCGCCCGACAGCTCCGCCGGACGCCGCGTCGCGGCATGGCTCAGGCCCACCATCTTCACGTAGTGATCGACCTTGGCCTGTTTTTCCGCCCGCGACAGCCGGGGAAAGACCGTGTCCACCGCAAGGCGCACATTGCCGTTCACCGTCAGCCAGGGCATCAGCGAATAGCTTTGAAAGATCACGCCGCGCTCCGGGCTGGGTTCGGTGATTTTCTTGCCCTTGAACGTGACACCGCCGCGGGTGGGCGTGTCGATGCCCGCCATCAGGTTGATCAGCGTGGTCTTGCCGGTGCCCGAAAATCCGAGGAGCACGAGGAACTCGCCCTCTTCCACGGTCAGGTTGATGTTCTTCAGCACATCCGTCTGCGCGGTGCCGGTGCCAAAGCTCTTTGAGACATTGTCAAATGTGATCACGGACATCGGGCTCACCGGTGGTTCGAGAAGGTAAAGAGCGACTGCAGCGCATACATCACGCGGTCCAGAAGGAAGCCGATGATACCGATGGTCAGGACGGCGACCATGATCTTTGCGAGGCTCGAAGAGGATCCGTTCTGGAACTCATCCCAGACGAACTTGCCCAGGCCCGGGTTCTGCGCCAGCATCTCGGCGGCGATCAGGACCATCCAGCCCACGCCCAGTGACAGGCGCAACCCGGTAAAGATCAGCGGCAGCGCAGAGGGCAGAACCAGCTTGGTGATCTTGGTATAAGTGTTCATCTTCAGGACCTTGGAGACGTTCAGCAGATCCTTGTCGATGGAGGACACCCCCAGCGCGGTGTTGATCAGCGTGGGCCAGAGCGAACACAGCGTCACCGTCACGGCAGAGATCACAAAGCTCTTCGGGAGCAGCCCGTCGTTGGAGGCCGCCAGCGCAGAAACCACCATGGTCACGATGGGAAGCCAGGCCAGCGGCGAGACCGGCTTGAAGATCTGGATCAAGGGGTTGAGCGCGGCATTCGCCGTCGCCGACAGACCGGCAGCAATGCCCAGCGGCACGGCCACCACCGTGGCGATGATGAAGCCAAAGAACACTGTCTGGATAGAGGTCCAGATCTGCGTGTAATAGGTCGGCGCACCGGTATAGGTGCGTTCCTTGGGCTCCTTGCCCTGGGCGATCAGCCGCTCATTGAGCTGCGCGACCTTCTCCTGAAAGCGCGCCTTGCTCTCGGCCTTGGCCTTGGCGTCCTCGTGCAAATTGACCGCTTCGGTCCAGACCTGCGCAGGCCCCGGCACAGCCCCAAGCGAGGTCTGAACCTGCGGCGCGAGCATGCCCCACAACGTCAAGAAGGCCGCGATGGCCAGCAGTGGCACGGCCAGCAGGCGCCAGATCTCACCCATATGCGCCTTGGGATTGTCACCCGCGGCGGCCTTCAGCACCGGTGTCAGCCAGGCAAGGCCAAGAACCTGAAACCATTTGTCGGCGGCGTTGATGCGGGTGAACAGACGGGCGCGCCGCGCCTCCTTGGCGGCGTCAGCGCTGAGCGTCTCGTGATCGATGGCAGTCATGGAGCGGTCTCCTCAGACAATGGTCGGGCTCTGCAGCAAAACCGCGACACAGGCGCCGCGTCTTGCCGGAATAAGGGGGCAGGCACATGGGCGGCGCTGCGGGAGGTCGGGGCCATTCGGTGCGCCCCTGTTCTGCGCGATAGGGGCCGGTCTGGCCCGATGCGGCGGCGGATCCGGGTTTGCCACGCCCGCCAGTCGCGCGCGCAGCAAGGGGATGGGACGTGTCGTGGGAAGGTGGGCGGGGCGACTTCCGCAGGAAGAGCGCCGTTCCCTGACCGGGCACGCGGTTCACCTGAAGGGCAAACCGGTGTGCCCCGACAGACAAGACCCGCGCAGCCCCGGCCTGACCGGTGCGCGCCCAAAACCGCCAGACACCTCGACGAAGTGTCTGGCACGCTTCGGGCGCAGCGCGGCCTTACCCCTTCACTTCCGTGCCAACCACGGTTTGTGCACCCTTCAGGCCGATCGGCAGGCTTTCGAGGTAGGCGTTGGGCGCTTTGCCGTCATAGGCAATGCCGTCGATGATATCGCCCGCCGGGGTCGGCGCCTTGTAGCCATCGCTGTCCCAGGGGAAATCCGCCTCGTTGGCCAACCCTTCGTCCACCAGCATGCGCGCCGCTTCAAGGTAGATCTCTGGCTTGTAGACCGACTTGGCGACGTCGTCGTACCAGGTGTCGGACTTCGGCTCGGGGATCTGGCCCCAACGGCGCATCTGGGTCAGGTACCACACCGCGTCAGAGTAGAACGGGTAGGTCGCATTGTAGCGGAAGAACACGTTGAAATCCGGGATGTCGCGCTTGTCGCCCTTTTCGAACTCGAAGAAACCGGTCATCGAGTTGGCGATCACTTCGTAGTCGGCGCCCACGTATTCCGGGCGCGACAGGATCTCCACCGCTTCGGGGCGGTTGGCGTTGTCGTTCTCGTCCAGCCAGATGGCGGCGCGGATCAGCGCCTTGGTCACGGCCAGCGTGGTGTTCGGGTTGGCGTCCGAGAATTCTTTCGAGATGCCAAAGACCTTCTCGGGGTTGTTCTTCCACAACTGGTAGTCGGTGATGACGGGCACGCCGATGCCCTTGAACACCGCCTGCTGGTTCCATGGCTCACCCACGCAGTAGCCATAAATCGTGCCCGCCTCGAGGGTTGCGGGCATCTGCGGCGGAGGCGTCACGGACAAGAAGACATCCGCCGCGATCTGGCCGGTCACGTTCTCGGGCGAGTAATACCCCGGGTGCAGACCACCCGCCGCCAACCAGTAGCGCAGCTCGTAATTGTGTGTAGAGACCGGGAAAACCATCCCCATGTTGAACGGCTTGCCCTCATCGCGGAACTGCTCGACCACCGGGGCCAGCGCCTCGGCCGAAATCGGGTGCTGCGGGCGGCCATCGTCCATCGAAGGAATGTGCGGACGCATCAGGTCCCAGACTTCGTTCGACACGGTGATGCCATTGCCGTTGAGATCCATGGAAAACGGCGTGATGATATGCGCCTCGGTACCGAAACCGATGGTGGCGGCCAGCGGCTGACCGGCCAGCATATGCGCGCCGTCCAGCTGCCCGCCGATCACGCCGTCCAGCAGCACCTTCCAGTTGGCCTGCGCCTCGAGCGTCACGAACAACCCCTCGTCGAGGAAGTAGCCCTGCTCATAGGCAACGGCCAGAGGGGCCATATCCGTCAACTTGATAAAGCCAAACGTAAGCTCGTCCTTTTCAAGGTCCAGCATCTGCGCAAAGGCAGGGCTGACAAGGGCTGTGGTGGCCACGAGGCCTGCGAGGAAAGATTTCATGAGGATATGATCCCTTACTTGGTGCCCGACGAGCGGGCATGACAAAAACGCCGCAATCACGCCCTGCTTGCGAATGAAGCAGAGAGCGAGCGACGTTGCTCGGTCGTTCCCGATCTGTGGGAGAAAGCTGCGCGAAGCACGCCATTGCGCTTCGATGGTTCAATCATGCGGGCGGTATTGTCGCAGTGCAATGGTTTTTTCTGCAGCGCGGCGCCTTGAGCCCGCGGTGACCGCGCAACCCGCAAAAGCGCTCAAAAAAGATGCGCTAGACTTTGTCGGGATCAAAAATGCGTCCGTCGAAAAACGCATCCCGCTGTAACCAAAGCTGCCCATGCTGCGAGGCGACGGGGGTTGTTTCGCGAATCGCACCTTCAAGCTTCTCCGAAGCGCCCGGCAGATCCGCGCCGAGCCCCGCCATCTGCGCGCGGTAGATATCGGTGCGGAACACCTCCCCCGCCTGCGCACAGGCAGCGCGTGGATCCAACCCGTTGCGCGCCGCCAGGCGGGCGGCAATCCACTTGGCCTGACTGCGCCATGGGAAATTGGCAGCACCTTCGTGGAAGGTGACAAAATCCGGGACCT
>JBELMB010000113.1:0-17334 GCA_042088665.1 Sagittula sp.
CCAGGATTCTCCATACTCCTCAGGGTGCACATTGGGGCGCCCGCCAGTCAGCACGAACCCGTCGCAGACCTCGATCAACTCGTCGACATCGACCAGCCGCGGATCACTCGGGATCAACAACGGTAGGCATCCCGCAACCTCCGCCACCGCGAGAGAGTTCATCGTCCCCCCTGCATGAGTCGGATATTGGTCGTTGATCAGATGCGTATTGCCGATGATACCGACGATCGGGCGGGTCATTTGAGTGCTCCTGAAGTTTCAGAGTAATTTAGCCCACAAAAGTGATGGACAAAAGATCAACAGCGCACAGATCTTGAACCAACCCGCGCTTGAGCGCACCAAGGCACCGGATTGCCAAAAGAAAGCACGGGTTTGCGCCTGTTTATGGCATTGATGAAAAAAATGGCATTTGCTGCTGTGAAACGAGGCAACACAAAGAATACCCTCGTCCACGCGGAAAACTGCATCAGGAGCGCCGCATGACGGAAACAGTGATCGACTTTGCGCACTGGCAACGCACCAACCAATACAATCTGTTTCGCACGTTCCAACGGCCACATTTTGCGGTCACCTGCCGCCTCGACGTCACGCGCCTGATGACCGAACGCAAACCGCAAGGCGTGTCACCCTACCGTGCCTGCATGTTCGCCATTGCCCATGGTCTGCACAGCGTGGACGAGTTGAGAATGCGCATGCGTGCAGACAAAGTGGTGCGTTTTGATCCGATCCATTTGTCGATGACGGTCCCGCGCGACGACGGCTCGTTTACTTTTGGCTACGTGGCCTACCACGAGTGCTTCGAGACCTTCGACAAGGACGCGGCAGCGCATATTCTCGCGGCGCGAGAAGACCCGGCCTTTGAGCCCAACGCACCAACCGCACTGGCCGTGGCCTATCTGTCCTGCCTGCCCTGGCTGGATTTCACGGCCGTCGACAATGCCTTGCCCCATGCCATGGACTGCATTCCGCGTGTTTCATGGGGCAAGATCACGCGCCACGCGGACAGTTACCAGATGCCCATGGCGATCCAGGTGCACCATGCCCTCGTTGATGGCTTGCACGTGGGCCAGTTCTTTAACCATGTCCAGGAGGCACTGGACACGCTTTGAGCTTCGGCCCAAGCGGACCGGCCAGCTTCTGCGCCGCGTGAAAGACCTTCTTTAAGACATTGTGAAGAATAAGACTTCGCACGCACAGCTTGCGCGAAATGGACGATGTCGCCGGCACCAGCGGCCAGTGTTAACCGAATGCTAAGAACAGATCTATTTCGACTCAATTCCGCACGGTATGGTCTTCTCAACGGAATCGAGACTGCGGGGGCTGCCTCAGATCCGGTCAAATGTGGGGCACCCGCCCCACCCAAAACAGAGAGGCCGTCCCATGCGCAAGTCATCCAAACCGTCCCCCTTCGAGGTCCTCGGCGTGTCGCCCTCGGATGACTACGCCACGATCCGCAAGACCTGGAAAAAGCTGGTCAAGGCCAATCACCCCGATCTGCGCGCCGGTGAAAAAGAGGCCGCGACCCGTCGACTGACCGCGCTCAACGCCGCCTTTGACCGGTTGCGCAACCACGTGCCGATCCGCCAGCAAGTCCCTGCGCATCGCAAACCTGCGCGCCCGGCACCGGCGCAACCCGCTCAGGCAACCGGCACCACGCCGCGGCCCGCCGAGGCACGCCGCGCCGCCTCACAGCGAAGGGCAGAGCCCCAGCGCCGCCCCCAAAGCCATCCCCATGCGGCACGTCCCGCAGGGGTTGAGCCTGCCCAAACGCCGATGTCTGCGCCCACGCCCTCCGTGCCCATGCAGCCTGCCGGTGTCCCCTTCAGCGCGAGCCAACAAAATGCAGCGCGCTCTGCGCAGCAGGGCTTTGCCCAGGCACGCACGGCTTGTACCGAAAAACGGACCAATGGCGTGATCCGCGCCGCCTGAACGCCGGTCAAGCACAGCACGAACCGATCCCGGGCGGACCGCGCACCATCGGCGGGTGGATCGCGTGCAACAAAGATTCGGCGACAGACCCAAGCCGCAGATGGCTTGGGTCTTTACCTGCGTCGGGCAAAACCATAGGCCCTGTGCCATGGACAGCACCTTCCTCATCAGCGCCTTTGCCACCCTCTTTGTGGTGATCGACCCGATCGGCCTGACGCCCATCTTCATCGCCCTGACACAGGGGACCGACGCAGCCCACCGCCGCGGCGTGGCCCTGCGTGCCTGCGCCATCGCCTTTGTGCTGCTCACGCTTTTTGCGTTTTTTGGCGAAGCGGTGCTGGGCTTCATCGGCATCACCATGCCAGCGTTCCGGATCGCAGGTGGCATCCTGTTGTTCATAACCGCACTGGACATGCTCTTTGAACGCCGCCAGCAGCGCCGCGAGGACAAGGCCGACGAAGAGGATTTCCCCGATCCCAGCGTCTTTCCTATCGCGATCCCCCTGATCGCCGGACCGGGGGCAATTGCCTCGATGATCTTGCTGGCGGGTCAAACCGAAGCTTGGCAAGGCATGGTCGGCATTCTGGGGGTCATGGCACTGGTGCTTGCCGTGGCATTGGTGCTGTTTCTCGCCGCGGGTCCGATCGAGCGCGGGCTTGGCCGCACCGGCATCACGGTCACCACGCGCCTGCTGGGCATGTTGCTGGCAGCACTCTCCGTGCAGTTTGTCCTCGACGGGTTGCGGGATTTCGGCCTTGGCGCGCTTGGGCACGGCGGCTAGCACGTGCTCAGACGAACGCCCCGAACACGCCACAAGCCACATCCGGCAGGGCGCAGTCAGAGGCCCCCGACCCCTGTCATTCCAGCCCAGAGGTCTTATGTTGATACGGACCAAAACCGGGTGTGAGGACGCAATGAACGAAGATCAGTGGGGCCAGTTGACCTATCTCGTCATTCTCGGCGTCTTGATGGGCCTGTGGGTGTTCAAATCCCTGCTGTCAAAGCCGGGTCGCGCGGCGCAGAACCTGATGGCATGGGCGCTGATCTTTGGCGCGGCTCTGGCTGCCACCGCGCTCTGGCAGGACATCAAGGGCACATGGGGCCCACAGCAATCGGTCTTTGCAGAAGAGGGCCGGATCGAGCTGCCGCGCGCCGCTGACGGGCATTACTACGTCTCGCTCGACGTCAACGGCGTGCCGACCCGTTTCGTCGTCGACACCGGTGCCACCGCCATGGTTCTGACCCGGCAAGCCGCCGACAGCGCGGGCCTCGCCCCCGAAGACCTGTCCTTCTTCGATGTGGCCCGCACCGCGAATGGCGAAGTGCGCACGGCACCGGTGGTGCTGGACAGCGTGGCCCTCGGACCCTTTGCCGATCAAGGCGTGCGCGCCTATGTCAACAGCGGCGAGATGGAAACCTCCCTTCTGGGGATGGACTACCTCGCACGGTTCGACCGGCTGGAAATCTCAGGCGGCAAGATGATCCTTGAACGCTGAGCGTGGCACAGGCTAGCCGCCCGCTTCGGCCTTCTTTTCCCAACGCCCTGACTCTTCGGACCAGTATTGCGCCGCCGCCCCGCCGGACGTCAGCGCTTTCCATTGGGTGCGGGCGGCTTGCACGGCCCTGTCGTCATGGCCGTCAAACAACACGCAGACCCGTTCAAGATCCGCCACTTCCTCGACAGTGACCTCGGCCCCGTCGATGGCCATGACGCAGGCCGCGCGGTTGGCCGCGGGCCCCGTGGTCAGCAGGATCGGTTGCAGCGCGTCATGCGGCCCGCCCGCAAGGCCATGCGGCAGGAACCCCTCTTCGGGGCCCAACCACAGCTTTTCGTCCAACCAGGCCAGCCGGGCCGGGTCCGGCGCACGCACTGCCACGCGCCACCCTGCCCCCATCGCCTTTTCCAGAAGCAACGGAAGCGTCGCCTCAAGCGGGCGGCGCGTCAGGTGGTAGAAATAGGCCGCGCCCATCTCACTTTGACTCAAAGCGGTCCCGAACAAGCCGGTCAAGCGCCATGACACCCCAGCCGGTCGCGCCCTTGGGGGCGAGCGCCGTGTCCTTGGTGACCTGCGCCACACCGGCGATGTCCAGATGGATCCACGGCACATCATCCTTGACGAAACGCTGAAGGAACTGCGCCGCGGTGATCGCACCTGCCGCACGGCCACCGACGTTCTTCATGTCGGCCTTCTGGGACTTCAGCTGCTGGTCATAGGCCTTGCCCAGCGGCAGGCGCCATGCGCCTTCGCCCTCGGTCTCTGCGGCTTTCAGGAACTCACCGGCAAAGCCGTCGTCGTTGGAAAACACCGCCGCGTTCTCATGCCCCAGGGCGACGATGCAAGCACCGGTCAAAGTGGCGAGGTCGACCATGGCAACAGGTGCTTCGGTTTCCTGCGCGTGCCACATGACATCTGCCAGCACGAGGCGGCCCTCGGCGTCCGTGTTGATGACTTCGACCGTGTCGCCCTTCATCGAGGTGACGATGTCGCCGGGCCGCTGCGCGCGGTCACTTGGCATGTTTTCCACAAGGCCGACCATGCCGACCACATTGGCCTTGGCCTTGCGCAACGCCAGCGTCTTCATCACACCGGAGACAACGCCAGCGCCGCCCATGTCCATGGTCATGTCTTCCATGCCACCGGCGGGCTTCAGGCTGATGCCACCGGTGTCAAAGACGACGCCCTTGCCGATCAGCGCCAGCGGGGCGCCCTCGGCGCCTTTCCAGCGCATGGTCACCACCTTGGACGGCATGGCAGACCCCTGCCCGACCCCCAGAAGCGCGCCCATGCCCAGCTCTGTCAGCTTGTCCTCATCCATCACCTCGACCTCGAGCCCGAGGTCACGCAGGGCCTCGAGGCGGTCGGCGAATTCCGTTGTCGTCAGCACATTGGCCGGTTCTGACGTGAGGTCGCGGGTAAAGGTGACACCCTCGGCCACTGCCAGCGCATCGCCGAGGACCGCTTCATGGGCACCGCCGGGCGCAAAATCCTCTGGGGCCTTGACCATCAGATTGGCCGCCGCTGGCTTGTCAGAGACCTCGGATTTGCGGGCTGTAAAACTGTACCCCCGCAGCGCCAGCCCCAAGGCGACGTCATCCGCGTTGCGCGTGGTTTCCAGCAAAGCGGTCAACCCGCTGCTGCCCGCAGCCTTCGCCAGCGTCGCCCCCGCCTTGCGCGCCACCAGCGCGTCTGGCCGCCGGTCAAGCTTTACCAGGTTCACGGCCTCGGCGGCCATACCGACCGGCCAGGCCAATGTCAGCGCCCCGCCGGTTTCCAGCTTTTCCCAGCTTTCGCTTTCCAGCGCACGGGTGACCGCGCCACGGGTCAATCGGTTCAACCGCCGCGCGCCGGGGCTCATGGTGCCATCCGCCGGGATCATGACGGCCACATGGCCTACGGCCGTGGCCAGAGCTTCCAGATCGGTCGCGACGATGGCGATCTCACGCAGGTCAGTCATGGGGGCATTCCTTTTGGTGATGTCTGTTTGCGGGTCCGGCTTGCGGGTCCGACGCGCAAATCCGGCGTTTCTTTGCCAAAGAGGTAGCGGCGCAGGCCCTGCTTGACCAGTGCCACCTTTCCCCGCGCGACACCTTCGCCTACAGTGCACCGAAAGGTTTGTTGGGGCGGAGCGGGCAACGGTGCAGAGATTCGACAGATATGTGCTGTCGCAACTTATGGTGCTCTTCGGCTTTTTTGCTCTGGTGCTTGTGGCTGTGTACTGGGTGAACCGGGCTGTTGTGCTCTTTGACCGGCTGATCACGGACGGCCATTCGGCCATGGTCGTGCTGGAATTCACCGCCCTGTCCTTGCCTGCCGTTATTGCCCTTGTTCTGCCCATGGCGACCTTTGCCGCGGCGGTCTATGTCACCAACCGCCTGTCCGGCGACTCGGAGCTGACGGTGGTCAAGGCCACCGGGTTTTCGCCTTGGCGGCTGGCGCGGCCGGTGCTGGTCTTTGGCGGCTTGATTGCGCTGATGATGCTGGTGCTGACACATGTGCTGGTGCCCAGTTCGATGCAGCAATTGCGCGAACGCGAGCAGGAGTTGTCGGGCTCCGTCTCTGCGCGGTTGCTGCGCGAGGGCACTTTCCTGCATCCGTCACGCGGCGTCACCTTCTACATCCGCGAGATCACCGCCGAGGGCGAATTGCGGGACGTCCTGCTCTCGGACCGGCGGCAGCCCGACCGCGATGTGACCTATACCGCGCAGCGCGCCTATCTCGTGCGCGACAGCGAAGGGCCCAAGATGGTCATGGTCGAAGGGCTTGCACAGACGCTCGCCCATGCAGACCTGCGCATGTCGACGACCAACTTCGCGGATTTCACCTATGACCTGTCGGACCTGATCACCACCGGCCCCGCGCGCAAACGCAAGACCGACGCCATCCCCACCCGAGAGCTGCTGTTTGCGACCGACGACGTCACGCTTGAGAACGGCGATACCGCGGGAGAGATCCTCGAAGCGGCGCATATGCGGTTTCAGGCGCCGCTGCTCTGCGTTGTGGCCGCATTGATCGGCTATGCGGCGCTCATGGTGGGCGGGTTCTCGCGCTTTGGTGTGACTCGGCAGATCCTGTTTGCGATCTTCCTGCTGGTGCTGGTGAAACTCTTCGAAAGCGTCATGACATCCGCGGTTCTGGCACGCGCGGCGCTCTGGCCGCTGGTCTATATGCCCAGCCTGATCGGGCTTGGCTTTGTCTGGGCGCTCTTGTGGCACGCGGCCCGCCCCTACCGACCGCGCCGCCCCCGACGGGAGGCCACCGCATGACCCTGCATTTCTATTTTGCCCGACGCTTTTTCTGGGTGTTCCTGTCGATCATGGGCGTCTTTGCCCTGTTTCAGGGATTGCTGGACCTCGTCGACGAGATGCGCCGCCAGACCGACGAGATCGCCTTTTCGCAGATTCTGCACCTCGTGGCGCTGAAGATGCCCGGGGGCCTGTACGAAGTGCTGCCACTGGTGATGATCCTCGCAACGATCGCGATGTTCCTTGGCCTTGCGAGGTCGTCGGAACTGGTGGTGACCCGCGCCGCCGGTCGGTCCGGGCTGAGCGCACTCATGGCACCAGTCGCCGTGGCCTTTGCCATCGGGGTCCTGATCGTCGGAACGATGAACCCGATCGTGGCGGCAACATCCAAGCACTACGCCGACCTCAAGGAAAGCTATCAGTCGGGCAGCAGCCCCTCTGCGCTATCGGTCGGACCCGAAGGGCTCTGGCTGCGGCAGGGCGGGGCCGAAGGGCAATCGGTGATCCGCGCCGCCCGCGCCAATCCCGAGGCGACCGAACTCTACGATGTGTCCATCGTCACCTACACCGCCGAGGGTGCGCCCAGCATGCGCATTCTGTCACGCTCCGCCACTTTGGAAGAGGGGGCATGGCGGCTGACCGATGCCAAGGCATGGCCCCTGACCCCGGGCCTCAACCCGGAGATGGGCGCCCGCGCGCATCCCTCTCTTCTGGTGCCCTCGACGCTGACCCGTGACAGCATCCGCGACCGCTTTGGCCGTCCCTCGGCGGTGGCGATCTGGGACCTGCCCGGCTTTATCGCAGGGCTCGAAGAGGCGGGCTTCTCGGCACGACGCCATATCGTCTGGTACAACATGGAACTGGCGCGGCCACTGTTTCTGGTGGCCATGGTTCTGGTCGGAGCGGGCTTTACCATGCGGCCCACGCGCCTTGGTCGCACCGGAATGGCGGTTCTTTCGGCGGTCCTGCTTGGCTTTGGCCTCCATTACGTGCGAAGCTTTGCGCAGATCATGGGGGAGAACGGCCAACTTTCCCCGGTGCTTGCGGCTTGGATCCCGCCCACTGCATCGGTATTGCTGGCCTTGGGACTGGTGTTGCACATGGAGGACGGATGACCACGGCAGGAGGCATCGCGCGTGCCCGCGCCCTGTTGACACCTCTGGTGAGACGTCTGGCCACCGGCGTGGTCGGGACGCATACTGGCCGTGTCCGCCCGGATCCTGCGCGCATGGGTTTGCCCCATGTGCCCTTGACCGCCGTGATTCCCCTCTGTCTTGCGCTGTGCCTCACCCTCGCCGCGTCACCACTACTGGCCCAGACGCAGCCTGCCCAAAACCCACCTGCGGTTCTTGTCGCCGATGAGGTCTTTGTCGAGGAAAACAGCCGCCTCGTGGCCACCGGCAATGTCGAGGCGCTGCAGGGCGATATGCACCTGACCGCGGGCAGCATCATCTACGACCGGGAGGGCAACCTCCTGACCATCGAAGGTCCGATCCGGATTACCGACCCCAAGAATGGCGTGATCATCCTCGCCAGCGCCGCCGAACTTGACGAGGGCTTTCGCAACGGGCTGTTGACCGGCGCGCGCATGGTGCTGGACCAACAGTTGCAACTGGCCGCCGTAGAGGCACAGCGCGTCGACGGGCGCTACACCCAGCTGTCGCGCGTGGCTGCGACCTCGTGTCAGGTCTGTGGGCCGAACCAGATCCCGCTGTGGCAGATCCGCGCCTCCCGCGTGATCCACGATCAGGAAGAGCGGCAGCTCTACTTTGATGACGCGCAGGTGCGTGTCATGGATGTGCCGATTTTCTATCTGCCGCGCCTGCGCCTGCCCGACCCCAGCCTGAAGCGCGCCCGCGGCTTTCTCTTCCCGACCTTCACGTCAAGCACGCTGCTCGGCTTTGGGGTCAAGGTCCCCTACTTCATTCCCATCGGGAACCATCAGGATGTGACGCTCACCCCGCATCTGACAACAAAGTCGCGGTCGCTGGAATTCCGGTACCGCCGCGCCTTTCACCGGGGAAATGTCACCGTGACCGGCGCGCTCTCCTCCGATGAGTTCCGCAACGAAACCATGCGCGGCTATCTCAACGCCGCGGGCGAGTTTTCCGTCGGTCGGGGCTATGATCTGGAATTCAGTCTGAATTCTGTCTCCGACGATGCCTATCTGAATGACTACGACATCTCCGGCGCGGACCGTCTCGCGAGTTCGCTGACCCTGCAACGCGTGCGCCGCGACACGAGGGTCAGCTTTGGCATCGACAGCTACCAGACGCTGCGCAACGACGAAGAAAACGCGACGCAGCCGGGTGTCATCATCGACATGCGCTATGAACGCCGCTGGCTGGACCGCCTGCCCGGAGAGCTGCGCTTTTCGTCGGAAATACACGGCCACCACCGCAGTTCCGAACTGGATGTGGACGGCAGTGATGCGGACACCGTGGTCGACGGGCGTGACGTGGCGCGGCTCAACCTCGAAGCCAGTTGGCAGAACCGCTGGACGCTGGGCCCGGGTTTGCGGGTCGGCGCCCGCGGTTACCTTTGGCTGGATCATTTCAACACCCAGAACGATGCCGCCGTGCCGCAGTCCATTTCGCGCGCGACACCGGGGGCCTCGGTGGAATTGCGCTGGCCGCTCCTGCGCCACGGCTCTGCGGGCGGGCGCACGCTGCTGGAACCGGTGCTGCAAATGGGCTGGGTCGGGGACGAGCGTCCCGCCAATGCCAATGACGAAAGCACGCTGGTCGAGTTCGACGAATCGAACCTGTTGTCGCTGTCGCGGTTTCCGGCACCGGACCGGCGCGAACACGGCGCGACGATGGCGGCTGGCCTGCGCTGGATGCATGAAGCACAGCAGGGCTGGTCCGCCGCCCTCACGTTTGGCAGGGTCTGGCGCGAAGACATGGACCCGGATTTCAGCCGATCGTCGGGACTGGACAGCCTCGAGTCCGACTGGCTGATCGCCGGACGCTTTGCCAACCCGCTTGGCCTGACAGTCTCTGCCCGGGGCCTGCTGGATGAAACCAACCGCTTTTCCAAGGCGGAGGCCCGGGCCGGATGGTCAACGCCGCGCATGGATCTTGGCGCGTCTTACGTCTTGCTGGTCGAGGACCCGGACGAGGGTCGGTCCGAGGCGCAGTCGGAATGGACTTTCGACAGCCGCTACCGCCTCACCCGGCACTGGGAAACCTCGTCAGAGGCCCGCTATGACCTCGTCGGCCAGCGCCTTGACCGCGTCGGGCTGGGACTGCAATACCGCAACGAATGCGTCGAAGTCGATTTTGGCGCGACGCGAAAATACGCCTCCGCCACGAACCTCGAGCCATCGACCGATTTTGACCTGACCGTCGCCCTGACCGGTTTCGGAACCAATGGCAGCGACAAGGAGTATGCCCGAACATGCCGTTTCTGACCCGCCTTTCCACCGCCCTGCTGGCCTGTGCATTGCCCGCGTTTCTGGCTGCCCCTGTGGCCGCACAGAACCTCT
Organism: Sagittula sp.; assembly: GCA_042088665.1. GTDB lineage: Bacteria > Pseudomonadota > Alphaproteobacteria > Rhodobacterales > Rhodobacteraceae > JBELMB01. The sequence continues at coordinate 10,161 of JBELMB010000113.1, forward strand.
TTGCGCCTGCGATCACGATCAACGACCAGGTGGTCACTGGCTACGAGCTGGAACAGCGCCGGCGCATGTTGCAGGTGCTCAACGCGCCCGGGGATCTTGAATCGCTGGCACGCGAGCAACTGGTCGATGACCGGCTGCGCATGCAGGCCGCGATCGATGCAGGCATTCGTCCCTCTCCCGAAGAGGTGCTGGACGGCATGGATGAATTCGCCGCCCGCGCCAGCCTGTCGCGCGAGCAGTTCGTGCAGGCCCTCGGTCAGCGCGGTGTCGACGAGGAAACCTTCAGGGATTTCGTGCGCTCCGGCCTGAGCTGGCGGCTGCTGGTCCAGCAGCGCTTTGCTGGTCGGGCCTCTGTTTCGGAAACCGACGTGGATCGCGCCCTGTCCAGCGAAGGTGGCGGCAGCAATGTGCGCGTGCTGCTGTCGGAAATCATCATGCCGATGTCCCCGGCGCAGGAAACCACCGTGCGTGCCCGTGCCGCGCGCATCGCGGAACTGGACAGCGTCTCGGCCTTTTCTGCGCAGGCGCGGCGGTTCTCCGCAACCGCGTCGCGTGGCAACGGCGGGCGCCTGCCGTGGCGCGACCTGAACGAATTGCCCGCGCCGCTGCGCCCCATCGTGCTCGGGCTGCGCCCCGGTCAGGTCTCTGACCCGATCCCGCTGCAGGGCGCCGTCGCGCTGTTTCAGCTGCGCGACATTCAAGAGACCGAGTACAAGCGCCCCGAAGCCACCGCGCTGGAATACGCAGCCTATTACATGGCCGGTGGACGCACCGCGGAAAACCTCGCCCGGGCCCGGGCCCTTGCCGGTCGGATCGACCGCTGCGACGACCTTTACGGTGTCGCGCAGGGCCAACCCGAGGAAGTTCTGGAACGCGGTGTCCTGCCAGTCGGACAGGTGCCCACGGACATCGCCTTTGAGCTGTCCAAACTCGACCCCGGCGAAGTCTCCACTGCGCTGACGCGGTCTGATGGCCAAACCCTTGTGTTCCTGATGCTCTGCGGACGCAGTGCCTCCGTCGAGGAAGAAGTGGACCGCGATCAGGTCACTCTTGGTCTGCGCAACCAGAGACTGGAATCCCTTGCGCAGGGCTATCTGTCTCAGCTGCGCTCGGACGCGCGCATCCAGAACCGATGACGGATCCTGTCTCCGGCGGTGCTGCGGATATGCCTGCCCCGCTGATGCCCATTGCGGTCAGCTGTGGCGAACCGGCGGGCATCGGTCCGGAACTGATCGAAATGGCTTGGCAAGAGACCGGGGGACAGCTGCCTATGGTCTGGCTTGGTGCGCCAGACCATCTGCCGGGCGACGTGCCCCATGCCATCGTGGATCGCCCGGAGGACGCCCTGAGCCTCTGTGCAAGGGCCCTGCCCGTCTGGCCCATCGACATGCCCGGCCCCCGCGTGCCCGGGCACCCGCAACCGGAACAGGCTGCTGGCGTGATTGATGCCATCGAGACCGGCGTACGCCTCGTCACCCAAGGGCACTGTTCGGCGCTGTGCACATTGCCCATCCACAAGGCAGCCCTCGCCGAAGGCGCCAGCTTTGCGCATCCCGGCCATACAGAGTTCCTCGCCGCCCTCGCCGGGGTGGATGAGGTGGTGATGATGCTGGCCTCCGACCGGCTGCGCGTCGTCCCCGTGACAATCCACATTGCCCTGGCCGAAGTGCCGGGCGCGCTGACCGCTGACCTGCTCGCGCGGCGCATCCGTATCACCCATGACGCGTTGGTCACCCAGTTCGGCCTGCCCGCCCCGCGCCTTGCCGTCGCCGGGCTGAATCCCCACGCAGGCGAAGCCGGACGCATGGGCCACGAGGACAGCACCCTGATCGCTCCGGTGCTGGAGCGCCTGCGCGCCGAAGGCATGGATCTGCGCGGCCCCCTGCCCGCCGACACCATGTTCCATGCCCGCGCGCGTGAGGGGTATGATGCGGCGATCTGCATGTACCACGATCAGGCCCTGATCCCGATCAAGACGCTCGACTTTGACGAAGGGGTCAACGTCACGCTGGGCCTGCCCTTCATCCGCACCTCGCCTGACCACGGCACGGCCTTTGACATCGCGGGCCAAGGGCGCGCCAACCCGTCATCAACCCTCGCTGCCTTGCGCATGGCGGCACGGCTCGCGCTGGCACCCGCCGCTGCGCCTGTGCCAGCCTGATCCGCCCCGGACCACAGGCATGAGCCAGATCGATTCCCTGCCCCCTCTGCGCGACGTGATCGCGACGCATCAGCTTTCCGCCCGCAAGGCGCTGGGGCAGAACTTTCTGCTGGATCTGAACCTCACCTCTCGCATCGCACGCATTCCCGGTGACCTGTCGCAAACCGATGTGCTCGAAGTGGGACCCGGTCCCGGCGGGCTGACCCGGGGGCTGCTTTCCGAGGGCGCGCGCCGCGTGCTGGCGATCGAAAAGGACAGCCGCTGCCTGCCTGCCCTCGCAGAGATCGCAGAGATCTATCCCGGGCGTCTGGACGTGTTCGAAGGGGACGCGCTTGAGATTGACCCCTCCGCGCATCTTGAGGCGCCCTATGCGATCTGCGCCAACCTGCCCTACAACGTCGGGACGGAACTTCTGGTGCGTTGGCTGACGCCACCGGACTGGCCCCCGCAGTGGCGGTCGCTGACCTTGATGTTCCAGCGCGAAGTGGCAGACCGCATCGTGGCAACCCCCGGCAGCAAAGCCTATGGGCGGCTTGCCGTCCTGTCGCAATGGCGCTGCGAGGCACAGATCGCGCTGACCCTGCCGCCAGAGGCCTTTTCACCGCCGCCCAAGGTGCATTCCGCCGTGGTGCACCTGCGCGCGCTCGAGGCCCCGCGCTTTCCGGCAGAGGCAAAGTCATTGCAACGGGTGGTAGCCGCGGCCTTCAACCAGCGCCGCAAGATGTTGCGCGCCGCCTTGAAGGCGCTGTCACCAGAGATCGAGGATCACCTTCTGGCCGCGGGGATCGCCCCGACAGAGCGCGCCGAACGCGTGTCGCTCGAAGGGTTCTGCGCGCTGTCCCGCAGCCTGGACGCGGCCAAACAAACCTGAAGCGCCCGCGCATCCCACCATGTCTTGAGATCAGTCTGTTGGAGAATTCTCTGAGGCTGAGTGCCGCGCAAGAGGCACCCTCCAATCCGGATTTGGGCAGGTCTGCCTGTCCCCAATACAAAGACAGCACCGTATCAGCCAAAAATCGCACTGCCTGTGGGAGCAAGGCGCACCCACAGTCAGTGTCAAAGGATGCCGGCGTCGAATTTACTCCGCGGCATCCGTAGACGCGCTTGGTGAAGGAGCGGCGTCTGAGGACGGCGTGGCCTCGGCCACAGGCGCGCTTGGCTCCGCAGCCTTGGGCGCGCGGGCCTTCGCAGGCTTTGGTGCCGCCGCCGGAGCATCGGTCGCCTCCTGCGCTGGTTTGGCGGTTGCGGATCCCTCGTCCGAGCCCTCTGCAGCGGCGGGCTTCGGCTTGGCCGGCGCGCGCTTGCGGGTGGATGGCTTGCGTGGTGCCCGCGGTTTCTTGGGTTTTTCCTCGGCGGCTTTTGCCGGGTTCCCTGCGGGCGCCTCGGCGTCCTGGGCAGCGGTGGGCGCGGCCTCGGCGTCCTGCCCGGTCTCTGGCCTGGTCTCTGGCCTGGTCTCTGGCCTGGTCTCTGGCTTGGGCCCTGCCTTGGCAACCGGTTCAGGTGCAGCTTCTGCGCGGCTCTCCGGCGTCTCCACGAGACCTGGGCCGTCATCCTCCGTCCCGAGGTCCAGAACATCTGGCTGCGGCGCGCTGGCCGGGTCCGGCTGCGACATGTCCGGCGCGGACTGCGGCTTCTCTAGGACAGAGGGCTGCGTATCCGCGGCGGGCTGCGGCGCGTTGCCATTGCCCTGACCATTGCCCTGACCATTGTTCTGGCCATTTCCCTGACCAGAACCGTTGCCGTTGTCGCGGTTCGACTGGCGGTCACGATCGCGCTGCGCCTGCCGATCACGGTTCTCCCGCTCCTGCTGTTCGCGGCGCTGGTCCTGCTCCTTCTGAGCCTCCCCCAGCATGCGCATATAGTGCTCCGCATGCTGTTGAAAGTTCTCGGCATTCACGCGGTCATTGCCCAATTGAGCATCGCGGGCCAACTGGTTGTACTTGTCAATGATCTGCTGCGGCGTGCCGCGCACCTTGCCCTCCGGGCCACTGCTGTCGAACACTCGGTTGACGACGTTGCCCAAAGTACTGCGGTTACGGTTGTTCTTGTTCCGCGAACGGGATTTGGAAGAGCGCATAAGTTTACTGTATCCAGCCTGTCTAGCTTCGGCTCGGTGACGGTGGGGCGCGACCTGCGCCAGCCTCTGTCATGGTCACCTTGATGTTGGCTTGCTCACCGTGGGTACGGCTTGGTCACCGGGTTGTGGCGTGGCCATCGTAATGTTGGCTTGACGTCGGGGGAGCGGTTGCGCCGCTCGACCGCCCGACACGCAACGAATATGCATATGGCCTCTGTCAGGGCAAGGGTAAATGGCGGTCTTGCGGCCAAAAAACACGTTAAATTGCCGCATAGAGGCCAGACCTAGCCCCCATTGGACGCAACGACCACCCGATCTCGCCCGTCGAGGTCCGGGATCACCCGCACGCCGCGGAACCCTGCCTCCTTTACGAGGTTGGAAACAGACATGCCCTGCGCCGCGCCGATCTCGAACACGAGACGCCCCGCGGGGGCGAGCCAGTGCCGCGCGCCCGACAGGATCGCGCGAAAGGCATCCAGCCCGTCGTTCTCATCCGTCAGCGCCATGCGTGGTTCGTGTTCCCGCACCTCCGGCGCGAGGAACGGCATTTCGTGCAGGGCGACATAGGGCGGGTTGGACACCAGCAGATCGAATTCCTCGGACCGCCCCGAGAGCGCCCCGAACCAACGCCCCTCAAGCAGTTCCGCCCGCGCATCAAGCCCCAGCGCGTTGCGGTTCCAATAGGCCACGTTGAGCGCCGCGGCGCTCAGATCGGTGCCGATCCCCACCGCGGTGTCGCGCTCTGCCAGCAGCGTCAGGAGGATATTGCCCGACCCCGTCCCAAGGTCCAGCACCGCGGCAAAGGGTTCGGACAGCGCAACTTCGATCAGGGTCTCCGTTTCCGGACGCGGGTCCAGCACATCCGGCGTCACGAGGAATTCGCGCCCGTAAAAGGCCCGCCGCCCGACAAGATGGCTGACAGGCACACGGTCGGCCCGGCGTTCGATCAGAGTGAGGTAGATCGCCATCAGATCCGCATCGACCGGCTCTGGCAGGAACAGCGTCAACCGACCCGGCGGAACCTTCAGCACATGCGCCAACAGTCTGCGCGCATCGCGTCCCGGATCGCCCACCTCGGCCTCGACCAGCCGCGCGGTGGCTTGCGCCAAAAGCTCAGCACCACGCATGGAGGACACCTGTGAAATTTCGGAACTTCCATTTATAATCTGACGCTTGCAGTTCAGACCTCATTCGCCCATCTCCGCCAGAAGCGCCGCCTGATGCTCTGCCGTCAGCGCGTCAATGGTCTCGTCGAGATCACCCGCCATGATCTGCTCCAACCGGTAGAGCGTCAGCCCGATGCGGTGATCCGTCATGCGCCCTTGCGGGAAATTATAGGTGCGAATGCGCTCGGAGCGGTCTCCGGACCCCACCTGGCTCTTGCGGTCGGCAGAGCGCGCCTGATCGACCTTGCTGCGCTCAAGATCGTAGAGCCGCGCGCGCAGCACCTGCATGGCGATTTCGCGATTGCGGTGCTGGCTCTTTTCAGAGCTGGTGACGACCAGACCCGACGGGAGGTGCGTGATGCGGACCGCGGAATCGGTGGTGTTCACGTGCTGACCGCCAGCACCGGAGGACCGCATGGTGTCAATGCGCAGGTCATTCGGATCGATGCGGATATCGACCTCTTCGGCCTCTGGCAACACAGCCACCGTCGCCGCAGAGGTGTGGATCCGCCCGCCCGATTCCGTTTCCGGCACGCGTTGCACGCGGTGCACACCGGATTCGAACTTCAACCGGGCAAAGACCCCCTCGCCCGCGATCCGCACCACCAGTTCACGCACACCGCCAAGCTCGGAGAGGTTTTCTTCGACCACTTCCCAGCGCCATCCCTGCGCCTCGGCGTGGCGTTGGTACATGCGCGCCAGATCCCCGGCGAACAGCGCCGCCTCATCCCCGCCAGTCCCGGGACGGATCTCCAGCATGGCCGGACGCGCATCCGCCGCGTCGCGGGGCAGCAGCGCCAGTTGTACCGCGCGCTCGACCTCGGGCAGGCGCGCGTTCAGCAGGGGCAGTTCTTCTTCGGCCAGAGCACGCATTTCGGGGTCGTCCATCATGGACTGCGCCTCGTCGATGTCGCTGGTCAATTGTTCCCATTCGGCAATCTGACGCACCACCGGCGACAGGTCTGCATGCTCCCGGCCAAGCGCGACGATGTCGCCCTCGCCCTGCGCCATGCAGGCCTCGACATATTCGAGGCGTGCCTTGATCTGTTGCAATCGTTCACTCGGGATCATGAGACCCAATCGCCCAACCCGCGCACGGCGTCAAGCAAGACCGCACGGGGCAGCGGCACAGCCACCAGGGCACCGGCCACCGCGGGATCAAGCCCGAAACGCGTCCCGCCTAGTCCGCGCTGGTTGCGAGTGCGCTCAGCCAGCCATCCACCCGGGCTTTGTTCACGCCCAGATCGGATGTGCCAAATCGGCTTCGGGCCCAAAGCTCCAGCACGTCGCCATTGGCCTTGACCGTCGTGTAGTCAGGAAATCCCAGCCAAATCGACCGGGTGACATAGGTCACCTTGTCCTCATCCGGGCCTCCGGTCAGCACATCGGTGCGCGGGGTCTCGAGGATCACGCGGTGCAACTGGTCAAACGTGACATCCGCAACCGGAATGCGCCGACGAACACCCCCGGCGAGATCCTGATCCGCGGTGACCTTTGGATCCACGTGCCAGATCGCCGGGTCAGACGGCGCCAACCGGATCCATGCCAGACCCGCAACGACCACCAGGCAAAAGAGGAAAAACGCCATGCGCAAACTCCGGACTCCTCGTGTTCATCCTGATTGCGCGTGTGCACTGCACCGCGCGATTCTGAAAGCGCGAAAGGAACACTTGGTGAAGGGTTGCGCATCTCCTTCACGCGGAGGTCACTGGTCAGTCACGGCTTCGTCTTGTTCGCACGGCTTGCAGGCAGCACCTTGCCACAGACACA
>JBELMB010000007.1:0-64473 GCA_042088665.1 Sagittula sp.
TGTCGGGCGTATCGTTCTGATCCGGATCGCTCACACTGATGGTGCCTTCGACCAGCACCAGATCCTCGCTCAGGACGATGGTGCTCCCGCCACCGCTGACGGTGACAACGGTCGGGTCGTCGACGCCGGTGATCTCGACCGAAACCTGCTGCTGGCTTCCCTGACTGGCGGTCAGCAGGACGGTATCGACAACCGTCTCGCCCGCGCCAAGATAGGCCAGCGCGGCCACCGCCCCGGTGTTGAGTTCATAGCGCCAGCGCTGTTCGCCGCTGTCTGTGCGCACGGTGACATCGCCAAAGGTGCCGGAGCCCTCAGCCGTGGTGTCGGCCAGCGTGTCGAAGCTGGCGCCCGCGTCATTGGCGTCGGTGATGCTCAGCGTGCCATCAGCCGTGCTTTGCGACTGGCGCAGGTCGATGGCACCGGTGATCACACCGCCAAGCGCAATGCTGGTGTCGGTCTGCGCAAAGGTGACGCTTGCCGGCGTGGTGGCCAGCAGGCGTGACGCGTCAATGATATCGTCCGACGTGCCGTCACTGGCGTCCAGCGCATCAAGATTCGCGCTGCCCCCCAGCAGGCCCAGAACCTGGCCCGTGCCATTGGTGCCCGGCAGGCCGATGCCGATGTCGCCGATGCCGTCGTTGTTCACATCGCCCAATCCGGCGACCGAGATGTCGCCCGGCGTCAGCCCCGGATCGAGGTTGCCGATCATGTACAGGCCCTGATCATTGCCCGCCTCGATCAGGATCGACTTGGTTCCGGCAGCCAGCGTGGCCGTGCCGAAGGTCCGTTCCGACACAACACTGGTGACATAGGCGATGTCGTCGACCCCGTCGCCGGTCACATCGCCCAGCGCGACAACCGGGCCATGCAACTGGCCAGAGGCGTCGCCGATGACTTCGCTGGCGGCCGTGCCGGAGGATCCCAACGCGGCTGGCACCGTCGCGGAATTGACCGAACTGCCCTTAAAGCCCAGAACAACGCCGCCGTTCTGGCCACCGTCGTCCTCGCCCGGGATCGCGACATGCAGATCCCCGATGCCGTCCAGCGTGGGGAAGGTATCGCCAGAGATTGCCACCGAACTGCCCAGGCCATCGCCCGCGCCAACACCGGTCACGGCAAAGCCATCCGCCCCGGTCAGCGCGCCGACATCAAGCCCGTCAAACAGCGTGCCGCCATTGACACCAAACAGGATGTATGCGGCACCACGGTCGAAATCGGCGCCATCCACGCCGGGCGCGCCAATGGCCAGATCGTCGATCCCGTCGCCGTTCACATCGCCGCTCGACAGCGCACTGCCCAGCGCGTCGCCGCCTGCCGTGCCGGTAATCAGCGCCGTCTGCGCCGTGATGGCAGCGGTTGTGCCATGCGCCGATGCGCCTGCCACCACGTAGACCGCCCCCTGTCCCGCATCAGAACCGGCACCGTAGGCAGGCGCCCCGATAAAGAGGTCGTCGATGCCGTCATTGTTCACGTCACCGGCCGCCAGCGCAGCGCCCAGTCCGGACACATCGGCAAAGCTGATCTCTGTGACGCGGCTGCCCAGATCGGACAGCGTCACGGTGCCCGTCAGCGGCGCAGAACTGCCGTAGATCACATAGACCTTGCCCGACCCGCCCGTGGACTCGGGCGCGGCGACGGCGACATCGGTGATGCCGTCCCCGTTGAAGTCAAAGCCACCCAGCACCGTGGCGCCTGCGCCGTCCCCGGCCTCTCCGGTGACAAAGCTCAGCGCGGCAAAGCTGCTGCCATCCGCCAGAACCCCATCGCCCACCGCGCTGTCGACACCGCTGTAGATCGTCGCCCCGGTGGTGCCATCCCCCGCAGCCCCGAGAACGAATTCGGAGATGCCGCTGGCGCCACCGTCGAAATTGCCCGCTGTGGCCACACCGCTGCCAAAGGCATCCAGTGCCGCTCCCTCGAGCTTGAAAAATGCGGAACGCGTCATTGATGCGGTCTCCTGTCAGATGCTTTGATCCTGCAGGCAGAATGCCCCCAGGCCCGAGGTAAAGCGTCGCCACGCATGGTGGCAAAGCCAATTTCACGATCGGCGCCGCTTTGCGCCGCAGTGTCGCCCATGCGCCGTGTTCTTGCGGTGCGACGGGGGCGAATGGCTCGATGGCGGCTGAAATCAGGAAACATGATGTAAGCCATAGTAGATCGTGGCGTATGGGGCATCGGTGTCATGTCCTCCGAGGCTGATGTGACTGAGCCGCGCATCGGCATGTGTGCCAAGGAATCCCTCGGCGGAATGACCAAAGGCGCCAAACAGCGCCTGCACGATGCCGGCGGTCTCGCCCAGGGTCATCCTGCTGTCGACCAGCGAGATGTCGAAATGGCGACGCCCGGTCTCTTCGATCATGTGCAGCACCATGACCGAGCGCTGCGGATCGGTCTGCAGCCCGAGGTCAAGCGCCTGCGCCGCGGCGGCCCGCGTCGCGGGGGGCGCGATGGCCTCCGCAAGCATGTGTTTTTCCGCATGCATCAGGAAACCACGGTCGCGGTAGTCGCAGCGCTGCAGATGATCGCCACGCCATTTCCACGCGATCAACGGCAGGTCCTCTTCGGGACGGTCGGGCAGCGCAAATTCGAAATAGACCTTTGCGGTTTTCTCGTCAGCGCCAAAACCGAACATGTTGACCCTTTTGACCAGCGCCATGTCCTCGCCCAAACCGGGACAGGCCAATGCGTCCAGAACGCGGCTCAGTGTCCGCTTTGGCCCGGGATACAGCGCCGAGCGCGGAAACATGCTGGTGCCACGGTCTGCGCGCACCCCGTCCCGGGTCAGCTTGACCGAGAATTCCGTCCAGAAGGGCCCCTTCAGGACCTGGGTCGCTGCCAGCATCGCGTCTGCGGAGGGGCGGGTCATCTTCATCGTGCCACTACTCCTGCGCAACCAACAGCAGGGTACAGCGGTGCCCGGCAGGCAGCGCAAGTTCCCCGTTGGGCAATTCCAATGCGATCCCGAAGGTGCGCGAGGCCGCATCAAAGACCTGATCCACGGCAATGATCGTGGCCGCGTGCACATTCTCGAAGGGGGGCATGGGCACCACCGAAGCGGTGTCGCCGATCCGGACATCCGGATACAGGTCGACCGGCAGGAAGGCCTCTACCGTCAGCGGGTCCAGTGTGACGATCGTGGCGATCTGGCGGTCGGCAGAGACGAACTCCCCCACGTCGCGCACCCGGTCCAGCACCACGCCCGTGATCGGCGCGCGGATCTGGGTCAGTTCGAGCGATGTGCGCGCGCGCGTCAACTCTTGCGCGGCAAGACGCTGCTCCAGCAAGGCCTGTTCGACCTGCGCATCCGCGGCCAGAAGCTCTGCCGCCACCATGTCCAACTGGCCGGCGCTGGCGACATTGCGGTCTGCCAGTTCCGCGGTGCGGTCGAATTGCGATTTCACGAGGTCGCGCCGGGCCTTTTGGGATTCCAGCAGTGCCGTGGCATTGGCGCGGGTTTCCAGCAGCGCGACGGTTGCCTCCTCGACACGGGAATCGATACGCGCGACCACATCGCCCCGTTTGACCGGCTGACCACGGCGCATGCGCACTTCGGTCAGGATGCCCGGCGCGGGTGCGCCCAACTCGACCACGCGCGAGGGATCCATAACGCATTCATACCCCTGCGAGATCTGGGCCTCGGCGGCGCTGCCAAGGCTGATCGCAGTCATGGCAGCCAGCGCCCGGATGGTCCGCACAGAAGGCAAGCCATTGGCCGAACGGCACGTAGTTTTAGGGGGCGTGATCATTCCATTTCTCCCGAGAATGCCATCGCATTGCCCATTTCGCGGTCTTGTTTCATCAGGTCCCGGCGCGCCTGCGCATGCAGCCGCTCTACGGCGCCCTGCCGCAGGCGCAGGCACAACCTTGCCGTATTCGGCCCCAGCGTGCGCGCCAGCACCCGGGCTGCACGCAGATATCCGCGCGCGCTGCGGCCCTGCATCAGATCGTCCTCAAGGCTGAGAAAGGCCTGAACCGTGCCCGGATCCCCCTGCCGTCCGCAGCGGCCCGCCAGTTGTTCGTCGACGCGGCGGCTGTCGTGCCGCTCTGACAGGATGACCGCGAGGCCCCCCGCCGCGCGCGCCGCGGGTTCCAGTTTGATGTCTGTGCCGCGGCCCGCCATGTTCGTGGCCACCGTCACGCGCCCCGCCAGACCGGCGCGCGCCACCAGCGCCGCCTCATCCGCATCCTGATCCGCCGACAGCACCTCATGCGCAATGCCCCGCGCGGTCAGCACCTCTGACGCGGTGTCCGACGCATTGATCGACCGCGTGCCGATCAACACCGGCTGCCCCGCGGCAGACAGCGCCTGCACACGGTCGGCCACCGACGCCCATTTGTCCTGCGCCGTGGCAAAGACCCGGTCGGGCCGAAACTGGCGGATGTCCGGCTTGTTCGTCGGGATGCGCGTCACGGGCAGGCGGTAGACGGCATACAGCTCCCACGCGGCATCGCGGGCGGTGCCGGTCATGCCACCAACCTGCGCGTAGCGCCGAAAGAAGCGCTGGAACGTCATGCGCGAAAGGGTCTCATGCGTGAGGGTCATCTCTAGCCCCTCCTTGAGTTCGACCATCTGGTGCAGCCCGTCGGACCAGGTGCGGTCCGGCATGGTGCGGCCGGTGTTTTCGTCCACGATCTCGATCTTGCCATCCTTGACGATATAGGCGTCGCCGCGGTGAAAGATATGCAGCGCGTTCAGCGCCTGCAGCACACAGTGTTCGCGGATCACCGGCACGTTGAAGCTGGTGTCGGTTGCCTCGGCCAGCGCGTCGAGACGGGCAAAACCGGCATCCTTGATCTCCACCCGTTTCTGGCCCTTTGGCAGATCATAGTCGGTCTCGCGCTCCATCCCGAGCGCCGCGTCCATGGCCTGGCGAAAGACCTCCGGATCGATGTTGCCATCCTGCACGGCAGAGCCGGAGATGATCAGCGGCGTGCGCGCCTCGTCGATCAGCACGCTGTCGGCCTCGTCGATGATGGCCACAGGCAGGCCCTGCAAGCGCAGCGCGTCCTTGTTCGCGGTGCGGGTGATCCGGTCCACCTTGCGCTGCAGATTGCCGGGGCTGCGGCGCAGGATCGCCCTGTCGCGCAGGTAGTCAAAGGCCACCTCGGTGTTGGTGCCATAGACGATGTCGCATTTGTAGGCCGCCTGCCGGAGGGCCGCGTCCTGATCCTTGACCACGGTGGCGCGGCTGAGGCCGAGAAAATCGTAGAGCGGCCCCATCTCACGCGCATCGCGGTCGGCGAGGTAGTCGTTGACGGTCAGCAGATGCACCTGCCGTCCGCTCAGCGCCGTGGCCGCAACCGCCAGCGTCGCACACAGCGTCTTGCCCTCGCCGGTGCGCATCTCGGCGATCTCGCCACGCATCATCGCCCATGCCCCCAGCACCTGTACGTCGTAGTGGCGCATGCCCAGCACCCGCTCGGAGGCCTCGCGCACAAGGGCAAAGACCTCGCCTGCGAGGTGCACCGGCAACTGTCCGTCATGGGCGGCACTGCGCAGGGGCGCGCGCATGGCGCGGGCGGCTTGGGCGAGTTCGTCCCGGGGCATGGCGGCAAAGCGCGCCTCATGGGCCCGTGTATGGCGCAGGATCGGTTGCAACCGCCAGGCCCGCAACCGCGCGCCCTGCGCCACGAAAGCCCCCGCGAACCAGGCCGCGATCCGGTCCAGATCGCTTTCTTCGCGGTCGGGCTTGTCATCATAGCTGACGATGCGCGGCGGGCGCGTGGTCCATGGTGCGGAGGGGGGCTGCATCACGCTCATGCTCAGACCCGGAACTGCGTCAGGAACAGCTGCCGCGCGGCGCGGTACATGCGCTGGCCGATGGGTTCCGGCCCGTGGTCGAAGCGCACCAGCGCGCGTGCGCCGACATGGCTGATCGCGCGCGAGGTCTCGGGGGCGACATCGAAGACAAACACCGATTGCAGCGTGGCGTATTCGCTCAGGCCTGCCGGGTTCAGCACCACGTCGCCACCGCCGCGGGTGGACAGCGCCAGCGACGGCACTTCGTCCTGCGACTGGGGCACTTCACCGACGAGGCGCGCAGGCACCGGCGCATCCAGCGCATCGTGGAACAGCACTTCGACGCCGAGGGTGCGGGTGCGCACCAGATCCGCCGTGGCCTGCGGCACCGCCACGCGCAGACGCAAGGGCGCGTCATCCAGCAGATAGCCAAGCACATCGCCTTTCTGGACCATGCGCCCGGTAAGACTTTGGGCGTCGGGCACCACAACGCGCCCCGGACCCGGCGCAGTCAGTCTCAGGTTCGCCTGCCGGTCCAGCAGGTTGACCAACTGATCGCGCAGCAGGTCCAGCCGCGCCTTCAGCATCCGGCTTTGCACCTGGTCGGAAAGGGGCACCGACCGCAGGCGATCCTCTGTCTCTGTCAGGCGCAGTTCCAGCAGCGCGATGCGGCTGTCCAGCGCGGGATCGGACAGGCGCAGGATCTCTGCGCCTTGCGCCACGCGCAGACCGTCGCCAAGGGTCACCTCTTCGACCAGCCCCTCTGTGCCGGCGCGCAGGACGCCTTCCTGCTCCAGCCAGACGACACCATGGGTGACGGTGGCATAGGGCAAGGGCCAGGCAAAGAGCACCATCACAAAGGCCAGCAGAACCCCGGCAGACGAGGCAAGCGCCATGCCACGCTGGCCACGCAACTGGTGGGCCCCAAAGAGAAACTTCAGCCCCTTGTAGATCGGCAGCACAAAGGTATGGAACAAGGTCCAGAGCGCCAGAACGATCCCGACGACGAAATACTTGCTGGCCACGAACAGCGCGATGGTGATCGAGATGAACACCTTGTAGATAAAGGCCAGCACCGCGTAGGACAGCATCCACGGCGCCTCGCCCCGCGCGGTCACCGGGCTTTTGGCGGATTTGATGCGCAGCAGGTGGCGCTGCACCAGATACCAGAAATACTTGTTCGACCGCTGGCCCATATTGGGGATCTCAAGCAGATCGGCCATCACGAAATAGCCGTCGAACCGCAGCAGCGGGTTGCCGTTGAACAGCAGTGTCGAGACCCCGCCAATCAGCATCACGTTGAAGGCAAAGGCGCGGGCAAAGCCCGGCTCGACCTGGATCCAGAAGATCAGCGCAATCGCGGCCAGCGCCAGTTCGACCATGATCCCCGCGCCGCCCACAACGGCCCGCCGCCATTTGGACGGAAAGGCCGCCGAGGACGAGGCATCCACGTAGGGCACCGGAATGAAGATCAGGAACATCAACCCGACCTCGCGCACTTCGCCGCCCCAGACCTTGGCGGCATAGCCATGGCCCAATTCGTGCACGATCTTGACCAAGGGATAGGCCAGCGCGATCAGCAAGAGATTTTCCGCCGCGAGCACCTGATCCACGAGACCATCGGTCAGGGCCGACCAATTCAGCGCCGCCAGCACCACGCCGGTGCCCACAAGCGCCAGCCACAGCAGAAATCCGAACGGTGTGAACAGCCAGCGCACCAGATGCACCGTGGCGGCCAGAAAATTGTCCGGATCAAACAGCGGCAGGCGCAACGCCAGCGGGTTGCGCAGGTATTGCAGCGCCGTGCGCCGGGTCTGCTTGGTTCCCCGGGTGGCGATCTCGTCCACATGCGGGGTGAGATCGGCGGCAATCAGATCGGCGGAGTGCAACTGGCTGAGCAGGCGCAGCGTGTCGGCCTGCGTCGGCGGCTCGTCCGAGAAACGGTCACAGGCCGTTTCCCATATGTCATGCATGGTGCGGCGGCCGTTCATCAGCGCCAGCAGGTAGTTCCCGGCCTCTGTGATGCGGTGGTACTTGCCGCTGTGGCTGTCCTGCAGCACATACCAGGTTTCCCCGCGAAAGATCTGGCGATGGATTTCGACGTGACCGCGCAGGCGTGGCTTCAGCCGGGCAACGCGGTACCACTCGGCGCTCAGAAAGGCGGGGACTTCGGAACTCATGACTGGCGCCTCCTCCTAGCCGAACGCAAACAGGCGCCAGGCGGTGACCCGCAGCCAGTCGACAATGGGTTTCGTCCAGATGGAAATCAGGCTGCGTTCTTCGACAGAGATCCGCGCGACACCGTCCATGCCGGGCCGCAACAGCGGGGTTTGCGTGGTCAGAACCGCATCCACCTCAAAGGTCGTCGCCCCTTCGGAATAGCGCGCCACCGGCGTCAGCTTTTCGACCTCCACCGGAAAGGTCTGGTTGGGCAGCGCCGTCACCCGAAGCGCGCCGGGCTGGCCAATACTGACATCGGCGATCTGGCGTTCATCGACCTGCAGGGTCACGCGGTAGCTGTCCGCGGGCGCGACCAGCAGCAGCGCATCGCCGCGACGAACCGACGACCCGATGGACTGGCTCAGATCGCCAGAGACCACCAGCCCGTCAAAAGGCGCCAGCAGCCGGGTGCGTTCCAACTGCTTGTCGACCAGCGCGATCTCTGCTTCGGCCTGATTGATCTGCGACTGGCGGATGTTCATCTCGGCCCGGTCGCGGGCAGAGACGGCCTTTTCGAACTCGATGCGTTGCTGGTCGCGTTGAGTGGCAAGGCGCAGGCGCTCCAGCGTCAGGTCGCGGTCGTCCAGCTGCACCAGCAGGTCGCCTTCCTTGACGAAGTCACCGGCGCTGACCGGCGCCGCGGCCACAAAACCGTCAAAGGCCGGGGTGATCGCCCGTTCAACCGTGCCGACCACGCGCGCCTCGGCGCTGACCTGATATTCGCCCTTGGCCACGCTGAAGAAGGCCGTCATCGCCACCAGCGCGGCGGCCACCAGCTTGCGGGTCAGGTGGCTGGGCCCGGCGAGGCGCTTGAACTGGTTCACCAGCGCGTCCCAGACCACGAAAATCACCCAGCGGTCGACCCGGCGCTTTTCGTCCAGCACCGGGGCCAGAACCGTCACCACCGCTTCGAGCATGTCGAGATCGGTGCCGGTGAAGGGCTCTGATTCCGGACGTTCAAAGACCAGCGCGCCGACGAAGGCATCGACCACGAACAGCGGCACGGTGTAGACATGGCTCGCCTGCGTGTGCCGGCCAAGCGTCTCGGCGGCGCGGGTGGCGAAATCGCCGTCTTCTTCCTCGGTGGCGGACCAAAGCACCGCGGCGCGCTGGTCGATGGCCTCATCCATTGCCGCCGACAGCAGGCGGATCATCTGCATCCGGCGCGAGAACTGCGCGGAATGGCTGATCGCGCGCACGGTGGTGCGCTTGCGGCGACGAAAGCCCAGCGTCACGCGATCACAATTGAACCGTGTCGCGAGATCGGTGACGGCGGCGGCGGCGGCGGCGGTAAAGTCGCGCCGCTCGGCCACCTTCACGATGCTGTTGAGTGCCTCGACGGCGGCGGCGTAGCGCTCTGACTGGGCGCTTTGCGCATCCTGTCGAAAGCTGTCGCGCAGACCCGCGGCGCCCCATTGCAACTGTCGCAACGCGAGGCGCATCTCGGAGGCGCCCTGCGGCACCATCTCTGCGCAGGCGACGCCGTGGGTCTCGCCGTCGATCAGGATCGGTTGGGCGGCCACCATGACTTCGCCGGTCACATGTCCGGGGTTGCCGGGCAAGGACCCGCGTGCGGTGGGGCGGCCCGCCTTGATCGCGGCATCGCAGGTTTCCACGGCCAGTTCGCTGGCCACGCGCTGCGCCGGTGCCGCGGCCAGCGGATAGAGCCGGTCCGACGGGATATCGTAGCGAAACACAAAGACCGCGCGCACGCCGGACCCCTGCAGGCGTTCCAGCTGGTCGCGCATGATGGCGGCCCAGCCGGTAGAGGCCTCGGCGGCAGAGGCGCCAGACGCCAGCGTTTTCCAGGCACCCTGCCCCGCATCACCGGGGCGCAGCTGGCCCTGCCCCGCATCGCCGGGGCGCAGTTGACCCTGCCCCGCATCACCGGGGCGCAGTTGACCCTGCCCCGCCTCGTTGGCGCGCACCGGCTGCGCGCCCTGACCCGAGGTCCGTGGCGGGGCAAAGGTCATATGCCGTCTTCCCCGCGCAGGACGCCGTGGCGGGCCTCGTATTCGTTCAGCACACCGGTCAGGATCGTGTTCAACCGCTTTGCCGCCAGCGGTGTGAGGATCATCCTGTGGGTCAGATCCACGCTGACCGCCCCCGCATCCACGAAGGTGAAATTGCGGTAGGTGCCAAAGAACAGTTCGATCTGTTCCCGCGTGCCCTGGATGTTCACCACGTTCGAGAACCCGGTGTCCATCTCATCTGCGTTCCACTGAACCTGCCCGCGCTGGTTCTGCTCTGCCATGTTGGACGAGTCTTCGCTCATCTCTTTTCCCCCTTTGAAGGCGCACCCGCGCCGAAACCTGTCAGTTCTCCTTTTGCGCCCTCACGCTCAGTTGCGCGGCGGGAGCGACGGCGGCGACACCCTGTCCGACAACGACCATATCCAGCAGCCAGTCATCTTCGATGGCATCTTCGCCATTGGTGGCCGGTGCTGCGTCGCGCTGACCGCCGGGCTGGTCGTCGATGTCATCGATGATCCAGACGCCGCCTTGTTCGTCGACATAGGCAAAGAGCGCACCGTCGCTGTCAAAGAATTCCAGCACCACGTTGGTGCCCCGCACCACCGGCGCCGCCGGGGTCGGATCCTTGACAAAGCTGTCGGTGGTGTCGTCGTAGCTGTAGCTGACCACCGCGTTGGGCGGGTTGGACCCGGTGACGCCAGCCATGTTGTTGACCACGACGATGCCCGCATCCCCCTGGATGAAGCTGCGGAATTCCTCGCCGCTCGGGCGCTCCGGTCCGGTTGCCGCACCGAGGTCGCGCGCGGTGATCACGGTCTGGTCGCCGGTGTGCACGCCAGTGGACCCAGACAGCGGGCTGCTGAAGCCGAAGTCGTCCAGTTGCGAGGCATCAAGCCGCGCACCCGTCGGAATGACCGGCGGGCCAAACACCACGCCGTCGTTCACCGCACCACGTCCGGGCAGCAGGCTGCGATCGGACTGCTTGATGAACTCCGCCTGGTTCAGCGGCTTGTCGGAGTCGTTGTTGATCAGGCCCAGTTCGCCATAAGGCTCTCCGCGCAGGGCATCGGGATGGCCCAGCGCATCCAGCACAAAGTTCACGTCATCTGCCCGCGTCGGGTCCGCCCCGTCGTGGAAGGCCACTTCGAGCAGGTAGTTCTCGATCACCTTGGTCTGGCTCTCGATCACCATCGGCGCCCCGGCAGAGCGATAGGGCACGAAGTACTCGTTGAACGACCGCACCCAATCGACCAGCCGGTCCCCGGTGGTGTTGCCGATCAGGAAGTCACGGCCGCCGCCCCCAAAGACAAGGTCCTCATAGCTGGTGTCCTCGTCGGGCAGATCGTTGATGCCCGCGGTCGTGCTTTCGTCGAGGGCGGTGTCGGGGCGGTCGATGCCCATCGTGGTCGGATCGTCATCGGCGTTCAGCAGGTCGTTGCCATAGCCCCCGTACATGTTGTCACGCCCGGTGCCGCCGATCAGGATATCATGGCCGATGTCGCCAAAGATCCGGTCGTCACCGTCCGAGAGCCTGCCATTTTCCGACCGGCTGTCCACTTGGCCTTCGGTCGGGTCATGGGTCAGGAACCAGCGCTGTTCGCCCACCGCGGCCACCGGGTTGCCGAGGCTGTCAAAGGTGATCGTGGCCCGCGGCGTGATGCTCTGGAAGATCGGCAGGTAGGCGACATGCACCTCCGGCGAGATCTGCCCGCGGAAGGCCGCATCGTTGACCTGCGCCACCGTGCCCGGATTGAACGGCGTCTCGAAGCTGATGATATTGCCCTGATGGTCCACCGGGGCGAGGTCCAGCGTCAACGCCTCGGCGCCGGAGATGGCGTCGTTGCCCCAACCACCGTGCAGGAAGTCGCCGCCCCAGCCGCCAAAGATGATGTCATTGGCATCTGTCGCGTCAAAATACTGGTCGTTGGGGTCGTTCGGGTTGGGTGAGAAGGGCGTCAGGTTGACCGATTTCACCAGCTGCCCGTCCCGCGCCGTGACAGAGCGCAGCGCGTCAAAGTCGTCGGAGATCAGCAGCGTATCCACTTCGCTCAGCGCGGCGACGTCATACAGCGCTTCGCCGGTCGAGGTGGAGTTGCGGCTGGTCATGATGCGACCATCGTCGCCGATCACCCCGTCCACCCCGGTGCCACCAGAGATGAAGTCATTGCCGGTGCCGCCGATCAGATCGTCGTTCTGGGCATCGCCAAAGAGCACGTCATCGCCCAGCTGACCATAGATCTGGTCGTCGCCGGTTTCGCCGTGGATCTCGTCCGCCGCGCCGCGGTCCAGCGCTGCGGCCACCGGGTCCATGTCCACGCCGCCCTCGGTATAGTCGAGATGCTCGACCACACGCGGGACAATCCGCATCGTGCTGGAATAGGTGTCAAAGCTGAAGGTCAGGTAGTCCCCGGCCGCGATGCCATTGGTGCCCAGCACCCTGAAGATATTGGCATTGTCGCCCACGATCACATCGTTGTCGCGCGCATGCACGGTGGGATCATCGTCGCCAAGGTCATTGCGCAGGATGTCCAGCCCGGCCCCGCCAAAGATGATGTCCGACCCGTCAACGCGCGCCGTGCGGTCCGTCAGACCATAAAGCGCGGAACTGCCGCCGATGATGTCGTCCCGACCAAGGTTGCCAAAGATGATATCGGCGCCGCCGTTGCCTTCGATGTAGTCGTCGCCGTCGCGGCCCGCGCCAAGGAAATCCTCAACCGAGGCATCGACGTTCAGGATACCGTTGAGATCGCGCATCGCCGAGGGGGCCTTGCCCTCATCCGCATCGACAATGCCGTTGCGGTCGATGTCGATGGCACCGTCACCTTGCAGCGAGTCGTCGCCCAGCTGACCGAAGATCTGGTCGTTCTCGGATCCGCCTGCGATCACATCCGCGCCATAAAGGCCGGCATCCGTGCCCTCTGCGTGGTCCAGAAGGATGATCGACCGCTGGACCGTGCCATCCGGGTTCGCCTGGCTGTCGCCGGTGATCAGGCCCAGCCCGTCATCCACCGCGCCAAGGCTCGGGTCGAGGTTGGTGCCGTAAAGCGTGGTGCCAGAGAGCACCCGCATGCGCGCATCCAGCGGATTGCCGGTGCGGTGCATGGCCGCGTTGTCGCCCGCAATGGCATCGTCGCCTACGCCGCCGTCAATGCTGTCACCGGTGTCCGAGCCGCCGGACTGGTTGTGGCCACCGATGATGTCATCGTTGCCCTGCCCGCCCCAGACGCTGTCAGAGCCCTGACCCGCGATCACGAGGTCGTCGCCCGCGCCCGCAAGGATCCAGTCGCCCGCACCGCCATCGGTTTCGGTGATATCGATGGAGGTCACGGCAAAGCTCGCGACACCCGGTGCCAGAAGCGGCAGCGCGCTCAGGTCTACGGTGCCCGCACCCATGATGTGGTCGCCACCGATCACGTCGTTGCCGCCCAGCCCGGTGATCGTATCCGATCCCGTGCCGCCCGCGATGAAGTCATTGCCCGTCCCGGAGCGGATGATGTCATCACCGCCGCGGGTCGGATCGACCGTCTTCACCAGCGAGGGGAAGTTGGTGCCGGTGATCGGGTTGTGGAACGTGATCTCGCCGTGGTCGCCAAGGATGATGTTGCCTTCGTCAAAGGTCGCAGGCCCCTGCCCCACATGCGCGGTGATGTCATCTCCGGCTGCGCCGCCAAGGATGATGTCCCCGTGCAACCCGGTGCGGATCGTGTCCACGCCGCCAATGGTCGGGTCGATCGTCTTGACGTCGATGAGCGAGATTGCCCGCCCGTCATCCGCCAGCGCCTCGTCTTCGGTGCCGGTGATGCGCCCGTTGTCGCCCAGCACGATGTTCGCGCCGTCCCCTGCATCCAGCGCATCCGCGCCAAAGCCGCCGATCACGATGTCCGCCCCTCCCTGCGACGTGATCTCGTCATCGCCACCGATGTCGGTGTCGGTGCTTTCGATCAGGGTCGCGATGGGCTGCGGCGTGGCGCTGCCTGCAAGGGCAAAGCTCACGTGGCCGTGGTCGCCCAGCAGCAGGCTGGCCGGTTCATTGGTGGTGCCTGTCTTGGTGATCAGGTCGTTCTCGGCCCCGCCAAAGACGGTCGCCGCACCCGAGCCCATGGCGATCTCGTCCCGTTTGCCGACAAGCGCCTGCACGGTGCGGGCCGACACGAGGCTGATGGTGCCCAGTGTCAGTGCCGCCGAGACATGCCCCGTGAACATGCCGTTGTCGCCAAAGATCAGCGCGCGACCACCTGCATCTGTGACCGTGTCGCCCTCGGCGCCGCCCACGACGATGTCGTCCGCGGTGCTGAGGGTAAAGACATCCTGCCCACCGATCGCCACCGCCTTGGAGACACCCAGCGTCACCAGCGGCGTGGCCGAAGCCGACCCGACCGGCAAAGCGCGGAAATCCACGCGACCGCCATCCCCAAAGAAGAGGTTGCCGATGGTTGCGCCGGTGTCGGTGATCGCTTCGTCGCCAAAGCCGCCCAGAACGATGTCATCGCCCGTGCCGGTGCCGATGGTATCCGTGCCGCCGATGCCTTCGGACAGGGTCTGGATCTGCGCCGTGGACATATCCACGCCGGTCTGGGTGGCGCCGGTGCCGTAGCCGAGGATTTCGCCGTTGTCGCCGATGACGATGTTGATGCCATTGCCCAGCGTGATCGTGTCCGCGCCCTGGCCGCCAATCACGATGTTGTCGGAACTGGTCGCCGCGGTGATGTTGTCCGCGCCACCGACGTTATGCGCAAGCGCGCGGATCACGTCGATCAGCGCCAGATCGCCATCCATCAGGTTCCGGTCGATCAACCCGTTGTCGCCCAGCGCGATATTGCCCCCTTCGCCCAGCGATATGACATCCGCATCGGCGCCGCCCACGACGATGTCGCTGTCATTGCCCGTGGTGATCAGATCGGCGCCGCCATTGGCGTAGTCGAGGCTTTCGGCGCGGTAGAGATTGGTCAGGCTGAGCGCGCCGGTCACCTTGAAGAGTCGCGCCTGGTCGCCAAAGATCATGGCATTGCCATTGGCCGTGCCGATGGTGTCGCCCGACTCGCCACCCACAACGAGGTCCATACCGCTGCCGGTGCCGATGGTATCCGCACCGCCGGTGCCGTCAGACAGGCTTTCGACCCGTGCCAGATCCAGCGTGGCATCGCCCAACGGCGTGCCCGTGGTGTAGCCGGTCGCAAAGCCGTTGTCGCCCAGCACGATGTTGCTGCCGTTGCCCAACGTGATGCTGTCCGCATCCACACCGCCAAAGACAAGGTTGTCGCTGGTCGAGGCGCTGGTGATCGTGTCGCTGCCGCCGGTCGTGCGGGCCGTGGTCTCGATCCGGTCGATCAGGGCCGGGTCTCCATCGGTCACTGTCCAGTCGATCAGCGCGTTGTCGCCCAATGCGATGTTGCCGCCAGCCCCAAGCGAAATCGTGTCGCCCGCAGCACCACCCGCAACGATGTCGCTGTTCGCGCCACCGGTGATGATATCGGCGCCCCCATTGGCGGTGTCGAGACTTTCGACCCGGGTCAGGGTGCCCGGTCGCACGATGCCCGCCAGAGAAGAGACCCGCGCGTGGTCCCCAAAGAGCACATTGGCCCCATCGCCACCAAGGATCGTGTCGCCACCC
The DNA here is from genome assembly GCA_042088665.1 of Sagittula sp. Taxonomy (GTDB): domain Bacteria; phylum Pseudomonadota; class Alphaproteobacteria; order Rhodobacterales; family Rhodobacteraceae; genus JBELMB01. The sequence continues at coordinate 15,545 of JBELMB010000007.1, forward strand.
TCGGAGCCGATCACGAGATCGCTGCCGCTGCCACCTGTGACGGTATCTGCGCCGCCGGTGATCACGCTGACCGATTGCACGGTCACGGGCGATATCGGCAATGCGCCATACTGCGTGCCCGTCGCGGCACCGATGATCTGGCCGTGGTCGCCCAGCACGAGGTTGTCGCCGTTCGAGACGGTGATCGTGTCGCCGCCCGCGCCGCCCATCACGAGGTTGGACCCGGTGTCCGTGCCCGTGGTGATCGTGTCGGCCGCGCCGAAGGTGGTGTCGGTGGTCTCGACCAGATCGATGGCGCTGTTGTCGCCGTCGACCATGTAGTCGATCCGGCCATTGTCGCCGAGGGCGATGTGGTTGCCGGTGCCCAGCGTGATCTGATCACTGCCAAAGCCGCCGATCACGATGTCATCGCCGACACCGGTGGTGATCGTGTCGTCGCCACCGCTGTCAGGCGAGGAGGAGGTGACCTCTTCGAGATTGGCCAGCGACAGCGTCGCCGCGCTTTCCATCGAGAAGGCGCCGAGGTCGCCCAGCACGATGTTCACGCCGTCGCCCGCGGTCAGCGTATCGCCTGCCTCGCCGCCAAAGATGATGTCGGCGTCCACGCCGCCCGTGATCACGTCGATGCCGCCATTGGCGGAGTCGAGCGAACGGATCTCATCCACGGTCAGGCGCAGCGTGCCAAGCACCGTGGTGCCGGTCTGGCCGATGATCTCGCCGGTGTCGCCAAGCACGACGTTGATGCCGTCGGTCACGTTGACCTCATCGGCGCCAGCGCCCGCGATCACCAGATCCGCGCCACTGCCCGCATCCGCCGTGACCGTATCCGCGCCGCCAAGATCGACCGCGAGCGATGCGAACCGCTCGATCTCGTCGTCTTCGGTGGTGCCGATGCCGTACAGCAACTCTGCGCTGTCGCCCGCCACGATGTGGTTGCCGGTGCCCAAAGCGACCTGATCCGCGCCAAAACCCGCGATCACGATGTCATCGCCTTCGTTGCCGAAGATCGAGTCGTTGCCGCCCATGTCGGTGCTCTGGCTGGTGATCGATTCCACCGACCCAAGGTTGGTGATCGCGGTGGACCCAAAGCGCGTGATCGTCGCGAGGTCGCCGACGATGATGTCACTGCCCAGACCGCCGCGCAGGATGTCTGCGCCCGGGGTCATGTCGTCGCCGCTCTGCAGCAGCGGCGTGGGCACGAACACGGAGGTTTGCGCCACGGTGCGCGCCAGCAGGTCGACCACCACACCGCCATCGCCGTCGATGATGTCATCGCCGCCATTGCCGAGGATGCTGTCGTTGCCGCTGCCGCCCGCAAGCCAGTCGCCCTGCGCCGAGCCGATGATCGTGTCATTGCCCGCGCCACCATAGGCCAGAATGCCACCGGCATTGGCGTCGGTCAGGCTGATCGCGCTGAGATCGATGGTGTCGCCGTGATCACCCGGGAGGCCCAGCGCGTTGAACACCGCGGCGTTGCCATTGGGCGCGCCGCCGATGTAGTCGAACCGGTTGCCGCTGCTGTCCGTGTCACCGTAGATCACCAGCGCCGAATAGCGCCCGTGGCTGGGTTCGGTGATCTCCGAAACGGTGATCGTATCGGCCCCGCCGCCGCCATGCACGGCGGTGATCGGCAGGTTCACGGCCGCATTGGGATCGTTGTAATCGCTGCCGATATTGGTGTTGTCGATGGTAAAGCTGTCGTCGCCCTGCCCCAGCAGAACCTCGACGACTTCCATCGTGTTCATCGAGATGCCCTTGTTGAACACAAGATCCGGCAGTCCCACCCCCTGCGAGATCGAGATGGTGCCGGTGCCCATGCCCAGCCCGTCGACATGCAGACGGCCATCGGCGGTGTTGTACATGCGGCCCGTGTCATTGATGACCGAGGAATCGTTGAAGATGTTGACCACGTCCTGCTGCAGCACTTCTTCGTCCACAGCCTGGATGTCGATCGGACCCGGGTCCTTTTCCTGCGGCAGCATGATAGCCGCGCGCAATTCGCGGTTGGCGGTCGACGCGCCGTCCAGCCGAAGCGGCCCGCGGATACGGTCCAGCGTGTGCGGCTCGGAGGGGAAGGTCTTTGTGACGCGCGACAGCGCAGTCGGCACATAGTTCGGATCCGCTTCGAGCGTGACGGTCACACCGGTGGCCCAGTTCGTCACGTCCAGCGTCGCCTCTGCGACAGAGACGTCCACAGTGGCGGTCACGGTCTCGTTCACCACCGGCTGGCCGCCGGCAAGGGTGATCGTGCTGCCATCGGCAGAAATGCCCGCGATCGAGAAAGGACCGTTGTTCGACGTGGTCCCGGTGATGTCCATCACCAGGCCCGAGGTCAGGCCGTCGGTGCGGAAATTGCCGCCATCGGTGCGACGGATCTCGTCTGCATCATCGCTGTTGCGCACGAATTCCAGCCCGACCGCACCGCTGAAGACCGTCCGATTGGTCACGCCACCGCCATTGACGACGCGCGTCTGGCCGTCGTCGATGACCGACAGGGTGATCGTCTCACCCGCCGCCGGGGCCTGTGTCAGGCGCAACAGGTAGCTGTCGGTGCTGCCCGCCAGCGTCGAGAGACGCGTGCTGCCATCCGTTTCAATGACCAGCACCTTGGCGCTGTCATCATCGGCCACTTCGACGGTCAGTTCGGAGGTTTCTGCCCCGGCATAGACCCCACCGGTGCTGGAGATCGTATGCGTGACGGTCACGCGCTCTTCGTTTTCGACCGTGGTGTCATCGGTTGCGGTCACGGTCACGGTCTGCGCCACGTTCCAGTTGCTGCTGTCAAAGTTCAGCGTCGTGGCCGAGTACTGCAGATCGGAAGAGTTGGAATTGTCGCTCAGCGTGACTGTCACCACTTCGCCGGTCGCAGGCGGCTTGCTGAGAACCACGGTGTAGGTGTCGGTGATGCCCTGCGCGCCTTCGAGAACGAAGGTATCCGCGCCCGAGGGTGTCAGGATCGCCAGCGGCTTGTCGTTGTCGGTGACGTCAAGGCGCAGGTTCTCGACCACGGTGCCGTCGAAACTGGCGTCGCCGCTGTCGATGGCATGGCTGATGATCACGGTCCTCAGCCCTTCGGCCGCGGCATCGTCCACGGCCATGATGTCCACGGTCTGGGCCACGTTCCAGTTGGTGCTGTCGAACTCGAGCACGAGACCATCGGCAAAGGCATTGGCGCCGGTGCGCACAAGGACGGTGTCGGCCAACTGGCCCGTCACGGTCACATTGGTCACGCTGGTCAGCGCTTCGGCAAAGGTGCCGTCAACGGTGATCGTGCGCCCGTCTGCAGAGATGGTGTCGATCGCGTAGCTGCCGGTGCTGTCACCGGCATTGCCCAGCGTCACACCCATCTGCACATCGAAGCCATCGGTCAGGAAAGACCCGGTGGCGCGCGTGATGGTGTTGCCGGTGATCGTCAGTTCCGTGCCCGCAGCCATGGCCGAGACGGCGAGGCGACGATCCTGCCGCGAGGAGATGCCCGCTGAAATCGACACAAAGACCGTCTGTCCCACCACCGGCGCAGCCGCCAGAGTGACAGTGTAGCTGTCCATCAGCCCGCCTTCGCTCACCCCTGTGGACCCGCCGGATTCCTCGATCACCACCTTTTGCTGACCATCGTCGGACACGCTGGTCGCCACGCCCGGCACAAAGACATTGTGGTAGTCGCTGGTCGTCACGGAGGATTCCGCGAGGTGGTTCACGCCACCCGAACGGCCCGAGGGATCGGCGGAGAAGACCAGATCGTTGACATCCCCGGCCACGTTGAATGTGTCAGAGCCAAGACCCCCGATCACATTGGTGATCGTGCCTTCGGAGGTGGATTTGATGTAGAAGGTGTCGTTGCCTTCCAGCCCGTCCACTTCCAGCGCTTCTTCGGCATTGCTGATCGTGATGTTCAGCCCGGCGCCAAAGATGCCGTCTTCGGTGATGACAAAGGTATCGTCGGCCTCCGTGCCGATGGCCACCACGCGGTCAAAGCCCGCGCCGCCATCGATGTCCACGGGGGCGTTGATGTTGTATTCTACGGTGTCGTCGCCATTGCCCGCCCGCACCTTGACCAGCTTCTGGTCCGCGATGGCGCCATCGGTCTTGAGGAACGCACGGATAATGAAGGTGTCGTTGCCGTCTTCGCCCTCAAGGCGCGCTTCGGCCTTGTTGGAGTAGATGGTGAAGGTGTCATTGCCCTCGCCGCCAAAGGCGGTCGCGGCATAAGACGACCCGAACGACAGGTAGCCCCGCGTGGTCAGCACGGTGTTGATGTCGTCACCCGCGGCGATCCCGTTCGAGATCGTCGCGCCGGTGCCGTCGGTGAAGGTACCACCGGCCACAGGGTTCGAACCAAAGATCTGACCGAACTGGAAGCTATCCTCACCAAGCCCGCCGTCCAGCGTCATGAAGGTGCCGTTGTCGTCGGAGACAAACATATCGTCCCCGTCCAGACCGATCAGCGACATGCGACCGTTGATGCTGCGGTCATAGTCGAACCGCTCCACCGTGTCGGGACGCCCTGTCGCCTCACCACGCGCCTGCGCCTCGGTGCCATGCATCAGGGCCGCAAAATTGCCGCGGCTGAGGAAAAGATCGTTTTCGCTGGTGCCGAGGATCTCGACGTTGTCGACACCATTGGCCGCGTCGATGCCGCCGGTGTCGGCCAGCGTGATCACGTAATCGACCGCGTTGGTCGCCCCGGTCACAGAGCCATGCGTCTGGATCTTGGTGTCATCCGACCCTGCGCCGCCGTCCAGCGTCAGGCTGTCGCCGCTGCCTTGCGTGCCCAGACGGGTGACATTGATGCGGTCTTCGCCTGCGCCACCGGTGACGGTGACATTGCCGGTCAGCGCCGTCATGTCGGTCAGGTCAAAGCTGTCCTGTCCGGCCTCGAGGTCGATCAGGACCGATGTCGCACCCAGCGTGCCGCCGGTCAGGATGACCTCGTCCTTGTCGCCGCCTGTCTTGATGTCGATGCGGGTCTGCGCCGTGACGGTGCCGTTGACCGTGACCACGTCGCGCTGATCCACCGCACCGGCCAGCATGTTTGGCCCGGTCGCCCCGGTGTCGAACAGGATATTCGCACCCGCGTCGATCAAGCCGGTGCTGCTGATGGTGATGTCACCACCATCCTCATCGGCGGCGGTGGCGGTCAGACCCAGCGTCACCGGAACCGTCACTTCGGTATCCACGTCGGTGTAGATGTTGACGTCCTGCGCCGCGCGCAGCGTGCCGTCAACGACCACATGATCGCCTGCAAACACATCGATGGAGGACCCGGTGCTTTCAATCGTCACACCGGCGTTGATCGTCACCGTGTCATAGTCGTCCTTGCTGGCGATGGTGTTATCCGCCGCAAAGGCAATGGCATAATCCGCATCCGTGATCTCGTCGGCCACCAGTTCGATCAGCCCCGCCGCAAACACATTGCTGGAGAGGATCAGCGGGCTGTTGGTCTTGATGTTGATCGCACCGCCGGATTTCAGCGCCGTGCCCGCACCGGTGTCGGTGACCGCCTGCAACTTGCCTGCGTTCTCCACATAGGTGCTGCCAGCGGTGGATTCCGCCTGGATGGTGCCGATGGTGGTAAAGAGCTTCTTGTTGGAACGGCCGATGTCCTGGCTCGCGGTCAGGAAGGCCCGGCCACCGGTGATGTTGGACACACCCACCGCGGCCGCGTTCAGGATCGAGGCGCCCGCTTCGATTGCGGTCAGGAAGGCGGTGTTGGTGTCCCCGGTGCCGACGCTTTCAAGGTTGAGATCGCCGAAACGCTCGATGACATAGATATTGCCCTGCAGCGACGAGGCGTTGAACACACCACCCGTGCCGTTGATGTCGAATTCCTGACCGGCGTTGCCGATCTGGCCGCCCACCGTGACAAGCGTGATGTTGTGGCCGATCACGACCGGCGTGTCGCCGTCCACCGCCTCGACCATCGAGAGCGCCGCTTCCAGAGACACCGTGGTGCCCGTGCCGCCGGTGCTTTCGACCTTGTCGATCCGCATCTGGTTCTCTTCAGAGAGGTAGATGTCCGCACCCGCAGTTGCCGTCACAAAGCCGTTGCTGTCAGAGGCGTTGATCTCCAGCGTGTTTTCCTGGTTGTTGGCCACGGGTCCGCCGATGGAGCCACTGGCGGTCAGGATGACCTCGACGGACTGGATGTTGGTCAGGTTGGTGCCCAGACCGTCCAGAATGGAGCCGTTGAGCGCCACGAGATCGACGTCACCTGCCTTGGCGAACATCGTGCCCACAAGGAAGTTGCCGAGCCGTTCCGTCAGCACGATGTCAGAGGCCGCGCGCGCGGTGACCATCTTGCCGTCGCGCAGATCCATGTAGATCCGGTTCTCGACGATGCCGCCCGTGGTGGCGCGGCGACCAATGCTGCCCTGGCCCGATTCAAGGACCACGTCATCGGCGGTGACATTGTTGTCGGTCGAGGCGTCGGTGATGCCTGCGTTGTTGAGGATGCTGCCGCCCGCCTTGAGGCGCAGCGAACTGTCCACATTGCCCGTCGCCTGAGCAACGGTGACGCGGCCCAGGTTCAACGTGCCCTCCGAGCCGAGGAAGGTGTCGCCGATCGAATTCACGTCGATCTGGCCCACCGCTTCGATATCGAAATCCTCGCGCTGCTGCACCTGGATCGCTTCGAGTTCGACGTATTGGTCGAGCGTCATGGTGACGCCGGTCTCGGCCACCAGCGTGACCGGGTTGCCGTTCTGATCGCCCAGCGTGATCGTATCTGCCGTGACGCTCAGGATGCGGAACAGCGAATTGGCATCGTTTTCGTTCTGTGTCGCCACCTGAGAATTCTGCGCCGCCTGCGTGCGGGCTGCAGTGGTGGACAGCAGCAACAGATCGCCCTGCTCCAGCGCGTTCGAGGTGCCCGCGGTGAAATCGCCACCATCGGTGCGCGTGATCGTATTGCCGGAGACGGAAACAACCGCGTCCTGCGTGGCCCCCAGCGGATCGTTGATGATGGCCGAAACCGTCACGGAGACGTTCAGATCCGAATCCGTGACGGTCAGCACGGTCTTGCCGAAGGTTGTCACATCGGCGCCTGTGGAATCGACCACCCCCTTGAAATTCAAGGTCTTGCGGTCCGCCGAGATGCTGTCGATCACGTAGTACTGTTCGTTTTCAGTGGCGTTTGACGTGGTGCCTTCGAGCTGCACGGTCATGCCCGCGACAAGCGCCGCATCCCATGTGCCCGACCGCAATGTCACGGAGTTGTTGGCGGCGCTGAAGTCCACCGATCCGGTCTGCTTGTCGGTGACAAGGAAGAACAGGTCGCTGCGTTCGGCGGATCCGATGATCAGCCGCTGCGCGGTCGTCAGGCTGGTGCCCGCCGTGATGTCGATAAAGACCTCGCCCTGCGTGCGGCCCACGGTGCCCGCCACGTCCAGAACGATGTTGTTGCCTTTGATATTGGCCTCTTCGATCGTGAGATTGGTGTCGGTGACAGGCTTCAACAGGCCCGCGCCGATGCCGTTCAGCAGCTCTTCTTCGGTCCAGATCTTGATGCCGTCCCGAATGACCTGCTGTTCCGCTGTCGTCAGGAAATCGGTGCGCGTGTCGTCATAGGCCGCCTCGCTGCCGTAGGTCTGGCCGGTGTCCAGATACTCTGTCGCATGCAATACGCGGAACTGGTCGGAGCGGTTGGAAATCAGCGTCTGCAACTGCGTCGCCGCGGCGGCATCTGCTTCGGCATCGGTCGCCGAGGGGTTCTGCAGCAGGTAGATCTGCTTTTGGCGCGCCAGCTCGTTGGTGTGGTCGCCATTGGGCGCAAGGAAGATGTCGCCGTCGTTGTTGACCACATCGTCGATCTTGGCCGCATCCATGTAGCTGCGCCAATCCCAGTACTGGGTGTAGTCGCGCTCACGGATGGCATTTTCCTGCGAGATGGCTTCGGCGATCTTCTTGCCCGCGCCGATGTCCTCGCGCAGATTGCCGGCGCCGTCGTAATAGCCCAGCAAGTCCATGTCGCCCCAGACACCGTTCAGAAGCTCGGCCTTGGCGCGTTCGTCTTCGACCTGTTCAAAATTGGCGTCCAGAAGATCGCCATTGCCCAGCGTCAGCTTGACGTCACCGGTTGTGTCGATCTGGTAGATCCGCAGGTTGCCCCCGGCCTCGGTCAGGTTCACATCGCCCTTGGCAAAGACCGTCAGTCGGTCAACGGCATTGTCGCCCACATCGATGTTCACCGTATCGGTCGCGCTGCCAACAGAGCCATTGCTGGACACGTAGATCGATCCGCCGGACATCGCGCCCGCGCCGCCGGGCGACAGGATGTTGCCGCCGGAGACAAGCGTCCCGGTTGCGGTCGGATCCCCGGTGATCAGTTCAACGCGCCCGTCAGAGGTGCTTTCCAGCTTGGTCACGCGCACGTCGTTGTAAGCGCCTGCGGTGGTCAGCACCTTCTGTTGCAGGAAGATATCCCCACCCGCGGTGGCCGACAGGCGCGCGTTGGCGTCGTCAACAAGGTTCAGTTGCACTGTAGATGCGGCGATGGATTGCTTTGGCACATCCTTGCTGTCGATCGTGCTGTCGCGGCTGCCGATGCTGCCGCCCGCCACAAGGGTGATGACCTTGCCGCCGATCACCGGCGTGTCGGCACCTGACAAGAGCGCGTCAATGTTACCGTCCGTGTCAACCGTGGTGGCACCGGTGGTGTTCTTCAGCGGCCCGACAAGGTTCACATCGGCCGTTCCTGCATCGATGGAAATCGTGCCGGTCTCGTAGCCGAGGAACTTCAGGTTGATGGCCCGGTCGGCGGAGATGGTGTGCGTATGCTCCACCGCTTCCTTGGTCCATGTGGTCCATTCACGGGTCGTGCTGGTCACACCTTTCCAGTCGGTCGACGATTTGTAGAGCGTCTGCTTGACGATATTGCTGAGCGTCGTCGTCTCCGAACTGTAGGTGTAGTCCTCTGTTACGGTAGGATCATTGTAGAACACGCTGGAGTTCGGCAGCAATTGACCCGGTGTCGCCACCTGACTGCGGATCGGAATATTGGTCTGGTCCGGAACCAGCGCATCAATGCCGATCCAACCCTTGTCGACCTTGCCACGGATGGTTGTCGTGTCGACGCTCTGGCCCACGACCCAGGTGTAGCGGTAACCTTCGATGCCGCGGTACGTGCCAGTGGTGGTGATGCGACCGTCAGCATCCACGCCCTGGTTGGCAAGCGTGCGCACCACCGCGCTGGAGGCTGTCACACTTGAATCAATGATCTGGTCAGCCACGGTGGCCGAGCCATCCGCCTGCACCGTATAAACGGTTTGCACCAGCGGGGTGTCCTTGCCATCCGTGCTGACGCCACGGCCACGGTCGCGGATTGTCAGTTTGCCGACGCCGCGGGTGTCGGCATCGATCTCTTCGACCTGCAGGGTCAGCCCCGCGACGGTCATGTTGTTCGTGATCTCGATCTTCGGATAGCCCGAATGCACGCGGATTTCGCCCTTCGAGGTCGACACGATTCGGCCTTCGATGGTGATCTGGCCGCCCTTGGGGTCCAGCTTGCTGACGTAGACCGTATTGTTGGACTTGCGATACTGCACAATGAACGGACTGTCCGAACCGACATCGATCCGCGTCCATTCGTTGACCGCATTCTCGATCTGGGTCTGCTGTGCACTGTCCAGCGTCAGCGCGAACTGGTCGTCGCCTGACTGGATAACACCGTTCACGTTCACATAGGCGCCGGTCAGATTGATCGTGTTCGCCTTCAGCGCGATGGTTTCCGGCGTCGTTGACGTGTCGCCGTAGTAGCTGGCATCGCCGGTCCCGGAACCGTTGATCAGGGACTGATAGGCCGACGTCACCGTGCCTGCGGTCTTGTAGGCTGCCGCTTGCGTGCCGTCGCCCATGATGCCGCTGTTCTTGAACTGGCCAAAGGGGTCGCCGCCCGCGTGCAGGTTGTCACGGGTCGAGATGTCGATCGTGCCCCCCACGATGATCGATTGCGACGCTGTTGTGATCGAGCCGGTCGAGACAAAGTTCACATCGTTGATGCCCGAAGGGCCACGCACCGTCAGTTCCGAGGTGGGCGCATAGATGTCGCCGATGATCTTGATGGTCTGATCCACGGCCGGGATCGTTCCGGTGGCGCCACTGGCGCTGGTCACCGTGGCCGCGGCGCGCACGTTTTTCGTCACCCGGATGTCGATGATCGGCGCGCTGGTGCTGCCGGTGGTAAACGTATCCGTGGACATGCTGAACGCAGGTGTCAGCGTCGTGAACCGGCCCATGGTGATGTTGGTGTCGGGGATGACGCCATTGTCGTCGACGTTGCGGTTGTCGATGACAACGGACTCGTCGTTCTTGGACCGCGCCGTGGCATTGGCAGCGGCGGCATTGGCCTCGTCGTTCAGGTTTATCCCGTTAAAGCGCAACAACCCGTTGGTTTCGGGGATCTCGATATCGTTGAACGTGATCGAGGCCAGTGTATCGTTGACCACCTTCAGCGACACGTCCTTGGGCACATCAAACGTGCCGGCGCCTGCAAGCTGGTCGCCGCGGATGATGACATTGCCCGCGGCGGCGAACATGTCTTCGATCACGATCACCACGTCGGTGCGCTGTGCCACGGGCGAGATGACCCCGGTGTTGGGATCCTCAACCGCCTGACCTTCGGCCAGCATCTGTTTCAGGATCCGGTTCTTGTCGGCCAGCAACCCGTTCACAAAATCGTTGTTCTTGAGGTTTCCGCTGTCGTCGAGACCGTAGCGCGTGAGGCTTTCCTCGATGCGCTGCAGCGCCAGCGACCCAGAGGTTTCCACGGTGTCGGCGCCGATGCTGGCCTTGATGATCAGATCGTTGTTGCTGTCGCGGGTGCCTTCCTGATCGATGGTCCCGGCGGTCTCGTCCAGATCGTTGATTGTCAGTTCGAGGTTGCGCCGCGCACCCGTCCGCACGAGGCCGTCATTGGTGACGATGCCCTGCGCGCGCGCAAAGCCCGCGCCATCGCCAAAGTCCTCGACGTTGCCGCCCAGCAAGGAGCCAACGGCGTCCTTGACCGCAGAGACCCAGTTGCGCCCGGTGGCCTTGCCCTTGACGCCCGCCACATAGGTGGCATCGGCATTCATGTCGATGCTGCGATAGCTTTCGAGGTGACCGGTGCCCGCGATGGTGACGCGGTTCGTCGTGTCATAGAGCGCCTGCGTCTCAAGATCGTCGATCGGAATGGCCGAGCCTGCGAAATTGTCAACGTAAGCATAGAGTTGGCTGGAGGTGAAATTGCGGTCCCGGTCGGTGCCCGCCGCCAGAAAGATATCCCCCTCGGCCAGAACATTGCCCGCGATCTCGATGGTGTTCTCGGGGCGCACATGCACGAAGGCATTGCCCAGCGCCACGGTGCCGATGCCGTAGGTTTCAGAATAGGACTGCGCCCGGATCAGGTACTGGCCATTGGTCTCGAATTCGATCTCGCCAAGGGCGTAGATCTTGGCGCCGTTTTCCACGGTAATCGATGCCACGATGTCATCGGCGTTGATGTCCACAAAGGCGCCCGCCCCCGACAGCGCGCCGCCGGTCTTGAGATAGACCTTCTCGGCGTAGACGATGCTGTTGAACGCCCGCGCCTTCAGCACGCCGGAGCTCGACGTGGTTGCAACGTCGGAGCCGCTCTTGAACTCCACCTTGCTGTTGAAGTTGATGTCCGTCTTGGCGTCCGCGAGGGCACCAGAGACGGCACCCGCGGTGCTGCCGCGCACATCGGAGGTGGTCGCCGTGGCGCGCGTCAGCGTGTTCGACGCGACAAAATCGGTCGATCCGGCACGGATCACGGAGCCGGAGTTGAAGCGCACGATGGCATCTGTGGTGATGGTGTTCTGGGTCTCGACACCGGTGCCTGCGATGGCGCCCTTGGCATCTGTGTCCAGCGTCGTCTTGGGACGGGCCGCGTGCCCCGCAACCACCGACAGCTCACCGGTCGTGGTCACCGATCCGTTGACCTCTGCCGTCGTGGAGCTGAGGGTGCTGGTCGTGGCGCTGGATGCCGCGAGGCCTGCCACGCCATAAGCACCGGTGATGACATCGGTGTTGTTGGTGGCATCACCAAGCGCAGTCAGGACCATGTTGCCCGTGACGTTGACCGTTGCACCGCTTTCGACGTCGGCCACGACAGTGGTGGAGCTGGACGCAAGGGCCACGGCCGCACCGATGCCGATGATACCGCCGGTCGCCGCCTTGGCCTTGGCCTCCTGGCTGACCTTGGCATTGGCAATGAGCGACAGATCACCCGTGGTCGTCACGGTCGCGCCTGCCCCGATCCTTGCCTTGACCTTGTCGGTGTTCTCCACCTGCGCCACGGTCGAGTTCAGACCGATCAGCGCGCCGCCTGCGGCCTCGATCTCGGTCGTGACGTTGCGATCACCGGCCGTCACTGCGCCTGTGCGCGCGAGACCGCTGATCGTACCGGCCGTGATCGAGCCGAGGCTGTTGCCCAGCTCGATATCCACATCGGCGCCGGTCTGGACAAAGCCGCTGCTGGTGCCGACGGATGCGCCGGTCGACACCGAGAACGCCTCAACATCCAGATGGATGTCGGTCAAGGTCGCCGCCTCGAGCCTCAGCGTGCCAGCCGTCAGGCGCGTGCCGCCGACAGCGACGCGGGCGGATTTGACACCGGCTTGGGCCAGTGTTCTCACCGTGGCCGCCGAATCCGCCGATGCGAGCGCAATCAGCGCAATCGAGAAGCTCGAGGCGCTGACCGTGGCGTTGAGCGTGGCCTTGTTGATGGCCGACACGCTCAGCGTGCCCGTCACGGCAATGATATCCGAATCGCCCGTGCCGCTGATGACGGCGGACAGGGTGCTCTTGGCATCGACGGTCGCAAAGGCGCCGCCGCCGGACTGGGCGCCGGTGAACGACACGGATGCGGCGGCGGTTTCCGAGGTCACCGTGACGGTCGTGTTGTCGACCGCGTTCACGTCCATGTTCGCCGCCGAGACATCGCTGGCGTTGACCGTCGCACTGATCGTGTTTGCCACGGTCGCGGTCGAGTCAGCCTCGGCCAGGGAGATGGCAAACGAGGTGAGGCCAATCGACGCCGCCAGCGAGGCAGACACGACCGTGGTCGAGATCGTCGCGGCATCGTTTGCCTCGACCGTCACCTTGCCACCGGCTTCGACCGAAGAGCCGTCGATTTCGGCCAGAACCGAATAGCTGCTGAGGTTGTCCGCATCGGTCAACGCGATCGACGCCGATCCGCTCACCATCCCGGCAGACAAGGCAACCGCAAAAGCCCCCGTCTTGGAGGCGATGGTGCTCGACATGGTCGCCTTGACGTCCACGTCGGTGTTGGCCTTGACGTCCGCCCCGCCGTTGATGCGGGCAAAGACGCCGCCGCCGCTGCCACCTATGTTGTTTTCGACAACGCTGGCGCCGACCGAAGCGCCCAGACCGACTGCGCCGATGCCCAGCGAGGCCGCGGCAGAAATGGCCGATGCGTTCACGACCTGCACCGCATCCGCCGTGACCTTGACCGACTGAGCGGCAGCCGTGCCGGTGTCGAAGACCGGCACCTTGTACGGGTTGCCCGCGGAATCGAACACCAGAAGCGTGATCGCCGTCGGACCGGTCAGCGCGGTAAACAGCGGATTTCCGGAGCTGTCGAACTGCTGGATGTTGGAGGAATCCAGCTCATACACCTGCAGACCGAGGCCCGCGTATTGCGCCAGCAGGTTGCCGCTGGAATCGAACAGGGGCGAATCCGCGCCGCTGTTTGCTGTCACCGTGACCGCATTGCCGCTGCCATCGAGGCGCGGCGTCTGCGCGCCGGTGGAGTTGGCATTCACTTTGGCGCCAGTGATCTGGGCCGTGACCGTGTTGTCGATCGCGTTCTTGGATTCCGCACCGGCGCCGGACAGGGCAACGCCTGTGACGCCTCCGCCCACCGCGAGCGCTGCAGCTGCAACCAGCGACCGGATCGTGGACGTGTCCTGGGCATCGACAAGGATGTCGCCGCTGGTCGCCTCGACCGCGCTGGTCGCGCCGGTTCCTGCGGTGATCTGGGCCGTCGTCTTGTTGGTGATCTGGTTGCGCCCGAGAGAGACCGCGACGGAAATCGCGACACCGGTAAAGCCTCCGCCGACACTGATCGAGATCGCACCGCCCACCGCAAAGATCTTGTTCACGTCGGTGGCCGTGACCGACACGCTGCCCGCCGATGTATTGCCCAGCGTCCCGGTGGTGATCGTGGCACTGGTTTCGCCGCCGATCTGGTTCTCGGCATAGACGCCGGTCAGGGCCGCGCCGACACCGGCATAGAGCCCGAGGGCCACAGCGACCGACCCGGCAAAGACCGCGGCATTGATGTTGCGCTGCGAGACTGCGCTCACATCCAGCGTGCCAAGCGGCGCGGTCGTGATCGCGTTTTCGACGGTTGCATAGGTGCCCGCCCCGCTGACCGCGTCGCCGGTGCCGTCAAACCCGATGAAGTTGCGCGCCACGGCCACGCCGAGCGCCACGCCGACACCGACCGCTCCGCCGCCGACAGCCAGTGAGACCGACAGAACCGCAGCGTTGATCAGGTCCGAAGACCGCGCTTCGACCGTGATATCACCGGTCGTCGCGTTGATCGTCGCGCCGTTCACATTTGCCGTCACCGCAGAGGTGACTGAGTTGACCGCGACGGCACCCGCCCCCGCGACCGCGACCCCCACAAGCCCACCGGCAGCCGCGATGGATGCGGCGGTGGACAGCGCGTTGATCGTGGCCTTTTGCACAGAGAAGACGCTGCCTTCGAGCTTGATCACGAAGGCATTGCCGTTTTCATCCACCGCAACCCAGCGTTCGTCCTCGTTCACCAGGGTAAGCCGCAGGTCGCCGCTGACCTCCAGACCGGTGTTTTCGATGGCGGTCTTCAGCGCGGTGAGCGTGATCGCATCTGCATCGACATCGGACTGAACCGCACGCTCTCGCGTGGTGCCGTTGTCGTCGTATTCCTCCATCTCCGTGCCGGTCGCATCGTCCAGATCGGTCAGGATCGTGGTCCGAGACCCAATGGCCGAGAGGTCCAGCACATTGCTGCTTGATCCATAGGCCGAGCCCGCGTGCACCAGCACACCGTCGTCCCCGGTCTTGCCGCTGGCGTTGACCGTCGCGCTGACGATCTCTGCCGTGACCTGGTTCGCGACACTGTTGAAGGCGGCCGAGATGCCGATGGACACCGCAACGCCGACGGTGCCGCCCGCGACCGACAGGGCCCCGGCAAAGGAAACCGCATTGATCGAACTGTCATCATCTGCCGTGACCTGCACGGAGTTGGCGATCACAGAGCCGCCGGTGATGGTCGCCTTGGACATCGCCTTGATGCGGTTCGACACGAAACTGCCGACAAGCGACACGCCCACGCCGACCGAGCCGACGGCGATGGCCGCGGCGATGCCGATGGAAGCGGTGTTGATCTTTTGCAGGCTGTCTGCATCGACCACCACATCGCCCGAGGCATTCACTTCGGCAGAAAGGATCTGCGCCTGCGCACCGGCAGGGGTGTCCACGAGGCCGATCTCTTTCCAGAGATCAGAGTTCATGTATTCGGCGTTGATCAGATGCACCTGATCCGTATCGTCGATGTCGCCGTCACCATTGGTGTCCTGGTTGGCGTCCAGCGGTGTGTCGCTGATGTATTCAAACGTGCGGCCAGAATAGGCGCCGCGGGTCAGTTTGACGGTGTCGTTCTTTTGCAGGATGCCTGAATCGATCTCATCCGTGTCGGAATAGGTCGTGGTGCCCTGTAGGCGGCTCTGGCCGATGTAGTTGGTGGCGATGGTCACGCCCGCCCCGACCCCGACCCCGACGCTGCCCCCCGCCGCGGCAAATGCCCCGGCGATGATGAAGGCGTTGATCTGGCTTTCGGAACGGCTGGTGACCTCGACGTTGCCCGCCGAGGCGGTGACCTTCGCTGCGCTGATCTTTGCATCTGCGAGGCTGTTGACGATATTGGTCGCCGCGGCACCGGCCACGGCCACGGAGACCCCGACTGACCCCGCCGCAAGCGAGACGGCCGCCGCCGCAGAAGCGGCGTTGATCGTCGCCTTGTCCGCGGCGCTCACGGTGACATTGCCGCCGCTGGCGTTCACATCGTTGGTGGTGCCCGTGCCGGAGATTTGCGCCGTGGTCGAGCCGCCGATCTCGTTGAGCGCATAGGCCACGCCGATCGACACCGCGACCCCGACAGAGCCAAAGCCCGCCGAGACAGCCAGCGTTGCCGCAACCGCGTTGATCGCACTCTCGTTGCTTGCGTCCACGGTGATGGTCGCGGCGCTGGCCGCGTCGCGTCCGGCGGCCAGAGTGCCCGCATCGCCCTCGATGGAGGCCCTGGTGATCATGTTGATCTTGTTGAACAGGAACGCGCCCGATCCGGAGACCGCGACGCCGATCTTGCCCGCGGCAATTGCCACGGCACCGGCAAAGTTCAGCGCGTTGATCGACTGGGTCGCATCCGCGTCGACCAGGATCGCATTGGCGGCCTTCAGGCTGGACCGGGCCACGATGGCCTTGGTCTCCGAGATTTCGGAGCCAAAGAGCGGATCGCCGATCCGGTTGACCGAGATGGCCGCACCGATGGACACGCCCACGCCGGTCTTGCCAAAGCCCACCGACAGCGCCGCCGCGAGGGTCAGCGCGTTGATGGAGCTTTCGTTGGAGGCCAGAACATCGATGTCGGCCGCATCCGCGGTGACATGCGCGTCGGCGACCGAGGCCTCCACCGAGGAGGTCACGGAGTTGAGCGCAAAGGCCCCCGCGCCCGCAACGGCGACGCCCGATTTGCCGATGGCCACGGCCAGTGATGCCGCGGCAGAGATGGCGTTGATCGTCGCCACTTCCATCGTCAGTTTGCCCGCCCCGTCAAAGCCGAGGTTGATCGAGCGCCCTTCGACCTTGTCGAGCAGCACAAATGTGCCGTCTTCTGCCGCGGTCAGGGAGTAGTTGCTGAGGTCGGACGCGCCCGCCGCGACGACCTCGTTGTCGATCTTCAGCTTGGTGATGATGACCAGTGCATCCTTGATCTCATCGTCGTTCGTCGCATCCGTGGCGTCCAGCGCATCGCCGTCTTCGTTGGTGTCCGCTTTTGCTGCGTCCTCAAGGGTTTCCTTGGTGAGCAAGGGGTCGGTGGCATCGGCGGTAAAGGACTCCGGCGGTGCGGCATTGGCCGTGACCGAGACATCGCCCGTCGTGGCCGTGATCGAGCCGCCGGTGATCTTGGCGTCGGTGTCATTGTCGACCGTGTTGAACGCAAGCGCGATGCCGACGGCCACCCCGACGGAGGATGAGGCGCTCAGGGCGATCGTCACAGCCGCGGCGGCGGTGACCGCAGTGATCGAACTGACATCGTCTGCGGTTACGCTGACCGTTCCGGCGGAGATATCAGAGCTGGCTCCGCCGATCTCTGCCGTGGATCCGGCCTTGATCAGGTTGCGCGCGACCACGCCGCCGCCCCCGATGGAGACCGCATTGCCCCGCGATGCCCCGAGCGACAGCGTCGCGGTCACGGCGATGGAGCTGATCTGCTGGATCGTATCGGCGTTCACGGTCACCGAGGCGGGTGTCGGATCGGTGTTGTCGTCGCCGATCTGAACATCGGTCAGCCGCGCGACAGCGGCCCGCGTGTCGGCGGAAAACCCGATATCGAGGCGGCGCCAGCTGTCGGTGTCGGCGTAGTCCTCGATCCCGAAATCGACCCCGTTGGCCTGAACGTTGCCGTCCTGGTCCAGCACGGTGCGCGGCGTGTCGCCAATATATTCATAGGTGTGGCCCAGAATGCCGTGACCGCCGACGCCCTGCACGAGATCGCCCTGATTGACCTGCGTGGTCGTTTCCGTGGTGTCATAGACGGTCTTGCCCGCGGTGGTGACCGCTGCCGCCTCATAGCCGATGATGTTCTCGATGTAGATGAACCCGAGCCCCACGGAGGTCGCGCTTTCGCCCGAAACAGAGACCACAGCATTCAGGTTCAAAACGGTAGAAGTGATTGCGCTGCGGCTGACCGCATCGACACTGACGGCGCCCGCGGCGTTGATTTCCGCGGTGTTGATATCCGCGCGGGCCTGACCGTTGATCGAGTTGAAACCGATCGAGCCACCACCGGAGAAAGCCACGGATTTGCCCTTGGCGCTGGCCGACAGCGCCAGCGCGATGACCATGCCCTGAGCTTCGATGACCGCCTGACGGTTGGCGTCGATGTCGACATTGCCGCCCGCGGTGATGTCGGTGCCGATCGTATCAACCGTTGCAAAGGAGGTGATCTCGTTGCGGGCGATGCTGACCGCGACCGAGACAGCCTTCGACGCCTGCGTCGAGGCCCCGACGGAAACCGCCGCTGCCGTGATCTTGCTGCCGATCCCGGCCCTGTCCTGCGCTTCGAGGGTCACGTCGCCTGCGGTTGCGGTCAGGTCGGCGCCAGTGCTGGACACTGCCGCCTGCGAAGCGATCCGGTTCATCGCGATGGTGGCCGCAACAGAGACGTTGTCGGATTTGTCTGCCACGCTGAGGCCCGTGGCCACGCTGACATTGACGATCTCGGAGGAGATGATGGCCTTGTTGTTGGAGGCGATCTTGACGTCCTGTGCCGCATTGGCCGTGCTGCGGTCGATCCGCGCCAGTGCCTTGGCCGGGCTGGCGGCAGAGGTCAGCGTTCCGGCAAAAGTGTCGATCAGCTGGAACAGGATGTTGGAGCTGTCGATGCCAACGGAGTTGAACGCCATCTGGGCGCCCACGGCCACGTTGGTGCCGCTGCCGCCTTCGACAACGGTGCTGGTGTTGAGGACGGCGGTGATCTGCGCCGCGTTGTCCGCGAGCACGGTGATGCTGCCATCGACGGGCGTGATAAAGGTCCGCGTATCGGCCTGAATCACGTTGTTCTGATCATCGCGGCGCTCTTCGCGACCGGCGACAACATATTGATCCACAACCGAATTATCATTCGTGTTGTTGGCATCAAGCGCCGAGACATCCGCATCGACAATCGCCGCATCCGCGGTGGCGACCACGTTGTTGGTGGCGACGTTTCCGTTGACCGCGATGACCTTGGATTTCGAATCTCCCTTGGTGAAGGGGGAGCCGCCGTCCGCCTTGACGGTGCCTTCGTTCTTGGCATCGATGGCCGCGTTTTCCGACGCGCGCACCAGCACGTGACCGTCGGCCACGGTGACCTTGGCCCCGGTCAAAAACGCATCGGTCTGCGCCGACACGTCATTGGTCGAGAACAACGCACCGACCGCGGTAGCGTCGGATTTTGACACGTTCAGGTTCACGCCGCCCGGGATCAGGCTTTCGATGTCGGTGACGACCACTTCGGTCCAGAGGGTGCCGTCAGTGTAATCCACGCTTGCAAGGTCCAGCGTCGCGCGCTCTCCGAGGTAGATGTAGCGCTTGCCCGGTGTGCCCTGCGTCACGTTGGAGCCGGCGTAGACCTGGTTGCCGTTGCGCACGATCTGCGAGCCGGAGAAGGTACTGAACGCGTAATCCGCCATCACGGTTTCAAGCGCCCCGGTCAGGATGCTCAGACCACCGTCGTTCGTCACGGTGGTCTGCACTTTCATCTGGTTGTCCGCGTCGATGCGGGCCTCGTCCTTGGAGGTGACGGCGACACCCTTGCCTGCCTGCAGATGGTTGATGTCCTGCAGACCATTGGCCGCCTGCGTCCAGCCACTGGCCGGGAAGGTCAGCGCGCCGAGGCTCGCGTTGGTCAGGCCGGTGCCCGTGCGCTGCCAAACGGTGCCGTCATTGGCGACAACATAGTCGTTCTGGTTGATGTCGGTCGTCGTGCCATCGGCCTGCGCATGATAGCCACCCACCGAGGCCACCGCTGCCGCATCCACACGATTAAGCGAGATCACGACACCGACGCCCTTGCCGGAGGCATCCTCGAAAGCGCCTGCCGAGCTGGTCGTCTCGTTGGTGACCGAGGCCTCCATGATGGCGGTGTTCTCGGCGTTCACGAGGATCCGGTCAGCCGCATCCATCGACGCGCGTTCCACCAGCGCATCGGCGCGCACGGTGTCGCTGTTGTAAGGGTTGGTGACATCCGCGTCGCCCAACAACCCGTTGATGCTGTTGAACAGGATATTGGTGGGCTCATAGCCCATCGAGTTGAACGCCAGCGTGACGCTCTTGCCCGTGTCGCCGGTGGCGATATTGGCTTTTGTCAGCGCAATCATCGTGACGTCGTTGATCGCCTCGACGGTGATCGTGCCCGTCGTGTCGGCCGCATCTGCGCGCGCCGTCAGGGTGGCGTCCTGAACCAGCGCCTTCGCGTCTCCGGTCAATGCGTTGGTCACGACCACGCCGCTGACCGCGAGGCTGGTGCCCCCGCCGGTCACGGTGCCCCCGCTGGACGTCACGGCACTGTCGGTGTTGGCGTTCATCAGGCTGTCGAGATCGGCCTTGATGGTGATGTCGTCATCCGCTTCGACGATCGCGTCGCGCACGATGGCCTCGGCCGTCCCGTCAAGCTGGTTGAAGACCACGATCCCACCGGCAGAGCGGCTGTCGCTGTCGGCATCCGTCTTCTTGCCCGTAAAGGACTTGTTGGGAATGTTCAGACCCTGCGGAACGAGGTTGTTGGTGACGTGCTCCTTCCAGAGATCCTGGTTGGAGAAATCCTCGGTCTTGAGGTCGAACTGGTTGTCCAGCGGCAGCATGAGGTCATTGGTGGTGACCTCTGTCCAATCGCCGTCGGTGGCGTAGGTGATGGCGGACAGATCAATACCATCCTCGACAAGGTACCCGCCGACACGTTGCTCCAGCGCCGTGTTCGGTTGGTAGCGATAGAAGGTCGCGCCATCCTTGACGTAGTCGCCCGTGTTGATGGTCGTGGCCTTGTCGGTGCTGGCGTAAAGCTCGTTCTCGAGCGTGCCCGAGGTCGGCCCCATGAACACGTAGTTCTTGCCGTCGGTGTTGCCCACAACATCGCCAAAGCTCAGTTGTACGGGCTGGTTGGTCAGGGTTGCGTCGACCCGGAAATCCACCTTTACAAAGTCGCTGAGCGTTTCCTGCAGAACCGCGGCGCCGCCGTCATTGGTGGTGGCCGAGGAATTGACCAGCTTGTTGTTGGCAAAGAAGCGTTGCAGGTCCTTGGCCGTGACAGAGACGTTGTCGCCCGCGTCCAGTTTGGCGTTGGCGGCTGCATTTGCATTGTCGACCAGCGCCTTGGCCTCGCCAAGCACCTTGTTCATGGCGATCATCAGGCCGTAGGCCTTGCCGTTCGCACCGGTCAGCGCGCCCGCGGCAGAGGCCGTGGTGTTCGAGGTCGTGGCGTTCAGCAACTCCTGCGACTTGGCATCCACGATGATGTCCGTGCCAGCCGAAACATTCGAATTCAGAATGGTGGCATGCGCCGATGCCGGATCCGAGGGATCCACCAGACGGTGGAACGAGGGATCCGCGGCGATCGCCTCGATCGCGTTGAAGAGGATGTTCGACGCCTTGTAGCCCAGCGTGTTCACCGCCAGAAGGCCGGTCTTTGCCGTGTCGCCGGTCGAGGCCTTGGCATCGACGCGCGCATCCATCACCGTGGATTGCAGCGCCTGAACGGTCACGGCTCCGGTGGTGGCGGTCACATCGCTGCCACGCATCAGGGCTTCGGCCGCGTTGCGGACCACGTTGGTGGCAATCACACCCTGACGGGCCACGGAATCGCCCGAGCCCCAGGCCGATCCGCCCGAGCTTTCGACTTCGGAATAGATCTTGGCCAGCATGGTGGCGGCAGCGTCTGCCTTCACCGTGACATCGGTCTGCGCCACCGCGACCACATCGGTCATGGAGGCAGAGACATTGCCCTCCACGTCGTTGAACACGACCATGCCGCCATTGGCCTTGGAATTGGAATCCGCAAGATTGCCCAGCGACGGGAAGAAGGCGTCATCGGCATCGAAATTGATGAGTTCGATCCAGTAGGTGGTGTTGGCAAGGTTTTGTTCGTCCATGACGCCGTTCGCGTCATTGATGAGCGTATCAAGGTCGACGGTGGCCGTGAGGAACCCCACGAACCGGAAGTGTTTGCCCAGATCGCCCGCTGGCCCGTTGTCACCGATGTAGACCACTTCCCCGAGCAGCAAGTTCTGGCTGCCGGACGAGGTGGTGTAATCGTAGCCATCCTGCAGAATGGTCGTTGCCAGTTGCTGAAGCACGTCGAGGTTGTTCTCGGCCTTGGACGAGACGCTTTGCTCTTCCTTGACGCGCAGTGTGGCGGCGTCTTTTGCGTCCACCGTGATGCTGCCGGTCTGGGCGGTGATGGTCTTGGCGGCGATGCCGGTGACTTCGGACCAATCCGCATCGGAGGCAAAGGTGATGGCAGAGAGATCGACGGAGACCGCCGGGTTGGCAACCGTAAAGGAGGCGGCATTGGCCGCGACATATTCCGCCAGCGTGGTCGGCGGGGTGCCCAGCGATGCAAAGGTCACGGTGGCGCCGGTCAGTTCAAGGATATCCCCGGCACTGAACAGCTTGGTTCCGCCGGAATCCTCGATGTCGGCCAGAACGCGCAGCGTTTCGCCAGTGGTCAGCGTCGCGGGCAGCGCAACCGAGGTATAGTCGTAATCCGACACCTGCACCTGATCGGTGCCGCCGTAGCTGTAGGTCTTGCCATCAGATGCCAGAACGAGGTCGCCGTTGCGCAGCGCGGTCACGGTTTCGGTGCTCAGGTGATCATAGCGCGAGCCCTGGATATAGGCCGTCGCAGAAGAGCGGATCTTGTTCGAGGCCAACATGCCACCGGTGGCCGAGGAATCCGAACCGTACTTGAGCTTTTTCTTGGCACTGGCATCCTGAGCGGTCTGCTTGGCCTGAGATTCCTGAAGCTTCTTGTTGGCGACAAAGCGATCGACCAGAACCCGGTCGTTCTTTGCATGAGCCTTGAGGTCGTTACCGACCACGGCGTCCATCAGGCTGACCATGGCGACGGTCAGCTTGCCGCCTTCGACACGGATCTGGAAGGTCGCGCCGCCTTCGGTGGTGACCAGCCAGGCCGCGCCCTCGGCGAGGGCCTCGACGGTCAGCGCCTCTTCGTTGCCCGCTTTCAGCGCGGTGAGCGAAATCAGGGCCGTGCGCAGCACACCCTCGATCACGGCATCCGCGGTTTCATCCGCCTCGGTGCCTTTTTGCTCTGCAAGGTTGTTGAGATCATCCGCCGTCACGGTGGTCAGTTCGCCGAAATCCTGCCGTGTCTTGGCGTCGACCAGCACGTTATCTGCTGCCGTGACATCCGAATGCTTGATGTAAGCGGTGGCGCCATATTCGGGGCCGTCCTGCACCAGCGGCGTCAGGTAGTCCGCGCCCAGCAGAGCCTCCAGCGCCTGAAAGAAGATGTTGGAGTTCTTGTAGCCAACCGTATTGAACGAGAGCATCGCGCTCAGGCCATCGGATTTGCCCGTGGTGGTCGCCAGCATGCTGGCCTTGGCGCTCACAAGGTTGAAGGCTTCGACGGTGACGTCGCCCGCGCTGGTCGTGATGGTCGCATTCTCGATATAGGCAATTGCCCGGTTCAGCACGGAGTTCGTGGTGATCAGGACCTGACGCGCTTCCTTGGCGGTCATCTCGCTGGTTTCTGTCGCGGTAAGAGAGGCGCGGTCAGTGGCGGTGACGGCCACGGTGCCGGCGGTCTCGATCGTCGCCTCGGTGATGCGCGCCTGCGCGCCGCCTTCGACCTCGTTGCGGGTGATCCCGCCGGCGTTCGCCTTGGAATCGCCGTCCTTGTAGCCCTTGAGCTTGGTCAGCGCCTTGCCGACGCCCGAGGGGATGATGTTGCTGTCGTCCAGCAGCTTCCAGTTGTTGAGGTTCGAGAAGTTCTCGGTCGCCATGTCAACGGTGGTCGCGCTGCCCCGCATGGAGCGATAGAGCTTGCCCTCGATCAGCACCTGATCGCCGAACTCGACGCTGCGGGAACCCGATTTCTCGGTGTACTTGTAGGTGTCGCGGAACGTCTGGATAAATGTGTCGACCACCCCGAGCAGCAGATCGTTCTTCTTGGACTGCGACCCGGCCTGCGAGGTGGTGGCGGTCAGCGTGGTGGCATTGTCCGCCGTGACCGTCAGGCCGCCAGAGCTGGTCACCAGCTTGTTCGCAGCCGAAAGGTTGGTCACCTCGGCCAGCGCTTCGCCGACCAGCGCGTTGGAAACAAGCGCGCCTTGCGTGGTCTCGCCGCCCGCCCCCTTGAAGGCGCTGGCGTCTGAGCCGACGTTGTTGTTCATCAGGGCCTTCATCGTCGCGTTGGAGGTCGCTGTGACCTCCACCGATCCGGCGCGGATCGTGCCGCCATCGATGCGCGCCGTGGCGCCGGACGGATCCTTGTCCTCGATTTCCAGACCGATGAGCGCGTCGATGGTCTGGAACAGGATGTTGCCCGGCTGATATCCCAACGTGTTGAAGGCCACCATGTAGCCGGATCCAACGCTCCCGGTGGAAATCGCCTGCTTCAGCGTGGCGTCCATTTCGATCGAGTTGGTGGCAATCACCGACAATTTGGCCGCCGCGTCCACGGTGGCATTCAGAACCGTGGCCTCTGCCGAGCCGGTCAGCGTGTTGATCGCAATCGCGCCACCCACGGCGCGCGACGTGCCCTTGCCAGTCAGGCTGCTGCCGCCCGAGCTTGAGATGCCGACATCGCCAACCGCGTTTACCAGAGCCTCTTCTGTGGCGGTCACGGTGACATCGCCGGAGGTGGTGGTGACGTTCGCGCCGTCGATCGTGGCGATGGCGTCGGTGTCCATCTCGTTGCGCACCAGCGTGCCGCCAAACCCGTTGCTGGGCGATTCGGTAAAGTTCAGCCCGGCGGGGATGACCTCGGTTTCGAGCGCGGCGCGCCAGCGCGAAGCATCGGTGAAATCCTCCATCGTCAGATCGACGTCGGTCTCGCTGTCGACCATGAACGTATAGATCGAATTGGCAGCCCCATCCGCGCCGTTGACCTTGGAGAAGTCAGGCAACAGCATGACCCGGTCGCCAAAACTGAGATCGGGCGCCGCGTCGGTCTCTTCTTTCAGACCGGCGGGGAAGGCATCGTCGGTAAAGACCTTCTTGCCGTCGGTGCGATACTCTGCCGGGGCGAACCGTCCGATGGCCGCATCCACAAGGCCGAGGCCACGACTGCTGGAGGTCACGCTTTCAGAGGACAGGCGGACATTGGTCCAGAGCTTGGACTCGTCATCGGCGGTCACCGACAGGCTGCCTGCGCTGACGGTATTGGTGGTGCCGGTCTCGACGATGCGCGCCTGTGCCCGCGTCGCGACCTTGTTCTGTGCCAGAGAGAAGGCCACGGCAAAGCCACGGGAATCGCGGAAGGCCGCATCAGCCTGGCTGCGCGCCACGTTGGTCATCGTGGATTCAGCCATGAGCCGGTTGTTGGCCGTCACAGAGGCGGCCCCGGTCACGTTCAACGCAGAGTTCTGGATCAGCACATCTGCGCCGTAGGGATTGGCGGAAACGCCAAAGCCCGCACCAATCAGCGCGTCGATGCCCATCAGCAGATAGCTGGACACGTCAAAGCCCAGCACGTTCAGAGAGGCCGAAATGCCCACCGCACCGCCAGAGCTGCCAGACAGGGCCTGCCCGCTTTCGGAAATGCTGTCGAAGACGCTGTCATTGTCCGCCGTCACCGTCAGCGTGCCCGCGGTCAGATCGGAGTCGGTCACCGTGACCGCAACGCCACCGTTCAACTCGTTAACCGCCAGCGTGCCGCCGAACGTGAAGTTGGAGGCCGAAAAGACCGCGACACCGCCGGTGCCAAGGTTCTGCATCTTTTCGGCTTCGACGATGGATTGCATCGTGCTGCTGGCGGATATGGTGAGCGCCGCCGAGTTGGCCGTGGCCAGCGTGACGCTGGTCAGATCGATCGAGGTCGTGCGGTCCAGGTCATTGATTGCTGCTGCATAATCAATGTTGATGCGGGTCAGCCCGGTGGGATCCGCCTTGATGGAGCTC
This sequence comes from Sagittula sp., assembly GCA_042088665.1. GTDB lineage: Bacteria > Pseudomonadota > Alphaproteobacteria > Rhodobacterales > Rhodobacteraceae > JBELMB01. The sequence goes on from JBELMB010000007.1 coordinate 41,450, forward strand.
GACTTCGCCCGATAGGTGTTCTGGTCAACCGCCGTGACGGTGATGGCCCCTGCCGCGGTCACGGCATTGCCGCCGGACAACTTGGTCATGACCACGGCGACGATGCCACCGGGGTCGTCGTTTGTGGCCACCTTGCCCTCGGTGCGGACATCGGAATCCGCCGTGGCGTCAACCGTCAGCGTGTCCACATTCGAGGCGAAATCGCCGCTGATGGTGACGCGGGTGATATCGGTGGTGATATCGGTGTCAGAGACGCCCACCAGCGCGGCATCGGTGATGTTCTGGATCGTGCCCGACTGCGCCGCAGACAGGCGCGCGCCGCCGCCTGCGGCCATGGTCACATCACCCTGCGTCGCGGTTTCAACCGTCCGGGAGACATCCAGATTGCTGACCAGCACATCGAGGCCGACGCCACCCGCATCCTTGTCCAGCAAGACCATGGACGCGCTGAAAGGCGACGTCAGGAGAACATCGGCATTGACGGTGTCCGTGGATTTCAGGAACAGCGCCTGATCACCGGCCGTGTCGGCATCCAGATCCGTTGTGCCGGTGGTTTCGATCTGCGCACCGCTGGCGATCGTGACCATCGAGACGGTGTTGACGGCATTTGTCGCAACATACAGCACAGTGGCGTCGCCATCGACGTCAAGATCGGTTTCTGCATGGCTCTGGATGGACACCGCGCCTGCGGTGATGCTGCCCGTGGCCGCCACGGTCACCTGCGCGTCCGAGGTCAGGTCGAACCCGTCAAAACCCGTTGCATAGACCGCCTGCGTTGCCGTGGTCATGGCACTGGCAGAGATCGCAACCGTGCCAGAGGCATAGATCCCGCCAGCAATGTTGACCGCCCCGGTCGCGGTCTGCGTCGTTGTCCCGGCCGACGTGTCGGTCGTGGTGCCCGCGGCACTGGCGGTGATCGTCACATCGCCCAGCGCATTGCCCGCGCTGCCAAGGTTCACGCCATTGTTCAGCGTGACGGTTTCAGCAGCCAGGTTCAGGTTGCCATCGTAGGTCGTGTTGTACGTGGTGACCGTGATCGAGTCGGTGCCGTCCTCACCGCTGATGATGATGTCATCAAGATCGATGGTGCCCGTGCTTTCAAAGATCACGTCGATGGCGGTGTCGGCAGCGCCAAACAGAATTTCAAGGCAGTCATCGCCGGTGAAATCGGTGACAATTTCCGTGTTGGTGCCCCACCTGACCCCGACACGCTGCGCAGAGGTGGCGCCCGACGAGTCGTCAAAGAAGCGCACCTGCGCAGCAGTCCCTCCGGCGCCTGCGTAGACACCCGCATCGGCCGCATTGACAGTGATGGTTGTCAGCGGATCCGCGCTCAGCAGGACGCGCGGCTCCATCGGGTCGAGCAGCAAGCGCCAGGCCGCCTCCTTGATCCTTTCGAAACGTGACCGGTCCCTGTGCCTCAGCGCTGACCTGTGCGTGCGGTTGATCGGCAAATGCGGCAAGACGCCTGCGGATTGCTTGCGGAAGGGCATAGACATCCGGTGTTCCTTTCAATCGCGGTGCCCCGTCCCCTGAGACACCTGCCAACCTACTGACATTTACAAAATCGGTCGCATTTACGCACACAACTGAGTATAGATTGAGCGAACCCTAAGGAGACCGCCTTCGCAAATCAATCCACAGGTTTACTGGGCGTTAAGTAAAACGCCAAAACCCTGCATTCTGGCCAAGAAGACACGAATTGCACCAATGGTGGTGCTTGGAATGCCCAAAGCCCTGTCAAGGCAATTTCGGAGTTGCGTCGAAGAGTATGGTGGTCCGCACTTGTGACTAAAGCCCGGTTTTCTGCGGTTGTGATCGCCGCCCTGCTGGGGTTTGCCTGCACCTTAGGCCCTGCCCGGGCGCAATCTGTGGACGGCGCGGAACTGGCGCGTGTCGTCGCACAGGGTGATTTTGCGCGGGCCTCGGCCATGCTTGAGGACGGTGCGGCAACCGACGCAGACAGGCTGTTTCTGGACGGCCTTGTTCTGAAGTCCCGCGGGGCCTTTGGTGAGGCCGCGGCCCGGTTTCGCGCCATTCTCGACAGCGACCCCGGCTACATCAACGCCCGGCGGGAGCTGGGGCACACGCTGCTCCTGAACGGAGAGGACCGCGAGGCCCGGAAAGTGTTTCGCAGCCTGCGCAGGCTCGACCCCAACCCGCAAATGCAACGGGTTTACCTGCAGTTCCTGTCCCAACTGGAGGCCCGCAAGCGCGCCGGCCTGCGCTTCCATCTCGCGCTGCGCCCGTCGAGCAACGTCAACCGTGGGACGCATAATTCCAGCTTTTCCAGCACCTTGGGGGATCTGACGCTGGGCGATGACTCGCAGGCAAAGTCTGCCATGGGCCTTGAGCTGGGGCTGTCAGGCCATTTTGCGCAGCGGCTCTCCGGCAGGAGTCGCGCGGTGCTGAACTGGTCCGTGACACAAGAGCGCTATGACCTTTCTCAGCACGATCGCGACCGCGCAGCCGCCTCGCTGAGCCTGCAATTTGCGACGCAACTCGGGCATTTGAGCATCAGCCCCTTTGCCCAGACCACATGGGCCAGCGCCGAACCGGATGAGACCACGCAAGGTGTCCAGATCGCGTTGAACCGGGCAATGGCACAGAACCGCGCCATCGCGCTGAGCCTGTCGCGGGCGCACCGCGACGTGGCGGGCGAAGAGGCAAGGGACGGCCCGGTGGAACGTTTTTCCTTTCGCCTCACACAGAAGCTGAGACCCGATTTGACCGCGCATGTGGGGTTCGCGGCGCGGCGCGAAATGCCGCAGGTTGAACACATGAGGTTCGGCGAGCAGAGCATTTTTGGCGGCGTCCGGCGGTCATGGGAAAACGGTCTGGACGCGGATCTGGGTCTGGAAATCGGCAAACGCGCCTATGAAGCGGATTTCCCGCTGACAACCTCGCCCCGGTCTGACAGTTTTTCTGTGCTATCCTTGGGTTTTGCGAACGCCGGCTGGTCGATTTTCGGCTACGCCCCTGCGGTGCGTTGCAGCTACACGCGACAACTCTCCAACGTCTCCCTGTCGGATTACCACGCCACCGATTGCCGGGCAGAACTCACGCTGGATTTCTGAGGTTCCGGCAGACGGTTTCCGCACGGCCCGACCCGCCGAAAGGCGTGCCGAAAGGCCGTCTGGCGTGCTGCTGGATGGTACCGCCTCCCCGGCTCGAACGGGGGACCTCTAGATCCACAATCTAGCGCTCTAACCTACTGAGCTAAGGCGGCACTGGCAGGCGGAATACAAACTGCGTCTTGTGATTGCAAGCGCGAATCTGCCTCGCCGCGAGACACGCGCACCTTGCCCCGATGCGACACGCGCCTGCTGTGGCGATCAGGCGTGCAGGTCGACCTCCCAGCTTTGCTCGACCACATCGACACCAAAGCTGTGCGTCGGTTCAGAGGCCATCAGACGCCAGCCAGTCCTCGCGTAGAGGGCGCAGGCGGCGCGGTGGCTTTCATGGGTCCAGAGCACCATCCGCCGGTATCCGGCCGCCCGGGCAAAACCCATGTTCGTTTCCAGCAAACGACGGCCAAGACCGAGGCCGCGTGCCTCTTCGACCAGAAGGAAAAGCCGCAGCTTGGCGGTTTCGGCATCCGCCCGGACGCAAAAAACGCTGCCCAGACGCCGCCCCTCGGCCCAGGCGATGAAGGCGCGCTCGCACTGAGGGTCGTGATTGCTGGCAAAACCTTCGAGGATCTCGCGCACCAGCACGGGAAAACTGGCGTCAAATCCTTCGTCCCGGGCGTAGAGACGCCCGTGCTCTGCCACCAGCCAGTCGATGTCCCCTGCGGCGAGGTCCCTGATCTCAACATCCATGGCGCCAGCAAACCCGCTGCTGCCTTGATTTTCAACCCTTCCCCCGCTACCCCGACAAGACCGCCCGTCCGGGCGGCGCATGCAAAGGCGAGGACCTGACCCCATGGGCATCAATGACCCCCGCGAAATCGAGGCCAATCTGCAGATCGGCCCAACGGACCAGGGCATGGTCCGCCTCTACATCTATGCCGGAGACATGGAAATCCCGATGGATTTCACCCCCGAAGAAGCCGGGGAAATCGCCGAGGAACTGCAGGCCGCCGCCAATGTGGCGCGTGAGGCTGCGAACGCAGGCAAAAGCGGTGCGCCCGCGAAACCTCAGCCCAAGCGAAAGTGAGCCACACCCGGGTCGCGCGCCGTGTGCAGGCGCCGGGCCGCGTGGAAGGCGAACTTGCGTGTCAGCACCTTGCGCCGGGCCGCGGACAGCTTCACTTCCGGGGCCATGCGCAGGGTTTCCGCACCATAGCCATCGGCAATCATCAGCCCCGTGCCCTCCGGCAACAGATCCGTCGGGAAAGACTGATCGACAGCCCAGAAATAGCGGTCACACCAGTCAAGATAGCCTTGCCATTTGCTGTCATTGACGAAATCGGTGCGCGAGGATTTGCATTCGACGACCCATAGCTCGCCCTTGGGGCCCAAGCCCATGACATCGACGCGCAGGCCGCGGTCGGGCACGAACTCTTCGATCACGGCAAAACCGAACTCTGCCAGGTGTCGGCAGACCCCACGCGCCAGCACCTGCCCCGGCATCAGCGGCGCAGCGCCCGTCTCATTCTGATCGACACGCAAGCCCATGCTCATATCTATGAACATTTCGTGAACAAAAGCAAGCCTTGGCGCCGGTGCCTTTCCAATCCGCGCAGAGCGATTAATGTCAGCGCCAGTGACCGTACAGGAGAAGCCCGTGTCCGACCAAGCGCCAATGGAGCCCCATCTGTCCCGCGAAGCCGCCCGCGGGGTGCGCTATGCGCGCGAACTCGAAGGCCATCTGACCTGGCTCGACACTTTCTCCGGCACGGCGCTCGGGGTGCTGGCGGTGGCCTCGGGGATCTATACCTATCTGGGCGTCTCGTCGCTGCTGGATGAGAACGGCGCCATGTCGGTCTTTGCCGCGATTGCCTATTCGACGGCGGTGTCGGTGGGCATCTTTGTCTTCTGGTCGTACCTGCTGCGGCTGTTTCCGGCGGTGCGCACGACCCGTGCGCGTGCGGGACTGATGGCGACCATGGGGCTGGGCAGTCTGGCCATCGTGGCGATGTCCTCATGGCTTAATGCGGCCGCCCTTGCGGGGTCTGCCGCGGTCGAACAGCATCTGGCCAAGACCGTGCAGGAATACCAGGTGGCGCTGGAGCGCGCGCATGAAATTGCCCTCACCGGACAAGCGCTGGAACGCGACGTGGCACGGGTACGGCAAAGCTTTGAAGACCTGTCAGAACTTGAGGCGCAGGGCTCACTCTCCGGTCTCGCGGGGCGCGGCGCTGTCTTTCGCGTGCTGCGCCAGAAAAGCGCGGAACTGAGCGGGCTGGAGACGCAGATCGCATCGCAGACACCGCTGGTCGAAGATGCGTTTACCGAAGGCAACACCATCCTGTCGCGGATGCGCGCGCTCACGGTGGAACCCGGCGCGGTCGAGGCCCGTTCCGTCGAGTTTTCCGAGGCAGCCGTCCGTCTGCAGGGGCTGATCACGCAGTTGCGGCAGCTTTCCGTTGCGCCACTGGTGGAACGCGCTGCGGCGGATCTTGCAGCCTCGGTCGTGCTGCCGGAGCTTGACGGCGCTACGGCCGAGGGGCGCGCGGACCAATCCGCCACGATCTCTTCGGTGCTCGAAGTGCTCGCCGCGCGGGCTGCCACGCTGGAAAAGGCCGCGCAGAACGTTCAGGCGCTGCAGCAGCCGACCGATGTGACCTACACGCCGATTTCCGCGGCGGATGCGGTGATCCTCTATGCGCGAAACTTCGTGCCCTCATGGGCAGGGGCCATCGCGATCGATCTCTTGCCGGCGGTTCTGGTCTTTATCCTCGCGATCACACATGCGGCCATCCGGTCGGGTCGCGACGGTGCGGGCATCGAGGACACGCTGACGCTGGCGGAATTGCGGGCCGCGGTCACTGCCCTGCGCGACGTCGAAGCCGTGGCGGGCCCTCTGCACCCCACCGCCGCCGGTGGTCCCGCAGCCCCCCCCCTGCAAAACCCGCCCACAGCGCCGGGAGATGCCCTCCCGACCGAGACGGTGGGCCAGTCACCAACCGGGCGTGCGTCCACCCGCGAGGCCGCGGAATGAAGCCGCGCGCCGTCGCACGCACCCTGTCCGCGGTCCTGATCTTTCAATTGGGGATCGGCGTCTTGCTGGTGATCGGCGACATCCGCTCCAACCCGCTTGCGCTTCCGATGTTTCGCCCGGACGCGCCGCGCCTTTCCGAACCGGTGCGCCCGGGGGACCAACGCCGCACTTTTGCGCCCCAGCGCGACCGCCCTTCGGTGGCCCCCGCGCGCGACCCCGGCCAATTGCCGGACCGCCTTACGCTGACCTTTGAGGATGGGCGCTGGCGGCTCGAAGGGGCCATTGCCGAAGGCGACGCGGCGCGGTTGATCGCCCAGATCGATCAGGCCGAGCCGAGGGTCGAGGCGCTGTTGTTGCAAAGCCCCGGTGGCTCGGTCCGTGATGCGCTGGATCTGGGTCGCCATCTGCGCGCCTCCGGCATCGGCACAGAGGTCCTGTCCGGTGAAATCTGCTATTCCGCCTGCCCCTATGTCTTTGTCGGGGGCAAGACGCGCGAGGCGGTGGCCTCTGCCTCAATCGGTGTGCACCAGCACTACTTTGGCGAGAACACCTTCTTGCCCGCCTTTGTCGCCGTCGAAGACATCCAGCGCGGTCAGGGCGAGGTCATGACCTATCTCGACGACATGGGGATCGACCCGCTGGTAATGCGCCACGCGCTGGCGACCCCCTCTGACGAGATCTACATTCTTTTGCCCGAGGAACTGGAGCGCTACGGCTTTCTGACGCCAAAAGACGGGTGATTTGGGCGGATCTGTCTGGCCTGCGCGCGGCCTGCCCAGATGGTGAACAGATCCAGATGTGGCGCGCCATGATGGATCCAACTGACGGAAAACACCGACAAAGGCTTGCCCCCGACTGCCGAAACACCTACCTCAAGGATTGGCGGGTTCTGCCCTTTCCGTGAACGGGTACATTCCGGTGGCCTTAAGCAACTCCGAGGGAGCTGGCTCTGGCGGGGTCGTGGCCTCGTTACCTGGCGCCCACCTGTATATACAGGTCCTCGGGAATGCGATCACCCACACGTTCGTGGTGGTTCCCGCCGCCTTCAGTCTGACCGGGCCTTTGGTGGCGGTCAGCCTGTGCAGGGTTTGCGGCTGTCGCTCTGGTCGAAAGCCTCTTTGCCGCGCGACAAAGCCTGAAGGCTGCGGTTTTCGCCTGATGGTCGGTTGACTGCGGTTCTTGCCGCCAGACTTGCAGCGCGTACAGAGCCGCGCCCTATCGCGTGGCTCGGATCAAAAGCGCATCCGCTTACCTGCGCACCGGGCGATGACGAAAAGCACCGCGAACGTCAACCAAAGCAAGGGGTTGGCGAAAAAACCAGTCCGGTGGCGCGTCGTCTGGGTGTACAGATGTTCACCGCGAGAGGCGGCGCGGCATGCCTCCTGATCTGGCCTTCCACGCACCTCACCACGGGGCGGGACGCCCGACTTGCCATCAGCAAGCAGGGGTCTGCCATTTTCGCTGGAACAGGATCAGCGGCGGCGCAACATTTGATTGGTGTTTTGCGTCTGCGCCGGCACCACGACAGGCGCAGTTTGCTGGACCAAAGGTTGCTGGCGCCCCCCGCCTGAACCGCCGTCAAACTGATCCATCCGCATGATCGAGATGCCGAATTGCACACCGGCAAAGACCACTCCGTTGAACACCCACAACATGATCAGCGCCAAGAGGCCCATGTCACTTCCGGAAACAAGATGCCAAAGGTTGGCCACGTTGAAACCCATGAGCAAGCCCACGAACAGCGCCGACAAGCCAAACCCAAGGATCACCTGACGGATGTAGAATTGTACAAGTCTGGGCATCGCAACCTCCATACATTCGGAAATCAAGATACATGAAAGCCGTCGAAACGCAAGCCCGGTCGCGTCCTGCCCTGTGCCGCCCTGCCTTGCCCCACCCTGCTCAGAAGGCTTTGGGCTGGGCCGCGCGGGCCATGTGGTCCAGCACGGCATTGACGAATTTCGCCTCTTTGCCCTCTGGAAAGAAAGCCACGGCCACATCGACAAACTCGACGATCACCACCTTGGGCGGCGTCTTTGCCATGACCAACTCGGCACCCGCGGCCCTGAACAGGGCGCGCAGGGTGGTGTCGATCCGGTCGATGGGCCAGGCGGCCGCAAGCGCGCGGTCGGTCATCTGGTCAATCTTGGCCTGCCAGTTCACCGCCTCATCCAGCAGCTTTGAAAACAGGTCGATGTCGCCGTCGATCAGGTCCTCGCCTTCAGAGACCTCGGCCCCAAAGCGAAAATCCAGAAACTCACGTTTCACCTTGTCGATGGGCGCGCCCGCCTGTTCCATCTGGAACAGGGCCTGCACGGCATAAAGCCGCGCCGCGCTCTTCATCTTACGTTTCTGGTTGCCCGAAAGCTGCGTCATGCCACGGGCCCTTTGCCCTTTCCGGCGATCTGGAAACTCTCGCCGGAGGGCGCAAAACCCACCCCACGCCGCGTGTCGCCATACTTGCGCGCCAGCGCGACCAGATGCAGCGCCGCCGCCGCCGCGCCGCCGCCCTTGTTGGCCGCGGTCACATCGGCGCGCACTTCGGCCTGTTCATAGGTCTCGACGGTCAGGATGCCATTGCCGATGCACAGCCCCTGCAGGCCCAGCAAAGTGATCGCACGCGAACTGTCGTTGCAAACCGTGTCATAATGCGTGGTCTCTCCGCGGATCACGCAACCCAGCGCCACATAGCCGTCAAAGTTGGACAGCCGTTCGGAAATCCCGATGGCCGTCGGCACTTCGAGCGCGCCGGGCACTTCGACGACCTCATGCGTGCCGCCGCAGGCCTCGATTTCCGCCTGAGCGCCCGCGACGAGATTGTCGGCGATGGCGCGATAATAGGGCGCCACCACGATCAGGATCTTGACCGGCTTGTCAAAGCCGGGACGGGGCAGCGTGTAATGTTCTTCGTTCGAGGCCATCAGCCAAGCTCCGAGATTTTGCGTGTACCGGTGATTTCAAGGCCATAGGCCTCAAGCCCCACCACTTTGGGCGTCGGCGAATTGGTCAGCAGGATCAGCTTTGACAGCCCCAGAGAGCTGAGGATCTGCGCGCCGAGGCCGTATTGGCGCAGCGTCTTGGGCGAGACGCCATCGCTGACGTCGAGACGCGCCGAGGTGTCGCGCAGCAAGACGACGACGCCGCGGCCTTCTGCGGCGACCTGCTCCATGGCCTGCTGGAATTCATTGGCGCGGCCTTTCGGCCCGGTGCCGACGATGTCCAGCATCGGGTCAAGCGCGTGCATCCGCACCAGCACCGGCTCCGGGCCGGAAATATCGCCCTTGGTCAGAACGATGTGTTCGTCACCATGGGTCTCGTCGGTGTAGACGCGCATGTTCCACGCGCCGCCGAATTCCGAGGTCAGCGTCTCTTCGCTGCGCACCTTGACGAGGTTGTCGTGACGGCGGCGGTAAGAGATCAGGTCGCTGATCGTTCCGATCTTGAGCCCGTGACGCTGTGCAAAACCCACCAGTTCCGGCAGGCGGGACATGGTCCCGTCGTCATTCATGATCTCGCAGATCACACCGGCCGGGTTCAACCCTGCAAGGCGCGACACATCCACGGCCGCCTCGGTGTGCCCGGCACGCACCAGAACGCCGCCGCGCCGCGCGCGCAGTGGAAAGACGTGGCCCGGCGTGGCGATGTCCGATGCGCCCTTCGAGGCATCGATGGCCACGGCCACGGTGCGCGCGCGATCTGCGGCGGAGATGCCGGTGGTCACCCCCTCGCGCGCCTCGATCGACGTGGTAAAGGCGGTCTCGTGGCGCGACGAGTTGTTCGTCGACATGAGCGAGAGGCCCAGATCCTCGATCCGCTCAGAGGTCATGGCGAGGCAAATCAGCCCCCGCCCGTAGAGCGCCATGAAGTTGATCGCGTCCGGGGTCGCCCATTGAGCGGGAATCACCAGATCGCCTTCGTTCTCGCGGTCCTCGTGGTCGATCAGGATGAACATCCGACCGTTGCGCGCGTCGTCGATGATCTCTTCGACCGAAGAGATCGCGTCGCGCCAGTCGGTTTCCACGGGCCCTGGGTTTTCAAATTGGGTCATTGTCCTTGCCTCGTGGCACATCTGAGCGCGTGGAACCGCGCCTTGTCTGCGTCAGGCGACCCGGGTGTTGCGCCTCGCGCGTGCCGTGTCACCAACTCTCGGCCTCGCCATACGCCACCGTGCCGACAAAGGCCAGAGGCCTGCCCGGGCGCACCGTCGCACCACGCGCGAGGAACAGGCGGAACGGCACAGGCCGGACAAACGGCGGCTGCGTCAGATGCCGCGCGCGACGGGTCGGAGAGCGGTCCATCCCTCGGGGGCGTCACCTCAATCGAAGATATCGCCCAACAGGTCGAAGGCCTCGCCAAAGAGCTTGCGTCCGGTGCTCTTTTTCTGGTGCTTGCGTTTCTTGGGCTTTCTGAGTGCGGCCTCGAACTGCGCCAGCGGCGTGGAATGGCCGTCGATGCGCGCGCCCTTGCGGCCCTTGCGCGGGGGGCGGTGCGCGGCGGCATCTACCTGTCCCGACTTGAGCTTCTTGAGGTTGTGCAGTGGCGCGCCGCATGACGAACAGGCCAGCTCATGGCTTGTCGTCCCGGACAGGACAAGCGCCGCGCGGGCGCCGCAGTAATTGCAGGTGGCGATCGCGGTCTTTGACATACCGGGGAGGTAGTCGCGCGGGCCGGTTTCTTCAAGCAGGAGCAGGCGCCGCTTTGGGCGACCTCAGGACGCAGGTGCGCCCTGCCCCCCTCTTAATTGCCGGTCTGGCCACGCTGCACCGCATAAAGCGCGACCGCCGCCGCGTTGGACACATTGAGCGACCCAAATCCGCCAGCAAAGTCGATGCGCACAAGTTGGTCCACCGTCTCCTTGGTCCGTTCCCGCAGTCCGGGCCCCTCGGCCCCCAGAACAAGTGCGATCGGCCGGTCGCCCTGCGTGTCGATTGCGGCTTCGATGGTGATTTCTGCCGCACCGTCGAGGCCAAGAACAAGGTAGCCCATCTCCTTGAGACTGGTGATCGTGTCCGACAGGTTGCGTACACGCAGATAGGGTTGGCGTTCCAGCGCGCCCGAAGCCGATTTTGCCAGCGCGCCGGTCTCTGGCGCAGCGTGATGTCGCGTGCCGATCACCGCCTGTGCGCCGAACACCTCCGCCGAGCGCAGGATGGCGCCCACGTTGTGAGGATCGCTGACCCGGTCCAGCAGCACCAACCGCAAAGCGCCTTCGGCCACCAGCGCCACCTCTTCCAGCGGCCCCCAGTCCAACGGACGCACTTCGAGCGCTGCGCCCTGGTGCACCGATTGCGGGTCCAGCGGCGCCTTGAAAGACCGCGGATCGCTGATCTCGGCCTCGATCCCTGCCTGCTGAACGGCCTCCGACAGTTTTTCAGCCGCGTTCGGTGTCAGGATCAATTGCAGCTTTTCGCGCTTCGGATTCAGCAGAGCGTCGCGCACCGCGTGCAGCCCGAACAGCCAGACCGTCTCATTTGCGGCGGCCTTGCGGGCTTGTTCCTTGTCGATCACCCATTGTGGTTTCTTGGCCATGCGCGCCTCTTGCTTGGCTCCGCGCACCCTGCCGGGCACCGGAGAAAATGGAAGCCCGTGCTATGCCGGGACGGCGTCCATTTGCCAAGGGATTTTCCTGTTGACGCGCATTGGGGCCGGATGTAATCAGCGTCCCACGCTTGGCCCATACGACGGGGCAAGCGCCCGGTGGGCGTCAGGCCGCAAGGTGTGGCAGGGGACTGTAACTCCCTCGAGGAGACTCACGCCTGGTTCGATTCCAGGGTCGCCCACCATTTTCTACACAACCCCAAAACTTTGAAAATCCTGCAAAACCTTCCCTATTGGCAGTTTTGCGCGCGAACCTATCCGCCGTTCCGGTTGCCTTGGGATTCACCCCTTTGCCATAGGCTGTGGAACGCATCTGTCGCGGTGCTGCAGCTGCACGGCTGGCCCGTTGCCCGTTGCCCGGCGCTGAGCAAGTCGGTTGATCGTGTCCTGAATACTGTTGCCGCAGACGGGCGCGGCAACCAGAGAGAAGGCGTTTTGCCGCTACGGTCACGTCGCGGGAGTAGGTTGCGCGCTGCCCGGACCGATCATCGCTCTTCAACACCGATGCGGCATTGCAACTGCGCCAGACCGGCCTTTCGCACCTTGCACAGCAAAGCCATAATGCTGAATCATTGCGGCACAAGCGGGAAGATTGCGATGGAAGGGCTATGAGCAACACAAGAACGATATGGAAAGACGTCAAGCCGAAGCTTTCTGCCTTTTCCTCAAGCCAACTCCTGGGGCTTGTCCAGGACTTGTACCGGCTGAACAAAGAAAACGCGGCATTCATTCATGCCCGGTTCTTGAGCAATGATGCGGGACAAGATCACCTTGGCCCTTACAAGGTACGGATCCGGGATGCTCTCTGCCCAAAACAGACTTGGAAACAAGATGTTGAGCTGGCTCAAGGCCGAAAAGCGATCAGTGAGTTCAAGAAGGCCAATGGAAACACTCGCGATTTGCTCACCCTCATGGTTTATTAAGTGACGTGTGGCAATGATTTCACGTTGGAATTTGGCGATATCGACGAAGCTTTCTATGACAGCTTGTGTTCAATGTTCTCAAGTATTGTCCAAATTCTGTTGAAACAGGATGATCGGGAGTTGGTTGCGGAATTCCAGCCGTTGCTTGAGGTGGAGTTTGCCCGAGTCGATGGTCAAATCGGCTGGGGATACCCAGATGAGTTGTCGGATCACCTTATGGAACTGAACGACGCGTTTGCGTAGATGCTCAACTCCTGTGCAATCCACACTGACGTATGCGGCTCCCAACGGCGTACAGGACAAACGCCGGGGAGTAGCGACCGTTCCATTTTTATGTACCCGCTGCTGTTCGCAAATGATTTCTCGCAAGTTCTTTGAAGTCGCTCATATGTATCCGGCCTGTTGGTCGACATGCAGGCCTTGCGGATATGGCGGTAGCGATCGCTCAGGACCGTCCGCAGCCTCGCACTGGCGACGCATGTGGTGGACGTGATGACCGCGATCCTGCGGTCGGTGAAAGTCGGCAACAGGATACAGGTGACGACAACCTGAACCCGCCCTGCCCCGCTGACACCGACTGAGGCGCGCGCCTTGCTGCGGCCCGCGGCGAGTGGATACCGGCTGTCTGAGGCGCAGGGGCAACTGCGATGCGGCAAGGCGTGGGCGGCACGGGCAGGAGCGGTATCACCTTTGCCTGCCCCGGTCGCTCACCGAGAGACCGAGATCCTGAGATGATAGGCGAGGCGCTTGGGTCGCGGCATGTCTCCTGCCAATCCAAAGACCGGCAATCCGGCTGCGCCAAGACGAATCGACAGCCCCTGTTTGGGCGCACCGCCCATATGGCCGCCCTCTTGCCGAACCGCGCCTTTGCGCCAGGGGCTTTGGCTTGACAGCCGTTGGCAGGATCCACACCAAGGGGCGTCGGGCGCGCGGCCCGGCCTGCGAACCACAGCCGGGACAGCCCACCATGCCAGACGAACAGATCCACAGCCCTCAGGAACAGATGTATGCGGTCGTGACGACAGGCACGGGCGGCTATGACAAGCTGGTCTACAAGCCCGTGCCCAAGCCCGAACCCGGCCCGGGTGACGTGCTGATCAAGGTGCGCGCCGCCGGCGTGAACAACACGGAGATCAACACCCGGTTGGGGTGGTACTCTTCCTCCGTCACCGAGAGCACGCTGGACACCAGCGACAATGCGGAACGCACCGATGGCGGCTGGAACGCGGCCACACCTTTTCCCTTCATCCAAGGCACCGATTGCTGTGGAGAAATCACCGCAATGGGGCCCGGCGCGCAGAAGGACCGGCGGGGCGAGAGGGTTCTGATCCGGTCCTGCATGCGGCCCAACGGCTTTGCCAGTGCGGACAACCATTGGATGGGCTCGGACTTCGACGGGGCCTTTGCCCAATTCGTCACCGTGCCGGAAACCGAGGCCTTTAAGGTCGATTGCGACTGGAGCGACGCGGAACTGGCGACCTTGCCCTGCGCCTATGGCACAGCCGAGAACATGGTGCACCGCGCCGGTGTCAGCGCTGGCATGCGGGTGCTGATCCCCGGTGCCTCCGGCGGCGTTGGGTCTGCGCTGGTGCAACTGGTCAAACGGCGCGGGGCGCAGGCCATCGCGGTGACCAGCGCGGCCAAGCGCGCGGCGGTGGCCGAGATCGGTGCCGACCAGGTGCTGACGCGTGAGGACGACCTGCTGGCGCACCTGGGCGCAGAAAGCGTGGACGTGGTGATCGACAACGTTGCAGGCCCCGGGTTTGGCACCTTGCTCAAGGTGCTGCGGCGGGGCGGGCGGTATGCCTCGTCCGGGGCGATTTCGGGACCGATTGTCGCCCTCGACATGCGGGACATGTATCTCAAGGACATCACGCTGATCGGATGTACGGGCTGGGACGCGCCGGTTTTTCCGAACCTCATCTCTTATGTCGAAAGGCGAGAGATCCGGCCGCTGCTGGCAAAAACCTACCCGCTGTCCGAGATCGCGCAGGCGCAGCAGGCGTTTCAGGAAAAGCGCCACATCGGCAAGGTGGTGCTGATCCCGCCGCAGGATTTGCCAGTGGACACGCCAGTGGACCTGTCCTCCTGACCTTGGGCCGGCGCGCCGCGCGCACCGATAGTGCAGCCTTTCGGGGGCGATGAGACGCCATCGACGCGCCTCCTCCCGCAATGCCCCGGGACGGACCTTGGAGAACGATCCCAGAAGACGGCCCCAGAGGACGGCCCCAATGCAACCCCCGGGAAACCGCACCCGTCAGGCAGCCCGGCATGCCGCCGCAAGCGTGACCTACTCCGTATAGACCGACGCCGTATCGCCAAGGTAATTGTTCCATGCGAACCAATAGGCAATGTGCCCCGCCACACGGGGCAGGCTTTGCCCGTCGCCGCGCAGGAGCGCCTCTTCGGTGACAGTCCATGTGCCTCCGTCGGCGTCCACCAGACCCGCATCCGCCTGTTCAAAGCGCCATGTGCCACGTTCATAGGCCCTGACGGCGCGGGAGGCCGGATCGCCCAGCAGCACGAGGGGAGTGTCCGCGATGGCGTCGTTGATGACCGGGCGCGAGCCAAAGGCCTTGATCGGCCAGGCCCGCGCGGCGCCAAACGCACGGATGGCAAACACATAGTCCTTTTGCCGATGCGTGCTTTCATCCACCAGCGCCGGGAACATCAGGTCAGGCGACCCGAAGTAGTCGTTGTAGACCACGCCAGAGCCATAGTCCCGCCGGTGCCCGGTGTTCAGCGACAGGATCCGCGTGCCCGGATTGTCCGCCTTCCATTGCGCCCAAGTGGTGATGACCACAGGTCGCTGCGCCAATGCCAGTCCGCTGCCCACCAGCGGGCCGACCACGGGTTTGCCGGTGAACTGGTTCCACAGGGTGTCTGTTTCCCGGTCAAACATCAGCTTGTTCGACCGGTAGAGAAAGCCGGAAGATCCAAAGACAAATGGCGCGTCGCGCCCCGGCACTTGCGTTTCAAAGAGGATGCCGGAGCCGCACAGCGTGCAATACGCCAGCGCCACGGGCACACCGCCGATGACCTCGTTGAACATCTCGTGCCATCCCATGATGCGCAGCGGGTAGGCGCGCTGATCGCCATTGATGGCCACCCCGAACACGAGATCGTCGTCGCGCATATACTCAGCCGCCGCGGCTGGGATCAGCTCCGGCATGTCGAGCGACGGGATGCCGTCCTTGATCACGCCGCCCCATGTGATTTCCTCGACCCGGATCCGGGCAGCATCGCGCGTCATGTAGCGCGTCCGCAGGAAGGCATCGAAATTCGGATCGATCTGCAAATGCACTGCGCGCATGAGGTCGGCGTATCCGGCATGCGGCACAACCTCGGGGTGGCGTTCCTGCCACAGCATCCATTCGAACCAGTTGGTCCCAAGACCCGCGCCGGTCAACGCGTCAAGCGCTTCGGCATAGGCCTCTGCCCGCCGCCGCGAAAAGCGCATCGACAGGACAAGTGCGGCAACGGCGTCCAGATTTCCGCGCGCTACCAGCATCTCGAGCCCGGCCTCGTGTTCAGAAGTGGCCCCGAAAAGCTGATCGAACAGCGCCTTGGCCACCGGGTCCTGCGGCGGGGTGCCCTGGGCGAGGGACAGGCCCGGCAAACTCGCCCCGGCGGCGGCCAGGGCCAGAAATCGGCGGCGTTGGGTCAGATTGCGCATCTGGGGTCCTCCTTGAATTCACGTCTCTTGGACACCGGTGCCCGGCACATCAGGGCGCGGTCTCACAGGGTCTGCCCCCGGTATGCGGCGCATCCCGCTCACGTGCATGCAACGTTCGCGTGAGAACGCGTCCGGGGTGAGATCCTCGGCCGTTTGACGCCCGGCCAAGGTATAAAGTCGGGGCACAAGGTCGGGGCACAAGGTCGGGGCACGTGGTCAGTCAGCGACATCCGCCCAACTGAGATCGAAGCGGGCCAGATACTTGCGCAACCGGTCGCTGTCATTCCGGCTGGACCGGCTCTCACGAGAGACCGCAAAAAGCTTTCGCCCCGCGTCGCTGAGCGAGGTCGATGTCCGGCACGTCCGGATCACTTCGGCAAGTTGCGGGACGTCAAACCGGTCCAGAGCGGCCTGCGTGACCTCTGCCACGAGGCGCGCGTCCTCGTCCGCTTCGGCAGAACGCCACCTGCGGCGCAAGCGGGCGATCTCGTCGTCGACTTGCGCCCGGGTGATCCGCCCCCGCGGCGCCAAGGTGCAAAGCCGCAGAACAGCCCCGCCGAAATCCCGAAAATTCCCCGGCCAGAGCGTGTCCGGCGCGCGGGCAAACCGCAGCCAGGCCTCTGCCGCATCGGCGTTGAAACCGACGCGTGTGCCCAGCACCCGCTCTGCCCGGGCCAGCTCAAAATGCAGATTGGCCTCAAGGTCTTCTGGACGGTGGCGCAGCGGTGGCAGGCGAAAGGTCCACAGGTTGAGCCGCGACAGCAGGTCGATGCGAAAGCTGCCTTCGCCCACCAGTTCGGCCAGATCGCGCGCCGCCCCCGCGATGACCTGAAACCGGCTGGTGACCTCGGAATCCGAGCCCAGCGGATAGTAGCGCCCGGTTTCGATGGCATGCAGCAAAAGCGCCTGTTCATCCATGCCCAGCGCATCGATCTCATCGAGGAAAAGCACACCGCCATCGGCCTCTCGCAACAGCCCGCCGCGTTCGCTTCCGGCCTGTCCCGTGTAGCTGCGCCGCTGGCCAAACAGCATTGGCAGCGCCGAAGCGCCGCGCAGGGTTGCGCAATTGACGTGGACCAGCCGGCCCTTGACGCGGCGGCGCTGGAGTTTGACCTCGTAGATCCGCTGCGCAAGCTCGGTTTTGCCAGTGCCGGATTCGCCCAGCAGCAGCATGGGTGCGTCGGACAGGCTGGCAACCTGCTCCACCCGGTCGATCAGGGCGTTATAGGCCGGATTGCGGGTGTCGATCCCGCCACGCAACAGATCGCCGTGGGCGCGGGTCTGAAGGTCAAACCGCTGCTGGATCGCGTCGTAACGGTTGAGATCGAGGTCGATCAGATCGAAAGAACCCACCGCCTCGCCCTTGCGCGGGGGGCCGGTCTGAATCAGCGCCGCCGGGATGTGGCGCGATTCCGACAGCAGGAACCAGCAGATCTGCCCCACGTGGGTGCCGGTGGTCAGGTGGATGTGATAGCGCTCCCGGTCCTCGTCGAACCCATAGCTTTCGGCGAAATCATAGAGCTTGGCGTAGACTTCCTCAAAATCCCAGGGGTCAATCATGTCCATGCGCTGCAAGAGCACTTCGGTCTCCGGTGCGACGGCTTCGATGTCCTGTTTGACCGAATGGGCCAGACGGTTGAAGCGGTGATCAAAGAGCAGTTCCAACCGGTCGACCGGAAACCCCTCCTCCTGACAGACCGCAACGGACGGCCGCCAACCGCGCCGCCGGCCAGCGTCCAGTTGAGAGCCAAGGAACCCGATGACAACATTTCGCAAGGCGCTGATCCAATCTGATAGATAACGATACACAAAGATCGTAAATCAAAGTGAGCGACTTCACAATTCTGGGATTTTCCATTTCCAATCAGACACTTGAATGCGATTTCGTTTTTGCTCGCCCGGTGCCCCCAAAAGCTGGCACACCCGCCTCACCAAGAAGAGAGAGACCAGACAGCAACGGATGATCCGCATCCCGAACCGCGGCAGGCCGGGCCCATTCCCGGTCTGCCGCACCGTCACCCCTGATTTCGGGGACCAATGACAAAGGATATGACGATGGACGAATTGACGATGACACCACTCACCGGTCGCGACCTGAAGGCATGGGGCCATGCCCCGGGCCCGCAGTTCCCGGACCTTCTGGCCCGCGCCAACGCCCTTTTGGCGCAGGGCGCTTCCCGCGAAACGATCCGCGACAGGCTCACACAGGAGATCCCGCCGGTGCCGGAGCACATCCCGCTGCACGCCGAGGGCGCGATCCCGTTTCACGAAAACATCACGCCCGCCGATGCGGATGAGGTCGCGAACCTCGCCAAGGTGCGCGAGACGATGTGCGCCGTGATGCGGACGCCGACGGTGGTTGGCGGTGCCTTGATGCCCGATGCCTGCCCCGCAGGTCCGGTCGGCACAATCCCCGTGGGCGGGGTTGTTGCCGCGCGCAACGCCATTCATCCCGGCATGCATTCGGCGGACATCTGCTGTTCGCTGATGCTGTCTGACCTTGGCGCGGCAGATCCAGCGGCGGTGCTGGATTCTGCGGCCTCCGTCACTCACTTCGGGCCGGGCGGACGGCCGCAGGGGCAGCGGTTCAGCGTATCGCTGGACCTGCTCGACGGCTTTCGTGCGAACCCGTTCCTGAACAGCGCAAAGACCCTTCAGGCGGCGCAGGACCACATGGGCACGCAGGGCGATGGCAACCATTTTCTGTTTGTTGGCCGTTCGCGTCTGACCGGCCATACGGTGCTGGTGACCCATCATGGATCACGCGGTCCGGGGGCAAAGCTTTACAAGGCCGGGATGGAGGTCGCCGAAGCGCACCGCAAGGCGCACTCCCCCGAAACGCTGAAGCAGAACGCCTGGATCCCGGCAGACAGCGAAGCTGGTCGGGCGTACTGGGACGCGCTGCAACTGATCCGCACCTGGACCAAGGCCAACCATAACGGGATCCATCAGGCCACCATGATGGCGGCCGGTGCCTCTGCGGGGGAGCGGTTCTGGAACGAGCACAACTTCGTGTTCCGGCGCGGCGATCTCTACCTGCATGGCAAGGGGGCGACGCCAGGCTGGACAGGCTTTGCGCCGGATGCGGATGCTGGCGGGCGGACGATCATACCGCTGAACATGGCGGAACCCATTCTGATCGTGCGCGGTACGGACGCCCCATCCAGCTGGGGGTTCAGCCCGCATGGTGCGGGGCGCAACTGGTCGCGGACAGAGCATATGCGCCGTCTGGGCACCAAGACACCGGCAGAGGCGCTGGCCGAAGAGACCAAAGGGCTCGACCTCCGGTTCTTTGCCGGAAAGGTCGACGCCTCCGAGCTGCCGTCGAGCTACAAGCCCGCGGCAGCGGTGGAGGCGCAGATTTCAGCCTTTGGTCTTGCAGAGATCGTGGACCGGATTGACCCATACGGCTGCATCATGGCCGGAGACATGCCGCGATTCACCCGGCGACCAAAGGGCCGCCGCTGAGCCTGACCTGCCCCTTCCCAGGGGGCAGGTCTTTGGCATTTGGAATCAGCTTTGCCCCCTGCCCTGCAACCGGGCCTTGCGACCGACAGAACGGCGCGCACCGCTGGAGCGGCTTGATATCCTTTGCGAAATTCAACGCCACCTTCCGTCACGCGGGCTTTCCCGGGCACCAAGGCCAGACCAAAGGCAATTCGGCACCCCGAAAATCTAAAGCTCCATAATTTTAAATTAAAACATATGATTACCCCATACACCGCAAGCGCATATTCGATTTTTGATGTACGCCCCTCAAGACAATTGTTGACTTGAGGCACGCCCCTCATTTACCGTTTGGTCAGAGCGCGGAAGATGCGCCAGACCTGGGAGGACTTCATGAAAAACCTGAAAGTCGCCGTTTCCGGCGTAGCGATGACATGTGCCCTGACGGCCGCGAGCATGGCGTCGGCAGACGAACTGACGCTGTGCTGGGCAGCATGGGACCCGGCCAACGCGCTGGTGGAACTGTCCAAGGAGTTCGAGGCCCAGTCAGGCCATACGATGAACTTCGAATTCGTGCCTTGGCCCAACTTTGCCGACCGGATGCTCAACGAGCTGAACTCCGGTGGCAAGCTGTGTGACCTGCTGATCGGCGACAGCCAGTGGATCGGTGGCGGCGCGGAAAACGGCCACTACGTCAAGCTGAACGATTTCTTTGACGCCGAAGGCATCAGCATGGACGATTTCGCCCCGGCGACCGTTTATGCCTATTCGACCTGGCCCAAGGGCTCGCCGAACTATTACGCGCTGCCCGCCATGGGCGACGCCAATGGCTGGTTCTACCGCAAGGACTGGTTCGGCCGCGAAGACATCAAGGCCGCCTACAAGGAAGCCACAGGCGAAGACCTGCGCGAGCCGCAGTCCCAGACGGAAATGCTGCAGATCGCGCAGTTCTTTCAGGGACGCGAGATCGACGGCAAGACCGTTTACGGCGCCGCCATCTTTACCGAGCGTGGCTCGGAAGGCATCACCATGGGTGTGACCTCGGCGCTGTACCCTTGGGGTTTCAAGTATGAGAACACACCGGGTTCTTACGACATGGAAGGCGCGGTCAACTCGCCCGAAGCCGTTGAAGGCCTTGAATTCTATAAAGAGTTCTACAAGACCGCGACGCCTCCGGGCTATACCAACTCCTACATGGGGGAAAGCCTCGACGCCTTCAAATCCGGTCAGGTGGCGATGGCAATGAACTGGTTCGCCTTCTTCCCGGGTCTCTACGCGGATCCGAACACCGGTGGCGACAAGATCGACTTCTTCGTGAACCCGCCGCAGAACCAGCCCGCTTCGACACTCGGCGGACAGGGCATCTCTGTTGTGTCCTACTCCGACAAGCAGGAAGCCGCGCTGGACTACATCAAGTGGTTCTCCAACCCCGAGGTGCAGGCCAAGTGGTGGGAACTGGGCGGCTATTCCGCGCATAACGCCGTGCTTCAGGACCCCGGTTTTGTCGAAAGCCAGCCTTTCGCAGGCGACTTCCTCGAAGCCATGGATGCGGTGCAGGACTTCTGGCAGGAGCCGGCCTATGCCGAACTGCTGCTGGCCATGCAGAAGCGCATTCATGACTACGTGGTCGCCGATGTGGGCACCGCACAGGAAGCACTGGACAAGCTGATCGAAGACTGGACCGAAGTCTTCGAAGACGAAGGCAAGCTCTAAGCGACCTCGGGCAAGGCCGGGCCCTCCCGGCTTTGCCCCTCCCTCCGGAGGAGGCTCCGGAAATTTTCCATTCACAGTTGGACGGGCCAGATGTCACCATCGCCGGTTGATCGCGTTGCCGAGGCAACGCCCAAGAAAGTTGCGCGCCGCGTCAGGGGATTGTCGGATCGCGCCATCGCATGGATCTTCGTGGCACCCACGATCTTCCTGCTGTTGGCGATCAACATCTTCCCTTTGATCTGGACGATTCAGCTGAGCTTTACAGACTACAAGGCCAACCGGATCAACCGCGAGATCAAGGACATCGGGTTTCGCAACTACGAACGGATCCTGACGGACAGCGACATCTGGCTGAACATGCAGGCCACGGCGCATTTCCTGTTCTGGACGATCTTTTTCCAGGTGCTGATCGGCTTTCTGCTGGCCTGGCTGATCCACCGCAATTTCAAGGGCAATGCCTTCTGGACCACGGTGATTGTCCTGCCGATGATGCTGTCCCCGGCGGTCGTGGGCAACTTCTGGAAGTTCCTGTACCAACCGCAGATCGGCCTGTTCAACTACATCGTGACCTTCTTCACCGGAGGAGAGGCATCCAGTTTCGAGATGCTGGGCAGCGTGAACCTCGCGCCGTGGTCCATCGTCATCGTCGATACCTGGATGTGGACGCCCTTCGTGATGCTGATCTGTCTGGCAGGGCTGCGCAGCATTCCAAGCTACATCTATGAGGCCGCAGAGATCGATCGCGCCTCGCAGTTCCGGCAATTCTGGACGATCACGGTGCCCATGGTCCTGCCCTTCCTGATGCTGGCGGTCCTGTTCCGCGGGATCGAGAACTTCAAGATGTTCGACCTCGTGGTGCAGCTGACCGGTGGCGGACCCGGCTCTGTGACCGAACTGACCTCGATCAACCTCAAGCGCGAAGCCTTTGAGAAGTGGCGCACCGGCTATGCCTCTGCCTATGCCATCATCCTCTTCGTGACCGTCTTTGGCCTGGCCTCGATCTACGTGAAGGCCCTCAACAAGGTGAAAGAGAGATGAGCGCCGTATCCATCAACGAAGCCACGCCGCGCGCCAAATGGGTCGCAGGTGTGCTGGTCATCCTGTACGCGCTGATCACCATGATCCCCCTCGTCTGGATCGTGCTGACGGGCTTCAAATCGCCCTCAGACGCCATCGCCTATCCGCCCAAGGTCGTGTTCGAGCCGACGCTCGAAGGCTATGTGAACCTCTTCACCCAGCGCACGCGGCAAACGCAGGAGTATCTCGACGCGAACCCGCCAGAAAGCTGGGCCGACGATATCGTACGCCAGTACGATATGGTCATTGTCGGCCCTTCGAAATTCGGCGAACGGTTCCTGAACTCGGTGATCATCGGCTTTGGCTCGACCGCGCTGTCGATCTTTCTGGGCACGCTGGCGGCCTATGCCTTCAGTCGGTTCAAGATCCCCCTTGCGGATGACCTGCTGTTTTTCATTCTCAGTACGCGCATGATGCCGCCCATCGCGGTCGCGATCCCGATCTTTCTGATGTACCGAAATCTTGGTCTCTCGGACACGCATCTC
>JBELMB010000114.1:0-11276 GCA_042088665.1 Sagittula sp.
GTTGACATTGCCCGGCCCGGTGTTGCCCGGATCCGTGACCGGCAGACCATCGCCAAGCCCGGCGGCATCGCGGATCTGTTCCCCGTCGTTGATCCCGTTGCCGATGGCAAACCGGCGATAGCCTACCAGGTCGGCATCCCAGGCCACGCCGACCCCGCCGATGCCGTTGCCCTCTTCGGCCCCGATGATCCCGGCCACGGATGTGCCGTGGGTGTCATCAAACGCTGCCCAGGTGGGATCCGAATCGATGGCCTGGTAGTCATACCCGAGGCTGGTGATGAAATTCGCATCAAGGTCCGGATGGTCCAGATCAAACCCGTCATCAAAGATCGTAATTTGCACGCCGTCGCCGGTGTAGTCGTCCCAGGCGTCGACGACGTTCATGTCGACGGTGCCAATCGCAGTGTTGCGAAGATGGATCTGGGTGGAAAAGAGCGGGTCCAGGGGAATGGTGGCCATCGGTAATCATCCTTTGATGCGGTAACAATCGGGTCGGCAGCTGGCGGTGTGCCGACCAGCTCGTTATTGCAATGGGGCGTTCGGATACCTCGGGGGTGCGGAGCCCCGGGTGGCTAAACTAAGTTAACGTATTCCTAAATCACTGTCTGACCGACTATGAGCAACAGTCTGGCCAGGTCAACGCTGGTTTCGTCATACGGGAGGTCTTCTCCAAGAAGTTGCGATTTTCACTAAATTGCAGTCATCTGATGGAGGCATCTGTGATCGTGCACACACGTCCAGATGTTTTTGTGCCCAAAGGTAGGGCAATACGGGCCGGGCCGCTTCTGGCGTTCAAGACCGCGGCGGGCCGGCGTCTTTCTGACTGGGATGATCGTGGCTGTGTCCAGATCCGATTTGCCTGTGATATTGGGCCTTTGCCCGCCATGACCCCCTGATCCGGGCCTCCTGATCGGCGCAGATTGGATTTCCTTCGGCCCGGTCGCTGTGGCAGTCTGAGGGCAGCAAGCAATCTGGTCGCAGTCAGCCGTCCGAAGGCGGCAAGAGGAGGGTCGATGAAAAAGATCGCCGTGCTGGTCATGCTGTGCATGGGCCTGCTGGTCTGGTCCGCACGGGACGTCCCGGCGCAGGACTATGCGCAGCTTTTTCGCGACTTCGATCCGCGTGGTCTGACCTACACAGAGCGGCGGTTCCTGCAGGCGGCGCTCGCCTTCGAGGGGCACTACGTGGGGCTTCTGGATGGGGATTGGGGCCGTCTGAGCCAACGCGCCATGGAGGATTACGCCCGCGCGGAATTCGGCACCGACTCCGCGGAATGGCACATGGCGATGCTGGCGCTGTCCTTCCTTGACACATGGGAGAAAAACGGCTGGGACATGCAGTTCTTTGACGAGCTTGGCCTGTCGGTGATGCTGCCGCTGGAGACCCTCGTCATCGATCCGCCCAGCGCGCATTTTCTGAACTACCGGCAGGCGGGCAGCAGCCTGTCGATCTCGGTCGGTCGGCACAGCGATCAGACGGTCAACCAGTTGCACCGCTACACCCTCGACGCGCACGCCGGTGCGTCAGACCCCTATGCGCTGCGCAAGACGAATTACGCCGTGACCTCTGCCACGATGGCGCGCGGTGGCAGGCTGTACACGCGGTCGCATTTCATCCGCGGTCAGTGGTCCACGATCATGGTCAGCGCCGAGCGCAGGGATCGCAACGCCTTTTCGGCGGTCACGTCCAGCATCGCGGTGGGCCAGAGCGCCAGTCTGGACATTGCGACGGATGGCAAGCTGTTGGATACGCTGCGAAAGACCTTTGATTTTGCGGCCCGGGACCCGGCGACAAGGCCCGACCAAAGCGGTGCCGCGGATGCACCGACCCCGGTTGGCGATGCCTCTGGCTCGGGGTTCTTTGTCACGCCGGAGGGGCATGTCCTGACCAATGCGCATGTGGTGTCGGGATGTGCGGCGGTCTTTGTGGACGGGGCGCGCGCAGAGGTCACGGGCCTGTCCGAAGGGTTCGACCTTGCCCTGCTGAAAACCGCGTTTCCGGATGACAAGGCCGTGGCCGTGTTCTCTGCCAGCCCGGCGCGGCTGAACTCTGACGTCACGGTCGCGGGCTATCCATATGCGGACCTGCTGGGTGGGTTGAACATCACCAGAGGCGCGGTTTCCTCGCTCAAGGGGCTGCGCGGCGACGCCACGCAATTGCAGATCACGGCCCCGGTCCAGAGCGGCAATTCCGGCGGGCCGTTGCTTGGGGCCGACGGCGAGGTGCTGGGCGTCGTGGTCGCGCAACTGGACGCGCTGGCAATGGCCCAGAGCGGGGGCAGCCTGCCGCAGAACGTGAATTTTGCCATCACCGGCGAGATTGCCAAGCTGTTCCTGTCGCAGAACAATGTGTCACCCAAACTCAGCCTTGATGACACGCGTCTCGCCCCGGAGGACCTCGCGCAGGTGGCGACAGGCTTTACCTCGCTGATCGAGTGCCGCAACCCGGCCACGCGGTGAAACCGGGCAGGGTGCGGGCGCCATGAGCGCTGTCGCGACCGCATCCGAGGCCGTGCTGCGATGGGGTCACCGGCCTTGTCGCTGGCACCGGCATGGGGGGCCAGGCCTGCGCAGTCCCAGACCTGCGCAGTCCCAGACCTGCGCAGTGCCAGACGTGCGCAGTCATTGGCACCCTAGGGTTGCAATTGCGCGCGCAGGTCTGTCACGGAGGTGAACATCGGCGAATGCGCAAAGCCCGTCTCGTCCAGCCGCAGATCCGGAAACCGAGAGGTGAGCAGGGTGATCACTTCTTCGACCTCCATCGTCACGGCGAAACGCCCGATGCAGGAAAAGATGCCACCACCAAAGTTCAGATGCGGTGGCTCTCCTGTCCGGTCGATGTCGAAATGGTCCGGCTGGTCGTAGTAGCGGTTGTTCCAATGGGTGGCGCCGATGTTGGCAAAGACGGGCGTGCCCTTGGGCAGGGCGGTGCCGTCGATCTCTGTGTCCAGCATGACCTCGCGCGAGGTCGAGATCGTGCGCGGATGATACCGCATGACCTCGCGCACCGCGGCAGGCACGCGCGAGGGGTCGGCGCCGAGGCGTTGCCAGATCTCGGGGCGTGACGCCAGCTCGATCACCGCAATCGCGATCTGGTGCGAGGAATTGTCGGTGTTGGCCTCCGCGAGCTTGATCACCCAGTTGCGCAGATCCTCCGGCGAGAGCCGCCCGGCCTCTTCGGCGCGGATCATGTCCGACAGCAGGTCGTCTGACAGATCCGCCCGCCGGATCCTGATCCGCTCGTCCACGTAGTCGATCAGCGCATTGAAGGCCGCCACGATGTCCTCTGTGTAGGCGGGGTTGCGCGTGTGCACCCGCTGCACCCGGTGCGACGTCCGGGCGACGAAACCGGCGTCCTCGAAAGGCGCGCCGATCCAGTAGCAGTAGACCGCCGAAGGGATCGGGTCGCAGAGCGCCGCAAAAAGATCCACGGGCTCGTTCCGGGGGATCGCATCCACGACACGGTGGACCACGGCGCGGATGTCCTCGCGAAAGCCCTCGGTGCCTTGTGGACCCATCAGCCGGGTCAGCGGCAGGCGCAGGTCGCGTCTCCGGTCGCTGCGGTTGTAGAAGGAAATGGAATTGCGCTTGTACTCAAGCGGTCGGCCTTCGGGCAGTCCAAGGACATCCATCAGTTTCGGGTGGCCGGTGCCCAGCCGACGGTCGACGATGGCCTGACGGCACAGGTCATAGTCCAGCAGCTCCACGCCGCGCGCACTGCGCGCCACCCGCCAGCGTCCCGCGGCCTGTGCCAGCGTGCGGAACGGCTGGGCGGCATAATCGGCGGAGGCAAAGTCGAACTCGGGCAGGTCGGCGATGGTGGTGGTCATGGGCGCTCCCTTTGCCCGCAGTCTAGCCGGGCACGCCGGTGGTGCCAAACGCTGTGGCGTTTTTGTTGGCCCGGCGGGGCGTTTTGCCTGTAGCTTTGGCACAAACCCGGGGGATTGCGATGACCTTTTTGACAGACCTGAAGACCACTCAAGCCGATTACAAGCGCGACGGGGTCGTGCTGGTGCGTGACCTGCTGAGCACCGATTGGCTGGAGCAGTTGCGCGATGGCGTCGACCGGGAACTGGCCAGGGGCGCGCGCTATTTCGCCTACAAGAACATGCGGGCCGATCCCGGCGTGTTTCAGGACTACTGCCTGACGTCAGACATCGGCGCGCGGGTGGCAGAGGTCGCGGGCGCGCGCTGGTCTTCGCTGATCTACGATCAGATCTTTGCCAAGGAGCCGGGCACGCAGACGCAGACCGGCTGGCACACCGACCAGCCCTATTGGCCGGTCTCGGGGCCGATCATGACCATGTGGATCGCCCTCGACGAAGTGGACCCGGACAATGGCGCGCTGGAATTCGTGCGTGGCAGCCATGCCTGGGATGCCAGGTACCGCCCCTTCAAGACCGACCAGATGGGCGCGTTCAGCCACTATCTGGAAGTGGACAATCCCGACTATATCGACATGCCCGATTTCGAGGCGGATCGCGCGCAATACGACATCTTTCATTTCCCGCACATGAACCCGGGCGATGCGCTGGCATTTGACGGCATGTCGGTGCATTCGGCCATGGGCAACCGCACATCGACCCGCCGGCGTCGCGGTTATGCCATTCGGTTCGCCGTCGAAGGGGCGGTCTACGAGCCGCGCGATGCGGTCACGGAATGGCTGCACGACCCGGAGATGGTCGCAGGCCAGCCGTTCCGCAGCGCCTTGTTCCCGGTGCTGTGGGAGGCGACCTGAGCGCAGTCCGACCGGCAGCGACATCCGCGGGAGCCGACCCAAGCGCGCATGTGCTCGGGGCTTTGATGCCGTGGTCAGGTGGTGGTTTTGCTCGGATCACTCTTTTGAAACGATCTGTCGGGGCGGGACCGGGCGCGCCGTCTGGACACGAGACAGCGCGCCGCCCTTACCCCTCCGGATCATGGCAGACCGCCTCGAAATTATGCCCGTCGGGATCAAGAACAAAGGCGCCATAGTAGTCCGGATGGTAATGCGGTCTGAGACCCGGCGCGCCGTTGTCTTTCCCGCCTGCCAGCAAGGCTGCGGCGTGGAATGCATCGACCGCCGCGCGATTGGGCGCTCTCAGGGCGATGTGCAGTTTGCCGCGCGTCGCTTCCTCTTCGGCGATCCAGAAGCAGGGGCGGTCATCTCCGTATCCGGTGACCGCAATGCCATTGCTGTGCTCTGGCGGGACAGTGAACAGTCGCGAGACGCCCAGCGGCGCAAGAGCGCGATCATAGAAGGCAACAGATCTGGAAAACTCCGTTACGCCGATGGTCACGTGATCGATCATGGGGGCCTCCAAGGGGGACAGTGCGTGCTGGCAAGCTGGGGCTGCGCTGCTGCGTGAGACAGTCACGCCAAAGAGGCAGGCGTGCAAGATCCGGCGCGCTCAGAATCGAGACGCAGGATCCAAGGGACGGGTTTTGACTGGCCGCATGGGAGGATCCCGCCATTGGAACCGGCGCGGGTCACTGAGATATGCGCTTCGGAGGCCTTTCGCCTTCTGCGGTTCACGAGCTTTGGGAAAGGGTGGAACCGACGCGCCGGTTGGAGCACTGCGGTGACGCCTGAGGGCGCGGTTTCGATCCGATCGCCCTCGCTGCGCGCTGGTGCCGATGATGTGGGCATTGAACATGCGGTCCTGAATCAGCCATACCTTGCTGCATGCAACGCCCTTTCCTCGACAATTCACGCGCACGGCGGCTGTTTCTGGACAAGCATCTGTTGCTGCGCCCCGGAACGGGCCCCGGCCGCGGCCCGGACCTTGACGGGGTCCTGAACGATCTGGGCTTTGTTCAGGTCGACAGCGTCAACACGCTGGCGCGCGCGCATGATCTGATCCTCTGGTCGCGCCGTGGCCAGTACCGGCCAAAATCGCTGGAACAGCTGGTTGCGCGGCACCGCACGGCCTTCGAGCACTGGACCCATGACGCCTCTGTGATCCCGATGTCGTTCTACCCCATGTGGCGGCTGAAATTCGCGCGCGACGAAGCACGCATGCGCGGGCGCTGGTCACAGGATCGCCGCGCAGGCTGGGAGGCCGAGATCGACGCGGTCCAACGGTTTGTTGCCGATCACGGACCGGCCTGTTCGCTCGATGTGGGTGGCGACGAAAAGAAGTCCTCATCGGGTTGGTGGGATTGGCACCCGTCAAAGACGGCGCTGGAATTCCTGTGGCGGTCCGGGCAGTTGGCGATCTGCCACCGGCAGGGCTTTCGCAAGTTCTACGATCTGACCGAGCGTGTGATCCCGGCAGAACGCCTGAACAGCCGCATGGATGATCCCGAGATTGTCGATTGGGCCATGTCGGCGGCGCTGAAGCGTCTGGGGTTCGGCACCAGCGGCGAACTGGCGGCCTTTTTTGACATCGTCACGCGAGACGAGGCAAAGACATGGTGCGCCGAGGCGCTGGCCGCGGGGCGCATCCTCGAGGCCGACATCGAGATGGCAGATGGCACATTGCGCGGCAGCTACACGACCGAGGCCGCGCTTGACCTTGCGGCGGACCTGCCGGAGCCGTCGTCGCGCGTGCGCCTCTTGTCGCCGTTTGACCCCGCCTTGCGTGACCGCAACCGCGCGGAGCGTCTGTTCGGCTTCCATTACCGGATCGAGATCTTCGTGCCGGAGGCAAAGCGGCAATACGGATATTATGTCTTTCCCGTGCTGCAGGGGGACCGTCTTGTCGGGCGGCTCGATGCCAAGCGGGTCGGCAAGACGCTTGAGGTTAGAGCATTCTGGCCCGAGCGCGGGGTGCGGATGGGGAAGGGGCGGGCCACAGCCCTTGAGGCGGAACTGACCCGCGCCAGACCCATCGCAGGATGCGACAGCACAAAGATGTTGCCCGGCTGGCTGCGCGCCTGAGAACTGGATTGCAGGCCCAGCCCCCGGTCGCCCAGCGTCAAATCCTTGGGGCTTTGCAGCTATCCGACGCAGCGGCCCGGTGGGCCAATCCGGGAATGTCTTGCGCGCTTTTCGCGGCGTCAATGACCATCAAAGGGGGTGGCTGCAAGGGCATGCCCGCAACACAGTGCTGCTTTCCGGTCCGATGAGAGGGCAGGCAATCAAGCCCCCAAATGACTGGGCCACCGGTCCGTTCCAAGACAAACCCCGCCGCCCGCAATCAGCCCGCCTCGTGAACCGTCCAGACCCCCCTTTTGAAACGCAAGGGAAACCTTGTCTTTGAGAGCGCCCAGCCCGGGGTCATCCTTCTGCGGCGATGGCCCGGTCCAGCATCAGGCGGAACTGTTTGGCTCCGGCGTCCAGACCAAGGTCGATAAAGGGCGTGGCGGGGTCTTTCATTCCGATGTGGACCTTTTCCAGAACCGCCTTGTCCTCTTCGAAGGCCATGCGCGCGCCGGCGTTCATGTACTCCGACACCTCTGCGCCCGGCGCGCCGTTGCGGTGCTGGAACCAGACATAGCGCGTCCGGTCCGCATCGAGCGGCGTCATGAAGTTGTAGGAGATGTTCACGAATGTCTCCGCCACTGCGGGTGCCCCATGGCCGCCGGTGCCGGTCGGTGTATAGACGGATTTGTTCAGACCGATCCCGGGCAGGCACATCTCATAGTGCTGGAGACGGTCGCAATCGCCTTCGAACGCGACGAGCTTGGCATAGTAGGGAGAGGGCGGCTTGTCCGCGATCCAGCGCGAGACGATCACGCCGCGGTCGGTCTTGTCGACGTTCAGCGGCTCGTCATCGGTGCCCGCCCCGGCAAAAGAGGTGACATGCACCCAGGCCACGTGGCTTGGGTCGAGGAGATTGTCGCAGACCCACAGGTAGTTGCAGTCGATCTCCATCATGCCACCGTCGGTCTTGTACCAGTCGGCGCTGTCGTGGTTCTCGACCGGAAAGATCAGGTCCGGATCGGCGGCGGAGGCATCGCCCATCCAGATCCACAACAGGCCATAGCGGTCCTCGACCGGATAGGACCTGACCCCGGCGCGGCGCGGGATTGCGTCGGGCTGGGTGGGGGCCGCAACGCATTGGCCCGCGCCGTCAAAGGTCAGCCCGTGATAGCCGCATTCCACGTGATCGCCCTTGAGCGCGCCTTGGGACAGCGGCAGTTTGCGGTGCGGGCAGGCGTCTTCCAGCGCGGCGGGTGTGCCGTCCGCGCGGCGGTAGATGACGATCGCTTCGCCAAGAAGGGTCTCTGGCGTGAGGGTGCGGCCGTACGCCTTGCTCCATCCCGCGACATACCAGCAATTTCGTAGAAACATGTTCAAAGCTCCTGCACCCTGTTCCGCGCCACTATGCGCCAAGGCAGCAGAGCCGTCCATGCGAAGGCCGATGTGCCGGTGCGCGCAAGCCGACAGGCGATGACGGAGCAAGCAGCGCCTTATTTGCCGCACCCCAAACCCGGCGACCGGTGGGGTGGGCGCTTGACAGAACGGCTGATTCCACCGTTCATTTTTTTGAAGACGTCGTGTTGACATCAATTGGCGCTGCCCTAGAGGGCAAGCCGGAGGACCAGATGGACAGATCCGCCGCCGCGATGGGCGCAGAAAACCTGATTGTGAACTGTGCCCGGGGCCGCCCCGGTGACCATCTTCTGATCGTGGCGGAACCGGCGAGCCTTGGGTATTTCGACGACAAGGTGGCGATCTGCGTGGCCGAAACGGCGCGGGCGCTGGGTCTGGAGGTTGAGGTGGTCGAAGTGGGCTTTGACCCGCATACGCCCGAACTGGGCCCGGACTTGCTGGCGCGGTTCGAGAGCGCCGACGTGATCCTGTTCCTTGCACGGCTGGGCGACCAGTTGCGGTTTTCCGACATGCCAGCCGGCAAGAAGATCGTCGTGAGCTTTACCCTGCGGGAGGAGCTGCTGGCGTCTGGCTTTGGCACGGCGCACCACGGGGCGTTTGTCGATCTCAAGGCAGAAGTGAACCGGGTTCTGGCGCGCACGCAGGAAGTGCGCATCACCTGTCCGGCGGGCACGGACATCGTCGGGCGCCCGGTGATGGACCTCAGCGGGGGGGGCGACACCAGCGTGATGCGCTTTCCGATGTCGGTCTTTACGCCGGTGCCGGCCTTTGGCTTTACCGGACAAGTGGCGTTGACCTTCCTCACCGGGACCGGGTCGCGCTATTACGATGACTACAACGTCGCCTTCGATGCGCCGGTGCTCGCCCAGGTCGAAGACGGGCGTCTCGTCGGTTTCGAGGGCACCGCCCGCGACGTGGCCCGCGCGCAGGGCCAGCATGACCGCGTGGCCCGGTTGTTCGACATCGACGGCGGGTTCGTCCATTCGTGGCACGCGGGCATCCACCCGGGCTGCGGGTTCTACTGGGACATGGACGAAGACTATGAACGCTGGGGCGGGGCGGCGTTTGGCAATCCGCGGATCCTGCATTTCCACACCTGCGGCACCTATGCCCCGGGCGAGATCAGCTGGAACGTCATCGATCCCACCATCGACATGGACGGTGTGCGGATCTGGGACAGTGGCGTGCTGCGCGCATCGGCGCTGCCCAATGGCGCGGCCATCCTCGGGCGGTATCCCAGCGCCGCGGCCCTGTTCGTCGAGCCTGACCGCCACATCGGCATGGTGCCGCCCTGGGAAATCGCGCAACCCATGACGCCCGGTCTGGCACTGGACAGGCGGGGGCGCGATGCCCTAGGGGAAGCATGGCAGCCCAGCGGGCTGGTCTGACACGCGGCCGGGGCCTGCTGCACGGCGCGCACTGGCAAATCGAGAGCAATTCCCATGACCCAAGCCATCGTGACCCCGCTGACACAAGCCCTCGCGGAGGGCAAGCTGACACGCGCGGAACTCAAGCACTTCATGCGCCGTTCGGATGCACAGGGCTTTCGGCGGCTGGCGCTCTGGCTGGCGGTGTTGGCGTTGACCACGATGCTGGTGACGCTGGCCTGGGACAGCTGGCTGATCTGGCCTGCGATGTTCCTGCATGGCATCGTGCTGGTGCATCACTTTTCGCTGCAGCATGAATGCGTGCATTACACCGTGTTCCGCACGCGCTGGATCAACGATCTGGCGGGGCAGATCTGCGGCCTGATCATCATCCTGCCGCACCGGTTCTTTCGCTACGAGCATTGTGACCACCACACCTATACGCAGGTGACGGGGGAGGATCCCGAACAGATCCCGATGCCCACATCCTTTGGGCAATACGCCTGGTACCTCAGCGCCATTCCCTATTGGCGCGCCAAGTTCACAGAGCTGTTTCGCCATGCCAGTGGCCGCCTGAGCGAGGGCGAGCTGCGGTTCATCCCGCGCGAAGAGCATGCCGCGGTCTACCGGGACGCGCGCCGGATGCTGGCGCTATACGCGGCGCTTTTTGTCATGATGACGCTGACCGGCTGGTGGGCGCTGATCTGGTACTGGCTGATCCCCCTGTTCCTTGGCGAGCCTGTCATGCGCTTCATCCGGATGACGGAACACGTGGGCCGTCCCACCGTGGCACAGATGCATGAAAACACGCGCACAAATCTGGTCTGGGCGCCCTGGCAGTTCCTTGGCTGGAACATGAACTACCATGCAGAGCATCACTACGTGGCGTCCGTGCCCTTTCACGCGCTGCCGGACCTGCATGAAAAGCTCAAGGATCACGTGCATGTGGAACCGGGGGGCTACCTCGGCGCCCATCGCGACATCCTGCGCCAACTCTGGGTGCAGCGAAACCACGGGTCGGGACGCGCCGCGTGACCGAAAAGGACCGTCCGTGGCGGGATGCCATCGCGCTCGATGCCTTGGAAAAGGACTGGGTCACGCGGGTCATGGTCGGCACGCGGGTGCTTGCGATCTATGACACGCCGTCGGGGATCTATGCCTCCTTGCCGCTGTGCAATCACGGCGGTGCAGATCTGTGTGACGGGTATTTCGACCGCCACGTGATCGAATGCCCGCTGCACCAGGGGGCCTTTGACGTGCGCACGGGGCAGCCCGTTTCTGCCCCGGCGACCAAACCGATGCGGGTCTTTGACACCCGGGTCGTGGACGGACGGGTACAGGTGCGGATCTGAGCAGGCGCTGTGGGTTGTGGGCTTTGGCACCCGGCCGCGCAAGCAGGGGCTGCGCCTCAGCCCAAGGCGCGCAGGAGATAGTCGCGCGTCATCACGCCATAGCTTTGATCCACCGCCAGATCGAAGCCGTCGTCGCTGCGCGCCACAAAGGCCTTCAACCCGAAAAACTCGGTATATCGCGCGCCGTCTGCGGCAAAGGCATCCGGATGCAGGTCCATGGGACAGCCGATTGAAAGCACCTCTGCCGCCTCCGGCCCGGTCACCCGAAAGAAGGTCAGCGTGTCAGACACCTGAACGA
>JBELMB010000114.1:11286-17127 GCA_042088665.1 Sagittula sp.
CTCGGGGGGCGCCTGCGCGGGCCTGAGGGCCTCGAGCAGCGCGGTCTCGTGGGCGAGATCCGCGCGCGCCAGCCAGTGTTCCGGCCCGACATGGGCCACCGCGCGCCCGTCGGCTTTGGCCATGCGGTTTGGCGTGTCGGGCAAGGGGGGCAGGGCATCCTTGCACCATCGGTCCAGCGCGCCCCGGTCGCCACGCAAATCAAACAGCGCCTGCAACGGCAAGGGCACCAGCGCCGCGTCATAGCGATGTGTCATGACCGCAGCCTTTCGCCTTTGGGATCGTGGAAGATCGGCGCGGTGACCCGTGCGGGCAGCACCTTGTCCTCGACGCGCACATGAACCGTGTCGCCGTGCCGCGCCTGTCCGTTCTCCAGCAGTGCCAGCGCCACCCATCGGTCCTCGACCACGCTTTGGACACAGGCGGTGACAAAGCCCTCGGAGGCGGTCCTGCGTCCCTCCGGTGTCAGTGGTGCGCCCTCGGGGAGCGGCTGATCCGGTTCCGGCAGCAGTCCCACCAGCTCGCGCCGGACCGCGCCGCCCGCACGACGCAGGGCAACGGAGCGTTTGCCAAGGAAGTCCGCCTTCTTCCTTGACATCAACCAGCCGAGGCCGAGGTCATGCGGATCGACGGTTCCGTCCACTTCGTGTCCGAGCGAGAGAAAGCCTTTTTCCACCCGCAGCACATGGTTGGCTTCGGACCCGACCGGTGTCAGACCCATGGGGGCACCGGCCGCCATAGCGGCCTCCCACAGGGGCAGCAGGTTGCGTGGGGATACGTTGATTTCAAAGGACAATTCGCCGGTAAAGCTGACCCGCACCACGCGCGCAGGCAGACCCGCCACATGTCCTTCGGCAAAGCTCATGAAGGGCAGCGCCTCGGCGGAGAGGTCGATATCCGTGCCAAGGGCCTGCATCACCTCGCGGGCGCGCGGGCCGCAGATGGTGGCGTTGTTCCACTGGCTGGTGACCGGTGTCAGAAAGAGGGACCAATCGGCAAAGCAGGTCTGCCGCAGCTCTTCGAGATGGCTGTAGACTGCGTCCGCATGACCGGTTGAGGTCGACAGGCACCAGCGGTCCGCGTCCAGCCGCAGCACGACGCCATCGTCCATGATCAGCCCGTCATCGCGCAGCATCAGCCCATAGCGGCCGCGCCCCGGTGCCAGCGAGGACATGAGGTTGGTATAGACATGGTCCAGAAAGCGCGGCGCATCGAGGCCTTTCAGCTCGATCGTGCCAAGGGGAGAGCCATCGTAGATCCCGGCGGCCTCGCGCACCGCGCGCGCCTCGCGGTTCACGCTGTCCTGAAACGCCTCGCCCGGTTGCGGAAAATACCCGGGCCGTCGCCAGCGCGCACCGGCCTCGTACATCACCGCACCGGCGTCGATGTTCCATTGGGTCAGGGGGGTATGGCGGTAGGGCAGGACTACGCTTTCTTCGCGCAGGCCGCCAATCGCGCCGAAGGACACCGGTGTATAGGGCGGGCGAAAGGTCGTTGTGCCAACCGCTTCCAGCGGGATGTTCTTTGCCTCGGCGATGATGCCGATGGTGTTGACGTTGCCGGTCTTGCCCTGATCCAGCGCCATGCCGGTGGTGGTATAGCGCTTGACGTGTTCGACCGTGTCATAGCCTTCGCGCATGGCGAGGTGGATGTCGTCCACGGTCACGTCGTTGAGCACATCGACAAAGGCCTTGCCCGCGCCGGGAACGCGCCAGAGGGGCGAGACACTGTAGGGCGGCTCATTGGCCTGCGGGATGCGGGGGGTGTCGGGGCCGGGTGCCTCTGGTGCGGCGGAGACCGACAGGGTTGTGTCGGTCAGGCGCGCCGTGGTCAGGTCCGGTTTGGCTGGGCCGGGTTCGGAAGTGGTCGATGCGATCATCGCCTGCGCCGTCTGTGCGCCAGAGCGCAGCGCCTCCTGCAAGGTCATTGCCCCGGCAGCGGCCCCGGCGCAGCGGACGGGATCGGCGGCGGTGTCGGGCACAAAGGCCGCCAGTGCCGGGTCAAACCGCAGCGTGCCGCGCGCTTGTGAAAAGATATGCACGCTGGGCGACCAACCGCCCGAATGCAGCAACAGGTCGCAGGACAGGGCGCGGCGGCGGCCACCGGACCGGACCACGGCGCGGCGCACACGCCGTCCGCCGCGCACGGCCTCGACCACAGCGCCGGTCAGGATCTCTGTCTGGGGCAGCAGCGCGCGGGCGGTTTCCGGCACGGTGTCGCGGGCGTCGACGATGGCCACGATCCGGATGCCTGCGGCCTGCAGGTCCGCAGCGGCTGCATAGGCGCTGTCATTGTTGGCAAAGACCACGGCCCGCCGCCCCGGCGCCACGGCGTAGCGGTTGACATAGGCCTGTGCAGCGCCGGCCAGCATGACGCCGGGCCGGTCGTTGCCCGCAAAGACGAGGCTGCGCTCGATGGCGCCCGCGGTGACCAGCACCTGACGCGCCCGGATGCGCCAGTTGCGCTCCAGCAAGCCCGGACGGCCGGGGCTGCGTTCATTGACCATCATCAGCCCGTGTTCGCGGTAGGCCCAGACGGTGGCGTCCTGCAAATGGGTCACGTTGGGCAGGCTGGCAAGCTCCGCCACCGTGCTCGCAACCCAGTCCAGCGCCGGGGCGCCATCCAGCAGGAGGCGACGGTTCAGCAGGCTTCCCCCGGCCTCCAGCCCTTCGTCCACGAGAAAGACCCGCCGCCCGGCGCGCCCCGCGACCAGCGCGGCCATCAGCCCCGCAGGCCCAGCGCCGACGATCATCAGGTCACAATGGCCATTGCGCGCCTCGAACCGGTCTTCGGGCGGCGTGTCGGGGGCTGCGGCCAGCCCCGCGGCCTTGCGGATCCATGGCTCAAAGAGATGCCAGTCGGGCCACATGAAGGTCTTGTAGTAGAACCCCGCCGGGATCAGCCGCGCGGCCAGTTGCGCGACGGCTCCCAGATCCAGTTCCGGCGCGGGCCAGCAATTCACCGCCTTGGCGGCGAGCCCGTCGGTCAGCGGCACCAGCGGCGCGGGGCGGTTGCCGGAGGCATCCGGCCCCTCCAGTTCGACCAGCGTTCCGGCCTCTTCGACGCCCGCACTGATGATGCCACGGGGGCGGTGATACTTGAAACTGCGCCCGGTGATCCTTGCGCCATTGGCCAGCAGGGCAGAGGCCAGCGTGTCGCCCGCAAAGCCCACCATGGGCCGTCCCTGCCAGGTAAAGCGCACAGGCCGCGTCCGGTCGATCCGGCCACCGGTGTCCAGCCTATTGAGCTGCATCTGGTGCCTCCACGATTGCATGCGTGCGGGTGTCGCGCCAGATCGGCACCCATTGGCCGCAGCCGCGCGCGTGACACCAGTATTCCTGCACCGGGCCAAGCGGGTTCGGCACCACCGTCAGGTAGTCCACCCAAGCGGCGTCATCTGTTGTTGCCGGGTCGGGGCGGGCCTGTCTGACCGGACCGCCAAAGCTGAATTCGGTCTCGTTGCAAGGCCCGCAAAACGGGCAGGGGATCAGCATCATGGGACCCGCCTCCTCAGCGCGCCGTCGTGGTGCCGGTTTCCAGCACGTAGTCGAGATGTTTGAAGCGTTTGAGCGTAAAGGGCGCCATCAGCGGATGCGCCCCGCCCGTGGCCAGATGGTGGGCCAGCGTCAGCCCGCCCGCCGGGATCGCCTTGTACCCGCCCCACCAGCCGGCCGAGACAAAGAGCCCGGGCACATCGGTCTCGTCCATGATCGGCGAGGCATCGGGCGCGATGTCGAGATGGCCGCCCCATTGGCGCAAGAGCTTCAGCCGTTTGAACGCCGGAAACAGCGACAGCATCGCGGTCACGGTGTCCTCGAAGACGTTCTGCTTGATGTCGCGGCGGAAGCTCTGGCCCGGGTCCGGGGCGCCGCCGATCACCAGCTCGCCCTTGTCGGACTGGTTGATGTAAAAGCCCGCATCGGGGCAGTTCACGATCACATCCA
Organism: Sagittula sp.; assembly: GCA_042088665.1. Taxonomy (GTDB): domain Bacteria; phylum Pseudomonadota; class Alphaproteobacteria; order Rhodobacterales; family Rhodobacteraceae; genus JBELMB01. The sequence goes on from JBELMB010000114.1 coordinate 15,229, forward strand.
CAAGCGGTTTGACCGGTTCGGAGACAAAGGCCGTCAGGTTCATGGTGCGCAGCGGCAGGCGCAGCCCCACGGTTTCCGTCAGGGTTGTGGTGTGGCCTGACACCACGACGGCGACCTTGCCCGCGCGCACGGTGCCGCGGGGTGTCTCGACCCCTTCGATGGCGCCGGAAGGCCCGCGGATCAGCTGCGTGACGGGGGTTTGCTGGTGGATCTCGACGCCGCGCGCGTCCGCCGCGCGGGCAAAACCCCATGCGACCGCATCGTGCCGGTTCACGGCTGCCTCGCGGTGCACCGTCGCGCCAAGGATCGGCAGGCGCGCATCCGGCCCGCCACCGGTCAGCGACGGCACGCGCTTGCGCAATTCGGCGACAGAAATAGGCGCATAACTCGAGCCATGCAGCGCCATGTTGAGCTGCCGCCTGCGCCGGTCCCGGACGCTGCCCCATGTCTGCAGGACATCGATCATCGAGCGCGTGGAATGCATCAGGTTGAAATTCAGCGCCTTGGTCAGCCCGGCGTAGAGTTCGACGGATTTCACGTAAAACGGGATCGACGCGTCGCGCATGTAGTTCGACCGCACCGTCACCGTGTTGCGCGCCACATTGCCGCCGCCCAGCCAGCCGCGCTCCAGCACGGCGACATTGGTGATGCCGTATTGCGTCGCGAGGTAATAGGCCGTCGCCAGCCCATGCCCGCCCGCACCGATCACGATGACGTCGTAGTGGTCCTTCAGCGGGGGCGTGCGCCATGCCGGTGCCCAGCCTTCGTGCCCGTTCAGCGCATGGCGTGCCAGCGCGCCCAGCGAATAGCGTTGCGTCATGATTGTCCGGCCTTGCGTTTTTCCAGCCGCGCAAAGAGCCGCGAAAGCCCGAAACACAGCACAAAGTAAAAGGCCGCGGTGGTGATCCACGCCTCGAAGATCATCCGCGAGGAGGCGACAAGTTCGACCGTCTTGTAGGTCAGTTCCTGCACGGAAATCAGCGAGATGATCGAACTGTCCTTGATCAGGGTGATGAACTGGTTGGCGAGCGGTGGCACGACCTTTTTCAGGGCCTGCGGCAGGACGATGTAGCGCAACTCCTGAAAGCGGCTCATGCCGATGGAGCGCGCGGCCTCGTATTGGCCCCGTGGGATGGACTGGATGCCTGCGCGCACGATCTCTCCGACGAAGGCGGATTGGAACAGCGCCAGCACGATCACGCCCGAGATCAGCGAGGGAAAGCGGCGCATCTCACCAAAGAAGATCTCCCACAGCCAGGCGTCCTCGGACCGGGCGATGCCGCGGGACCAGCGCGCAAGGTTCAGCGCGTCCACCAGTTGCTGTGACAGGAAAAAGAAGAAGATGAACATCACCACCACTGGTGGGATGTTGCGCAGACACTCGACATAGGTGCGCGCCAGCATGCGAACGGTCAGGTTGGCAGAACAGCGGGCGACGCCCAGAAGCGTGCCAAAGATCACCGCGAGGATCGAGGCATAGACGCTGATGCGGATCGTCGCGACCAGCCCCTGCAACAGCAGGTTGGCGAAATATTCTTCGCGGCCCGTGTGATAGCCGACGATGTAGCTGGGGATCAGATGCCAGCGCCAGTTGTAGTTCAGCGCCCCTTCGATCCGGAACCAGATGAAGCCGAAAAACACCGCCAGCAGCGCCAGAAGCAGGTAGTCAGGCCAGCGCAGGCGGCGGAGAAAGGCTTTCACGGCATGGTCCTTTGGTTGTGCCCCCGGGTGTCGGGTCGGTCTGTGCACAGATCCCCGGGGAAGCGGCCCGGGACGCAGATTGCCTGCGCCCCGGTCCGTGTCCTGTTTCGCAAAGCCGATCGCGGGCTTGCGTTGCGTGCCGTTTCCCGGTCTCGTTGGATGACCGGGATCCGGGGGGGCCTTATTGGGCGACCATGT
>JBELMB010000115.1:0-17048 GCA_042088665.1 Sagittula sp.
GGCCATCACGGGTTGGCCAGATTGGAAATGCTCCATGATCGCGCCAAGGATCGCGGGCTTGAGGTGGTCCCAATCCATGCTGTCGGCCTTGGTCACGGTGACAAAATCATTGCCAAAGAAAACCCCGGTCACGCCGTCAATCGCGAAAAGCCGCCCTGCCAGAGGCGAACCGCCCGCCGCTTCGGCGGTGGGAAAGTCGGCTGTTCCCATCTCAAGCACGGTCAGGCCGGGCAGAAACTTCAACGTTGCCGGATTGGGAGTGGATTCGGTCTGAATGAACATCTGGCAGGCCCCTTTTGTGCGCTGCCCCTTATATGCGGAGCAGAAGTGCCCGCGTCAAGGTTTGGAACGATTCTAAGCTGTGGCGCAGGGCGACGCGCGTCAGGGCCCGGGTTTTCCACGTGATCAGCCGATGCAGTGGGTGAAGGCGCTCGTGATCATGGCGCGGTCCATGTCCGAGAGGGTCAGCTTGACCCGACGCGCAGCGCCCGCCACGCGACTATAGCCCGCGGACAGATAGGCGCTCTGGGCTGTCGTCAAAGCGGCGCGCGCATGATCCGACAGCGTAATTGTCACATAGTCGCTATCGTCCATAGATCGAACGACAACCTGCGTCGTGGTGCGGTCTTCCTCGCCATCAATCCCGACACTGACGAGGGGAGCCTCTGGCGCGGTGTCGAGCCAGCCCCCTTCGGCCCTGATCAAGGCAAAGGCGTTCTGTCCACGGCAGAAAAAGGTGACTTGATTGGCGGTGTCGTAGGGGCCCGTTGGATCCAGACGCCTGGACGACGCGATGACCCCTCCCTTGTATGGCTCCATGTAAAACGCATCATAGCCGACAGGCGTGATGAGATCATATGCCAGCGCTTCTTCTCTTGAGACATAGTGCATGTCCGAAGCGCCTTTTTCAGAAGCCAACCGGAACACACGGGCATCTATACCCATTTCCACCATGTAACTGACCAGCTGGCTGGAAATGCGTTGCGCAGAAGAGCCGTCCAACTGGCCTAGTGCGGCGCGGAACCGGTGCAGGCCAAGCTTGTCTCCGGGCCCAAGAAAGCGTTCGCTGCCGCCCATGAACACATAGGCACAGGCGCTTTCACAGCGACCGCCCTCCGGAAAACCACCGCCGAAATTTGCCGGAGTGCCATCTGCATTGAAACGCGGCGGGCGTTTGGCCCCGATCGCGGTCACAAGCCCGGTCTTGTTGCGAACGTAGCGTCCCAGTCTGATGGCCTCGCCCAGATCCCCGCCCGGGCTGTTCAGGAAGAGCGTCTGCGCCTCGAATCCGTTCGGATGCTCGCGTTTTATCTTTTCGGTCAGGCCAGTTTCGATTGGTCCGTCAATGACCACGAAACAGGTCTCGACGTGATTGCCCAGACAGGCGACATCCACTGTTGTCTCGGACCGTGCCGGACCCGCAAAAACCGCCACAAGCAAGGTCAAGACCATGGCTGAGGTGCGCATTATCCTGTCCAAATCAGCATGCCCGTCCCAAAGGTCTACCGAAACCGCCCGTTGAAAGCCGTGACATAACTTGATGAGCGCGGTTGCCCGCTCAGGTGATCGCTTCGAGGCGCTCTTTCGACAGATCGCCCGGCACAATCGTGATCGGGATCGGCAAGGAGCCTGCGTTGCGGCTCATTTGTGTGACCAGCGGGCCCGGGCCTTTCTTGTCGACGGCGGCGCCCAGCACAAGAATGCCGATCTCGCTGTCTTCTTTCACTTGGGCGAGGATCTCTGCCACGGGGTCGCCCTCGCGGATGACCAACTCGGGGTCGACCCCCTGCTTGTCGCGCATCCACTTGGCAAAGACCTCGAAGTGCGCGTGAATGCGCTCTCGCGCTTCTTCTCGCATGATGTCGCCAACACCGATCCAGTGGTTGAACTCATCCGGTGGGATCACCGACAGAACGGCCACCCCTCCGCCTGATTTCGCGGCGCGCATGGCGGCAAATCGCATGGCGTTGAGGCATTCGCGGCTGTCATCTAGCACGACGAGGAATTTGCGCATCAATTGTCTCCCTGACGGGTTATCATGGCGAAGGTCGTGGCGGCTGTCTACCGGTTTGCAGGGGCACAGGCCCGGGCGAGCGCCATCTCGATCCGGCCATTGCCCCAGAAGATCTGCGTGCCGACGCGCGCGGTGGGCGCGGCAAACTGAGCTCCGCTGGTGGTGCAGGGCAGATGCGCCCGGTCCCTCGGGCCGCAAGGTCCCATCCACACTGCCTGTCCGCGCGACCGGACAACGGGTCAGGGCAAACGGATCAGCCAGATCCGTGCAAGCGACAGTCGGGTCGTTGCGACAGGCTTCGAAGCCCACGGCAGCAGACCCCCAAACGGCCCTCGACCGCAGCAACAGATCGGTCACGGCGGCGAGGTCAGCCGCATTGGCCGACTGCAGCCGCTCTGGCGTCATCCGCTATGCGCCCAGTCCCAGTAAAGCTCGCGCACGCGCTTGCCGACCGGACCTGCCTGGTAAGAGACATCCTCGAAACCGGTCACGGCGGTCACCTTGTTCATGTTCCCCGACAGGAACACCTCATCCGCGCTTTCGAAATCCTCGAAGGTCAGCACGCATTCCTCGACGTGCATGCCGTCGGCGCGCATGTTGGTCATATGGCGCCCCCGCGTGATGCCCGCGAGGAAAGTGCCATTGGCGATTGGCGTAAAGACGGCGCCATCCTTGACCATGAACACATTGGCCGTGGCGCTTTCGGCCACGTTGCCCATGGCATCGGCCACCAATGCATTCTGGAAGCCGCGCCCGCGCACTTCGCTCAGCATCCGGGCATTGTTGGGGTAGAGGCAGCCCGCCTTGGCATTGACCACCGCGTCCTCCAGAACGGGGCGGCGAAAGCGTGTCCGGCCCAGCTTTGCCGTCGCGGTGTCCGGCGCCAGGGGGATCTCTTCGAGACAAAGCGCAAAGCCGGTCTCGTCCGGCTGCGGGACGATTGCCGTGACATCGCCGTTGATGCCCCAGTACATCGGGCGGATGTAGACGGCGGCCTCTGGTGCATAGGCCTTGAGCCCTTCGCGCGCGATCTCCACCATCGCCTCGGCCGTCATGGTCGGGGTCAGCATCAGCGCTCTCGCGGAGGCATTGACCCGCGCGCAATGCGCTTCGATATCGGGGTGCACACCGTTGACGTAGCGCGCGCCATCAAAGACCGAAGAGCCAAGCCATGCGCCATGATCGGCGGCGCGCATCACCATGACGTCACCGTCGTGCCATTGGCCGTTGTAATATGTGCGAATGTTCTTGCCGGTTGCCATCTGGGTGCTCCTTTTGCACAGACCCTAGGCCATTTTTTCGCGCCGCCGCAAGACGCGCATCGCGCCAGCATCATCTGGCGAGTGCCCAAAGGCGGAACCGCGATTGGGCTGCCATCGTGCGGGGCGTCCGGTGGTCGGCAAACCAACCACCGGAGCCAGAACCCGATGTTGAGTAGGTCGGGCCCCGCAACGGCTGGGGCGCCGTTGGCGAGACGTGCTCCGGGGGGGGCGGACGTTGAGCTGCCTTGCCCGCACAAGACCCAAGTGACCCGACCGCGCGTCGCTACAAGGGCGCTCTAGTGCGCCAGATTCGGTTCGCGGAAGACCACGTTTTCCACGCTTTTCAACGTCACGGTCTGGTCACCGCGGCACCACAGATCCTGGCCATGTGCGTCGCGGCTGTGGGTCCAGTCGGCGCGGCAGCCCTCCAACACAACGGTGTCGCAGCCTTTGCCGCCGTCGATCACCTTGTCGCCTGTGCCGGTGACTTCGATCGTGTCGCGGCCCCAGCCGGCTTTGACGGTGTCATGGCCAGAACCGGTGGTGATATGGTCGTTGCCCCAGCCGCCTTTGATCAGGTCATTGCCCGCGTCGCCGTTCAATGTGTCCGCGCCCAATCCGCCCTTCAGCGTGTCGTTGCCCGACCCACCGTTCAGCACGTCTTTGCCCCAACCGCCTTTGAGCAGATCGTTGCCTGCATCGCCGCTGAGCTGGTCGTTGCCAAAGCCGCCTTTGAGCGTGTCTTGGCCATCGTTGCCGCGCAGGCTGTCGTTGCCCCAGCCGCCTTTGAGCAGATCGTCGCCCGAGCCACCGATCAGCGAATCTTGGCCTTTGCCGCCAAGAATCTTGTCGTCGCCGGAGCTGCCAAAGGCTGTGTCGTTGCCTTTGCCGCCGATCAGCACGTCTTTGCCAGGTCCATGGCCATCGGGACCGCCCAGCAGCAGATCGTTGCCTTTGCCCCCCGCCAAAGTGTCGTTGCCCTGGCCGCCGATCAGGGTGTCATTGCCCTTGCCGCCAAAGATCATGTCGTTGCCGCCTTCGCCGCGGATCACATCGTTGCCTTTGCTGCCGACCAGCAGGTCTGGGCCCGCGGTGCCATGGCCCGGCCAGACACAGCCGGGGATGTGCGGCGGGTGATAGGGTGCGGGATCCACCGGATGCGTGGGGCCCTGCGCCGGCGGTTGCGGCGTGGGCTGGGGATGCGGCTGCGGGTGTGGCTGCGGCAGCGGATGGAACGGCTGCTGGTAGACCACGTTTTCGATGCTCTTGGCGAGGATGCGCACGCCTTCGGGGCCGCTGTACTCTTGCTTGCCGCAGCCCAAGTGCGTGACGGTGTAGTCGTCGCGCGACCCCATCAAGACCAGCGTGTCCTGGCCTTTGCCGCCGTTGACGGTCTTGTGGCCTCCGCCGCCCACCACGATGGTGTCGTTGCCGTGCCCGCCTTTGACCTTGTCGTTGCCCTCGCCGGTGCGGATCACATCTTCGCCTTTGCCGCCTTTCAGCGTGTCGTTGCCTGCGCCGCCGTGGATGGTGTCGTTTCCGCGTCCGCCTTTGACCTTGTCATCGCCCGAGCCGCCAAAGATCCGGTCGTCGCCCTTGCCGCCCTTGATCTTGTCGTCGCCCTGGCCGCCAATGAGGGTGTCGTGCCCTTTGCCGCCTTTGACCTTGTCGTCGCCCGACCCGGCAAAGACCGTGTCGTTGCCTTTGCCGGCCTTGATCTTGTCATGGCCGCCGCCACCGCACAGCAGATCGTCGCCTTTGGTGCCTTTGATTTTGTCGTTGCCGCCATTTGCGTGGTCGGCTTTGTGATAGCTGTCCATGAATGACTTTGTTTTGGCAAAGTCATTCCCATCAGCCGAGCCATGATGGCCGGCTGCACCCGTGATCTTGGTCATGTTTCCCCCAAACCAGATTACTTGTTTCCCAGTGTCTTAAGGGTTGCAGCCCAACCTAATGGCGTCAATCTCCGTGCAATTTTCGAGAAATTTTGACTTGCAGGTATTTCGGTGATTCGAGCGTTTATTGTCTTCGTTTTGGAATTAGAGCTCGGGTTGGAACCCGAATTGGAGATGGAATGGAGGGTAATGCTGGAAGTGAATTCCAGTTGTCCCCAGTATTAGACGCCAGCCAAGGACGCATTGTTTGCGCTGACGGAACGATCACCTCGGCTCATGGTCCCTTCGGTGTTTCCAGATCGGAAACGTTGAACGGCGCGCGCCGCTTGGCCTGAGTCGCAAGGACAGCGGCCCTGACCCGCAAGGACAACGACAGATGCGCGCTGCGTGTGTCCCGCGCCAAACCGGATCCGCTGCGCCGCGCGCGCATCGGAAACGCGAAGGGCGCAAAAACACATCTCTAGGTCGGGTTTGGGCGTCGCTAATCCCGGCGCCTGTGCTTTAGTCCACGCCAAACCCATGGGAGGCGAACATGGCGGACAGGATCCGATTCACGCTCGACGGCAAAGAGGTCGAGGCGGAACAAGGCATGACGATCTGGGAGGTCGCCAATGGCCGTGGCCTGAAGATCCCGCATCTGTGCCACAAGCCGGAGCCGGGCTACCGTCCGGACGGCAACTGCCGCGCCTGCATGGTCGAGATCGACGGGGAGCGCACGCTCGCGGCCTCCTGTATCCGCGAGCCGTCCGAGGGCATGGTGGTCCAGACAGCAACGGCGCGGGCGCAAAATGCGCGCAAGCTGGTCATGGAGATGCTGCTGGCCGACCAGCCGGAACGCGCCGCCGCGCATGACCGCTCCAGCCACTTGTGGGACATGGCAGAGGCGAATGGCGTCAGCGAAAGCCGCTTTCCCACCGTGGAAGCAGAGCGCATCCCGCTGCTGGACGACAGCCATATCGCGATGAAGGTGAACCTTGATGCCTGCATCCAGTGTGGTCTGTGCGTGCGCGCCTGCCGCGAAGTGCAGGTGAACGACGTGATCGGCATGGCGGGCCGCGGCCATGATGCCTATCCGGTGTTCGACCTTGGCGATCCCATGGGGGACAGCACCTGTGTGGCTTGCGGCGAATGCGTGCAGGCCTGCCCGACCGGCGCGCTGATGCCGGCCTCTGTCGTCGATGAGAACCAGCAAGGCGACCGCGCCGATTTTGACAGCGAAACGCAGTCTGTCTGCCCGTTCTGCGGTGTCGGCTGCCAGGTCTCGGTCAAGGTCAAGGACGGCAAGGTCAAATACGTCGAGGGCATCAATGGCCCGGCCAACGAAGGGCGTCTGTGCGTCAAGGGACGATTTGGATTTGACTATATCCACCACGAGCATCGCCTGACGAAACCACTGATCCGCCGTGAGGATGCGCCGGAAAAGGGGCTGAATGTCGACCCGTCCAACCCCTGGACCCATTTCCGCGAAGCAACCTGGGAAGAGGCGCTGGACAAGGCGGCCTTTGGTCTGCAGGACCTGCGGTCCTACTATGGGGGCGTTTCGGTGGCGGGCTTCGGGTCTGCCAAATGCACCAACGAAGAGGCCTACCTGTTCCAGAAGTTCATCCGGCAGGGGTTTGGCCACAACAACGTCGACCACTGCACGCGGCTGTGCCACGCCTCGTCGGTGGCGGCGCTGATGGAAAACGTGGGCTCCGGTGCGGTGACCGCGACCTTCAACCAGATCGAGAACGCCGATGTGGCGATCGTGATCGGCGCCAACCCGACGGAGAACCATCCGGTCGCGGCGACCTTCTTCAAGCAGTTTGCCAAGCGCGGCGGCGAGTTGATCGTCATGGACCCGCGCGGCACCGCCATGAAGCGGCACGCCAAGCACATGTTGCAGTTCCGCCCCGGCACCGACGTCGCGTTGCTGAACGCGATCATGAACGTGATCGTCGAAGAAAAGCTGTATGACAGGCAGTACATCGAGGGATTCACCGAAGGCTTTTTCGAGTTCCGCGATCACATCCGGGCCTTCACGCCGGAACGGATGTCCGAACTCTGCGGTGTCGGTCCCGAAGTGATCCGCGACGTGGCGCGCAGCTTTGCGGGCGCGCGGGCGGGCATGATCTTTTGGGGGATGGGCGTCAGCCAGCACATTCATGGCACGGACAATGCGCGCTGCCTGATCAGCCTTGCGCTGCTCTGTGGGCATGTGGGGCGTCCCGGCACGGGGCTGCACCCGCTGCGCGGGCAAAACAACGTGCAGGGTGCCTCCGATGCCGGGCTGATCCCGCAGGTGCTGCCGGATTACCAGTCGGTGACGGACCCGGAAGTGCGGTCGCTGTTCAAGCACATCTGGCAGGGCACGGAAATCCTTGAGACGCCGGGCCTGACCGTGGTCGAGATCATGGACCGCGTCTATCGCGGTGAGATCAAGGGCATGTATGTCCTCGGCGAGAACCCGGCGATGTCCGACCCCGACGTGGAACATGCGCGCAAGGCGCTGGGACAGCTGGATCATCTGGTGGTGCAGGATATCTTCATGACCGAGACGGCGATGTTTGCGGATGTGATCCTGCCGGCTTCGGCCTTTCCGGAAAAGACCGGCACGGTGACCAACACCAACCGACAGGTGCAGGCGGCGCGCAAGGCGGTGGATGCTCCGGGCGAGGCGCGCGAGGATTGGGCCATTCTGGTGGATCTTGCGCGGCGCATCGGTCTGGATTGGGACTACGACGATCCCAAGGCGGTCTTTGACGAGATGAAGATGTCCATGCGCAGTCTGCACCACATCACGTGGAAGCGTCTAGAGGCGGAATCGGCCGTGACCTATCCCACCAGCGGACCGGATGATCCCGGTCAGGCCGTGGTGTTCGGCGATGGGTTCCCGCGGCGGGCCGGTCGGGCAAAGTTCACGCCCGCGCGCGTGACGCCACCTGCCGAAGTGCCGGACGAGAGCTTTCCCATGGTGTTGACCACCGGTCGACAGTTGGAGCATTGGCACACCGGGTCGATGACGCGGCGCGCCACGGTTCTGGACGCGGTGGAGCCGGAGGCCAATTGTTCGCTGCATCCCTCGACCCTGCGCAAGCTGGGTGTGGCACCGGGTGGATTGGTGAGGCTGACCACGCGGCGCGGATCGCTGGACGTGATGGCGCGCGAAGACCGCGCCGTGGCGCCGGACATGGTATTCCTGCCCTTCGCCTACGTCGAGGCGGCGGCGAACATCCTGACCAATTCGGCGCTGGATCCCTTTGGCAAGATCCCGGAGTTCAAGTTCTCAGCGGTGCGGGTGGAGAAGGTCGCCGAGAGTGCCGAGGGGGCTGTGGCTGCGGAGTGAGGGCTGGCGGTCTGGCCTGCGGCCAGACGCTCGTGCCAAGGGGCACATCGCCCCGCCCGCCCTCCCGCAGGTGCCCGGAGCGGGTGGCGGGCCGGTTCAATACCGGCCTGCGTGCGTACCCAGACCCGGCTGTGCGGTGAAGGGCTGACCTCGACGCGCATCTCGGAGAGATCCATCGTGTGGCGCGACCCCTCTTGTTGGCGGCAGGCCAAAGTGGCCAGCAAAAGGCGGGTCGCTCATGCTTTCCCGGTCAAGGAAGCAATGGAGGCTGGCTATTCACGCTGAAATGGTCTGGCCTTGTCCTTGGCGCAGGATGGGAGGTTTTCCCTGAGAACCGCAGCGATCCGGTGTCGCACAACAAGGTGCCCAATGCGCTGTATCGGTGCTTGATCGGTTGGGCACAGAAGTTGATGTTGTAGCAGGGGCCGCGTCAAACCTTGTATCCGACCCAAGGTTTGCGAAAACTCAGTCAGGCAGGTTTCATGTTGAACATCGATGCAGAACGCTTCCTCGACGATCTCAAGGCCTTGCGGCGTATTGGCGCCGTCGGGAACGGCGTCGTGCGGCCAGCCTATTCCGCGACAGATATCGCCGCGCGGGACTGGTTGGCGGCGCGGATGTCGAGCGCCGGTCTGGACGTGCAGTTCGACCCGATGGGATCGCTTTTTGGTTTGGCGCCCGGGCGCTCTTTGCTTGTGGGATCGCATAGCGACAGCCAGCCGGAGGGGGGATGGCTGGACGGTGCACTGGGCGTGGTTGCCGGTTTGGAAATCGCGCGGGCGGCGCATGAGGCCGGAGGGCCGCCGGTCTCCGTGGTATCATTTCAGGACGAAGAGGGACGCTTTGGCGTGACGACGGGCTCGTCGGCCTGGTTGGGGCCTTTGGACCGTGCGGCGGTGGGTGCGCTTCAAGACGCCGATGGCGTGGCGCTGGAAGACGCGCGCAAGGGAATGGGCGCACGGCTGGGCGAATGGGTCGATCCGGCGCGCTTCACCGGGTTTCTGGAGATGCACATCGAGCAGGGTCCGGTGCTGGACAGCAGCGACGGGTGCCTTGGCGTGGTCGATGCCATCGTTGGCATTCGCGACATGGTCGTGCAGTTTGACGGGCAGCAGAACCACGCCGGCACCACGCCCATGGCCCTGCGGCGCGACGCCTTTCAGGCGCTGTCCGCCTTTAACGCCGAACTCAACCGGCGCTTGCCGGATGTCATGGGGCCGCAAGGTGTCTGGACCATCGGTCACGTCTCGCTCTCGCCCAACGCGCATTCGATCGTGCCGGGACAGGCGCGTTTTTCGGTGCAGTGGCGCGATGGGGATGCGGCGCGGCTTCGGGCGATGGAAGACGTGATCCGCGCCACCGCCCGGGAGATCGCCGACGCGCGGAAAGTCGGTCTTAGCTTTGGCGAGATGTTCGGGTTGGAACCGGTCGTGATGGACGCCCGGATGCAGGAGGCGCTGGTCCGTGCCGCGACGCAGGTGGCGCCGGGACGCTGGCGCAGGATGCCCTCGGGGGCCTTGCACGATGCCTCCAACATGGCGGGGGTGATGCCGACGGGGATGCTGTTTGTGCCGTCGATCAACGGGATCAGCCATGACTTTGCCGAGGATACGGCGGAAGCCGACCTCGTGACGGGGCTGAAGACACTGGCGCTGGCGGTTGCGGGCCTCGCCGCGTAGCATCCCGCCTGCAGACGACTGATGGGATGTCATGGATCCGGTCACTTTGGGGTTTTACGCGTCAGTGTGCGCGATATTGGGGCTGGCGGGGCCGCGCCTTGGCGGGCCGCTTGCGCGACTGGGCATTGGCGCGCTGGTCGGGTTGGCGGCTGCGGCGGTGCTGCCCCTGGTCAGGGGGCTGCTGGCGGGCGTGCTTGGGCTGGGATGACGCCATCAAGTGCGGAATTTTGCGAAAATTCGCGGTAATTTCGTTTATATTCATAAGCTTAAAAACCTCGGGGCAGCGTGGAGATTAATCACTCGTGAAACCCGTCCTCATAGAGTCCGTCGGTGTGGGGCGTCACCAGCGCTTATGATCCGAAGCGGAGAACTCTATGAAACATGCATTTCTTTTGACCACCTTCCTCGGCCTGACGGCCAGCCTCGCCCAGGCCGCCGAACCGAATGCCGCCATGACGGGTTTCCTTGAGACGCACATTTCGCATTGGGCACATGATCCCATGCTGGTGGAGGCTGTGGCCAAGCAAAACGCCCGCACGGCGGGGTTTGATCAGGCACAAATCGATGAACTGGACCTGCAGTGGCGCGCCGAGGTGGGCACCGCATCCGAACTGGTCGACAGCGTCCTGATGAATGCCGCGGCGGAATTTCTGCGCAGTCAGTTGGACGCATCCGACGGTATGGTGACAGAGGTCTTCATCATGGATGCCCATGGGCTGAACGTCGCGGCGTCAGGTCCGACATCGGACTACTGGCAGGGCGACGAGGCAAAGTTCCAGCAGACCTACTCCGTCGGACCGAACGCGGTGCATTTTTCCGAGATCGAATTCGACGAATCCAGCCAGACTTATCAGGCACAGATCTCCATGACGCTGACCGATGCCAATGGCACGCCGATCGGCGCGATGACCGTGGGCATCGATGCTGAATCGCTGATGTGAGGACCGCGCTGCCTGATCCAGGGCTCAGGCAGCGCCAAACCCGTCACAGACAAGGGACCGCACAATGACAAGAAGCAGCAAACAGGGAGAAGGGGCCATGGGCCTGCACTCCGTTTTCGTGAAATGCACGGCCATGATGATCGTCACGACCATCGTGGTCTCCGGGGTGATTTCTGCCGGTGCGGTGCGCTTGCTGGACCGGATGGCCGTTGGGGATGTGAACCGTCAGGCAGAGGCCACGATGGACACGGCCGTGGCTGACCTTGCGAAGCCGCTGCGGTTCAAGGTGGCGGCAAAAATCGGGGAAGTGGCGAACCAAAGCCTCTCCCTGTCCGCGGAACATGCCAACGATGCCGTGGTTTTCGATGGTGACGGTGCGCAACTGGCCGCCGCAGGTGAGGCAGACGCGGATCGCGCGCATCTGGCGGATCTGGTGGGACAAGTGCTTGAAACCGGCGCAGCGGTCAGCGCGGATGGCGGGCGGTTGCTTGCCCGTCCGGTGCGGGCCGCCCCAGAGGGGCCGGTGCTGGGTGTCTTTGTGATGGTCTGGCACTACGATGCCGTGCGGGCGAGTGTTTTCGCCAGCGCAATGCAGATCTTTTTGCTGGCCAGTGCGACCTTTGCCGTGATGGTGGCGCTGACCGCCTGGGCGATGCGCAGGTCATTTGGCCGCCCGTTGAAGGCGCTGGAGACCTCCGTGGAACGGGTTCGTGACGGCGACTATGAGACAACCGACACCTTGCAGGACCGTCGGGACGAAATCGGAGCCATCGCGCGCAATCTGTCCGCCTTGCGCGCGGTCCTGTCCGAGGGGCGCGAAGCAGAGGCCGAGCGCATGCAAAAGCTGCAGGACCAACTGGCCGTTGTCGCGGAACTTGGCAAGGCGCTCGACAGTCTTGCCGATGGAGCACTGGACAAATCCATTGGCGCACCGTTCCCGGGCGAATACGAAGCGCTGCGCTTGAATTACAATCGCGCGGTGGCGAGCCTTGGTGGCGTGGTGGTCGAGGTTGTTGAAGGGGCCTCAGCCTTGCTCAACAACGCTGAACAGATCGCCAGCGCTTCTGACGAACTGTCGCGCCGCACCGAAACCCAGGCCGCCACGCTGGAGCAATCCGCCGCGGCACTGGAAGAGATGCTGAATGCGGTCAATTCGGCTGCCGAGAACGCGGAACAGGCCGATCAGACGGTCCGCAACACCCGCGACATCGCAGAGCGCAACGGCGAAGTCATGCAGTCCGCGATCACCGCCATGGGCGAGATCGAAAAGTCATCCGAACAAATCTCCGACATCATTTCGGTGATCGACGATATCGCCTTCCAGACCAACCTGCTGGCTTTGAACGCCGGGGTCGAGGCGGCGCGCGCCGGGGAATCGGGCAATGGCTTTGCGGTTGTCGCCTCCGAGGTGCGCGGCCTTGCGCAACGCAGCGCCGAGGCCGCCAACCAGATCAAGGATCTGATCCTCGGGTCGGGCGAGCAGGTCCGCGAGGGCGTGCAACTCGTGGAAAAGGCAGGCGAAGCGCTTGAGGACGTCTTGGCCAAGGTTTCAGACATGGCCGAGATGGTCAACGGCATCGCGACCTCTGCCAGTGAGCAGGCGCAGGGCTTGAACGAAATCAACATCGGCATTGGCAACCTTGACCGTGTCACGCAGCAGAACGCGGCCATGGTCGAAGAGGCGACCGCGGCGGCCCATGCCATGCGGGGGGATGCAGTTGGCATGCGCACATTGATGGGACGCTTTACCGTCGATGCGACGGCCAGCGACCCGGAACAGACCATGGACGGCGCGCGCGCGGCCTAGATCGCTAAGCGCGCAGCCGCGATCGGGGCCGACCGGGCCCGGATGTGAACTCTGCAACAGGCCGCCTCTTGGGTGGCCTGACTTGCGTTTGGGCAGGCCTTTCTTCGACATGTGTCCCTGCGGCGTGGCTTGGGCGCGTGCTGCTTTGCCCAAGAGGCCTTTGCGCTGTTTCTTCTTGGTGGCTTGACCCGTAACTGAACACATGTTCAGATAACCCTCAGCACTGGTTTGCGCGGGGCATCGGCCCCTGAAAGATCGTGACAGTCACGCGGGAATCGCTAGGCTGACGCAAAGACCCGAAAGATCGGGCGTGGGAGGAGAAAACGGTGGAGCATCACCCAGAAGGCGCAGAAGGCCTGCGTTGCATTCCGGCATTGTTGCGGCGCAATGCGCAGATCCACGCGAACGCGCCCGCGTACCGTGAAAAGGAGTACGGGATCTGGCAAAGCTGGACCTGGGCTGAAACCGAAAAAGAGATCGAAGCGCTCGCCCTGGGCCTGCTGAACATGGGCGTGAACCCGGGTGATCACGTGGCGATCATCGGTCGCAACCGTCCTTCCCTCTATTGGTCCATGGTTGCGGCGCAGATGGCGGGCGCAGTGCCCGTGCCGCTGTACCAGGATGCTGTCGCCGAAGAGATGCTTTACGTTTTGGGGCATTGCGGCGCGCGGTTCGTCATCGTTGCCGATCAGGAACAGGTCGACAAGGTGATCGAAGTGCAGGAACACCTGCCGCAGTTCGAACATATCATCTACGTCGACCCCCGCGGTCTGCGGAAGTACGACCATACGCATCTGCACGAGTACAGTCATGTTCAGGCGCAGGGGCGTGCTGCCTATGACGAGTTGATCACAGAGCTGACCAAGCGGCGGGAAAGCCCCGGTTACGACGACACATGCGTGATGCTTTATACCTCTGGCACCACGGGCAAGCCCAAGGGTGTCGTGCTGTCGAACCGCAACATCATCGAAAGCGCGAAATCCGCATCCGAGTTTGACGGGATCGTTCAGACGGACAACGTGCTGGCCTATCTGCCGATGGCATGGGTCGGGGATTTCATCTTTTCCATCGGTCAGGCGTATTGGAGCGGTTTCTGCGTGAACTGTCCCGAGCGGACCGCCACGATGTACGAGAACCTGCACGAGATCGGGCCCAGCTATTTCTTTGCGCCGCCACGCTATTTCGAAGAACGCATCACCGCGCTCACGATCCGGATGGAAGACGCTGGTCGGTTCAAGAAATGGCTCTTTGACACCTTCATGACCCATGCCCGTCGCGTCGGGCCGGCGCTTTTGGATGGCAAACACGTCAGCCTGACGGACCGTCTGCTCAACAAGCTGGGCAATGTCTTGGTCTATGGTCCCGTGCGCAATCGCGCCGGGATGAGCAAAGTGCGCGTGGCCTATACCGCGGGTGAGGCCATCGGGCCGGAAATCTTTGATTTCTGGCGCTCCCTAGGCATCAACCTCAAGCAGCTCTATGGTCAGACAGAGGCGTCAGTTTTCATCACGGTGCAGCCGGATGGCGAGGTCCGCTCTGACACGGTGGGCGTGCCTGCGCCGGGGGTCGAGATCGACATCCGTGAGGGCGAGGTCTACTACCGCTCTCCCGGGGTGTTCGTGGAGTATTACAAGAACCCGGAATCCACCGCAGACACCAAGGATGCCGAAGGCTGGGTTGCCACGGGGGACGCCGGTTTCATCGAGACCGACACCGGCCACCTTCGCATTATCGACCGCGCCAAGGATGTGGGCAAGATGGCAGATGGCGGGATGTTTGCCCCGAAATATGTGGAGAACAAGCTCAAGTTTTATCCCAACATCCTGGAGGCGGTCGTCTTTGGGGCAGGGCGCGAAAAATGCTGTGCCTTCATCAACATCGACCTGACAGCGGTGGGCAATTGGGCCGAGCGCAACAACATCGCGTATTCGTCATATCAGGAACTTGCAGGGCATCCGCAGGTGATGGAAACCGTGCAGTCCCATATCGAGGAAGTGAACGCCAGTGTGGCGCAGGACGAGATGCTTTCGGGCTGTCAGATCCATCGTTTTCTGATCCTGCACAAGGAGTTGGACGCCGATGACGGCGAGCTGACGCGGACCCGCAAGGTGCGGCGCAAGATCATCGGCGAGAAGTTCGAGGAACTGGTAGATGCCATGTATGGCGGCGCATCGGAGATCTACACCGAAACCGAAGTGACCTATGAGGATGGCCGCAAGGGCAAGATCACCGCAACGCTGGAGATCCGCGATGCCAAGGTTGTCCCGGTGGCACAACAGATGGCGGCGGAATGATGGGGGACGTGTGGGCCCCTATCCATTCCGCTGAACTAGACGCTATGCCGCGTCAGTTTCGCAATTGTGTCAAAGTTTCGCCTGCCCTGACTGGCATGCCTGCCATTGTAAACAATGGAGGCAGCAGTGATACGACGCTTGGCAGTGGCCGCTCTGATCTCGGGTCTGTGCGCGGGAAGCGCCTTGGCGCAGACCGACGGAAGCGTGCCGGGGTTGACAAAAGACGAGGCGATAAACCAGCGCGCCATCGAGTTGATGCAAGAACTGGGGCTGCCGATCAGGCCGGTGTCCCCGGATACGGCGCTGCGCTCTGCGCAGCACGCGCACAGGTTGCGCGAAGCCACCGGAGCAATGCCCAAGATCCGGCAGGGTGCACCGGGCGACGGGTTGATCGTGTTCAAGCCGCGCAACCGCTCGTACAAAGATCGCTTTCAGCAAGTGACCCCAAGGTATTTTGCGGTCTGGGACGATCTGATGCAGCGTTGCTTTTCCGCGGTGACGCAACACCGGGCGCTCGATGCGCGTGGGTTGGCTGTGACAGGCGAAGATCGGCTCGACCTCAACGAAGCCTTCAGCGAACAGCAGTGGTTTTCGGAGGACAAAGCGTTCACCGTCAAACTCCAGACCGAATACGCGCGCGAGGGCAGGCCCAAGCCACTGTGGTGCATCGTGCAAACCAATCGCTTCGCCATGGTCGAAAGCCGGTCGGTCATGCAATTGACACAACAGTTTTACGCGTGGTGGCAGGCCGCGGGCTATGCCGCGCTGACGGAGGGGCTGGAGTATCCCTTCAACAATGGGCAGACGCATCCCAGACACCACTGGTTTGGGGGGCGGACCGCGTTTGGCACGGTGAACGGGTGCGCGTTGGTCGTCGAATTGAGCGAGATTACGATCGCGCGCGAAACGAAGTTGAGCGTGCACATCCGGGAGTTCGACAAAACCGGCTGCATCTTGCCGCCGTTGCCGCGCCAACCGCAAACCGCTCCGCCGGCTGCCAAGCCGCGCTTTGTGATCCCCGACGGACCGGCCGTCGATCTCTGACATTGCGGCCGCATGCGCGGTCCACTGCAACGTCCTGTGCCCTGCACCGCGTCATCTGCGGTGCGGGGCAAATGCGTTTGACCATGACCCGGGAGGAGGCGTGATGCTCGACCAAACCGAAGGTTACATCACCGCGGACGGGCGCCAGATCGGTGGCACCCTGATGGAGATGAAGAACATCACGCTGAAATTCGGCGGGGTCACGGCGATCAACGACATCTCTTTCGACATTCACGAGGGGGAAATCCGGGCGATCATCGGGCCGAACGGTGCGGGCAAATCCTCCATGCTCAACATCATCTCGGGCTTTTACACGCCGACCGTTGGCGAGCTTTGGTACAAAGGGGCAAAGCGCCCGCCGATGAAACCCTATGAGGTGGCGCGCATGGGCGTAGCCCGGACGTTCCAGAACATCGCCTTGTTCGAGGGCATGACCGTGCTGGACAACGTGATGACCGGGCGGTTGACCAAGATGAAGGCCAATGTTTTTCAGCAGGCGATCTGGCGCGGATTTGCGGAGCGCGAGGAGATAGCGAACCGTGAGGTGGTCGAAAAGGTCATCGATTTCCTCGAGATCCAGGCCATCCGCAAGACACCTGTGGGGCGCTTGCCCTATGGTCTGAAAAAGCGCGTGGAGCTGGCGCGGGCGCTGGCGGCGGAGCCGTCGATCCTGCTGCTGGACGAACCCATGGCAGGCATGAACGTGGAGGAGAAAGAGGACATGAGCCGCTTTATCCTTGATGTGAATGATGAATTCGGCACCACCATCGCGCTGATCGAACACGAC
>JBELMB010000116.1:0-17033 GCA_042088665.1 Sagittula sp.
GCCACCTTCAGCGCTTCGGTTGCGGCCTTGCGGCGCTGCATCGGGTTGGCGCCGGGGCCAAGCGCGGTCTGCACCGCTTCGATCCAGATCCGCGGGGTCTTTGCCAGCCGCTCCGGGCGGGCGCCCTGTCCGGCCGGGTTGATGCGGGCAAGGATGCCGGGCAAACGGTCCGCCACCTGGCTGCGGGACATGCCCGTTTTCAGCGAGGGGTCGTAATAGGTGCGCAGGATCAGCATGTCATAGCCGGTCAGCACCGTGTGCACATTGTCGTCGTTGAAGACCGAATCCGGCAGGCGGTACAGGTCGTTCAGCGGCCCCATGGCCTGCGCCAGCTCTTCGTGCAGGCAGTCGCGCACCTCTTGTGGGGCGGCGTCATTGGGCAGGAAGATCGCCAGCGTCTCGCGCTTGCGCAGTTGCGACCAACTGGTCTGCTTGGTGCGCCGCGCCGCCTTGTATCCCTTCAGCGAAGTGACATTGGGCACCACGAAACAGGCGGCAGTGGGCAGGGCGGCGCGGATCTCGGAGCGCGGCACGGCCTGAATGGTGATCGAGGCCTGTTCCGCCTGCGTCTGCGAGATATTGATCCCCGCTTCGGTGCGCAGCCGGTGCACAAGCCGTCCCAGAT
Organism: Sagittula sp.; assembly: GCA_042088665.1. Taxonomy (GTDB): domain Bacteria; phylum Pseudomonadota; class Alphaproteobacteria; order Rhodobacterales; family Rhodobacteraceae; genus JBELMB01. The sequence goes on from JBELMB010000116.1 coordinate 626, forward strand.
CCGGTCCCAGCGATGCAGGCGGCTGCCCAGTGACGCGCACGGTGATCGGCCCCTCAAAGCGGGTCAGGGTCGGCAGCGGCCGTCCCGATTCCAGCGAAAAGGCGAGGTCCAGGAAATCGCGGGCGATGTCTGAATTCGCGGCCACCGGCGCCTGTGGTCGCGGCACGGTAAAGCTGCGCATCGGTGGCAACGACCCTCCCGTGTCTGTATTGGACACGGCACGCGTTGCGGTTTCGGTGGGAGATACGGGCATACAAGCGCCCAACATCAAATAGAACGGCAGAAGGAACTTTCGGGCTCTACGCATCACGGTCTCTGGTATTTGATGAAGGGTGTGACGACGCCGATCCGGTCATAGAGCAGACGGGCGGTGTCGTTGAACTCTTGAGTCAACCAGTAGACGGAGGAGACGCCCTGCGCGTCGGCGGCCGCATAGACCCCCTCGATCAGCGCGCGTCCGATGCCTTTGCCCCGCACGTCCGGGACGGCGTAGAGATCCTGCAGATAGCAGACCTCTTCGACTTTCCAGGCGTGGCGGTGGAACAGGTAATGTGTCAGTCCCACGACGCGACCGTCGAGGACGGCGACCAGCGCGTTGAAGTCACGCGGGTCATCCCCCAGAAGACGCGACATGGTCGAGGGATAGACAGCCTCGGGCACCGTGGTCTCGTAGAAGGCGAGATACGCCGTCCAGAGTTCACGCCACACCGGTTCGTCCTCCGCCCGCAATGCGCGCACGGTTAAAGCCGTTTGTTGGGACACGTTACAAGCCTGCCTGCTTTTGGTTGCTCAGATGTTCAAGACATCCGAAGTTTTTCTGTCCTCTATTGGGACACTATAGGGCAAAACAGGGGTTTATGCACAGAGTGTAATCAACCTGTGGGCAAAATTTTCTCATGTTCGGGAAAAATGCAGTCTTATATCATTTTAACAGCATGTTAGCCAATGCACCAGAGCCACAATCCGGGTGTGGGCAAACCGCGAAACCGGGGTCTGGCGGGCAGACCATGGCGCGAATGGGGCCGGATTGGCAGGGCTTACGCCACGTCATGTGCGGCTGATTGGCGGATCAGAGGGGCGAAAGCAACGGTTAATCTCTGGGCGCTACCCTGTGAGGCAACCGCGCCCATGGCGGGCGCGTTGGTGAAAGCGGCCCGAAAGGGGCCCGCGGGAGTGACAGACATGGCCTTTACGCCAACGGTGATCGGATCGGGGTCCGGCGGCTACGCCTTCTTGACGCGCACGCGCGACTCGCAAATGGAAACTTTTGCGCGCTCGCCGGAGATCGCGCGCGACGTCGCCTACTTCAAGGAAAAGATCAAGACGATCGAAACGGTCGATGCGTTGATGGACAACCGCCGCCTGCTGGAACTGACGCTGGGCGCCTTCGGGCTGGAGGAGGATATTTCGAACCGTGCCTTTGTCCGGCAGGTTCTGGAATCCGATCTCAATGATCCAACGTCGCTGGCCAATCGCCTGTCCGAAAAGAAGTACCTGACCATGGCGCGCAGCCTGAACTTTGCCGGCAGCGCGCGTTTGCCCGGCACGGACGCCACGGAGGATGTGAAACCCGCATTGCAGGCCCTGTCCTCCGCAGATGACCTGTTCAAATTCGACAATGCCGCACTGCTGACCCGCACGCTGGAGGTGTTTGACATCTCTGGCGACGCCGGGCGCGAGGTGTTTCTCAAACAGGTGATGACCTCCAACCTCGATGACCCGACCTCTCTGGTCAACCGGCTCGAAAACAAGAGCTACGCAGGTCTCGCGCGGGCCTTTCAGGGGGTTGAGCCGCGGCTTGACGCCAGTTTCCTGCGCGGTCTGAGCGATGACATCGGCACCCGGCTTGAGGCGGTCGAGACGGCAGAGGAGCTGACCAAGGACACCGGCCTGTTGCGTTCCGCGCTCAAGGTCTTCGGGCTGGAGGATCAGGTGAACAACACCTTCTTCCTGCAAAGCGTGCTGAACAGCGATCTCGACGACCCGAATTCCTTTGCCAACCGCCAGCGAGACACGCGCTACGCGGAACTTGCGGCGGTTTTCGATTTTCAGGGGCGACTGTCGGAACGCGACTCGATCTACGGCTTTGCCGATCTGATGGCGGACAAGCGCGAGGATTTCGCATCCTTCGATGACCTCATCGCCGACGAAGAGGTGCTCGACGCCACGCTGCGCGTCTTCGGATTGGAAAGGGACAGCTATCTCGCGCAGGAGGACAATCTGCGCGCGGTCATGGAATCAGACCTGACCGATGATGCCTCCGTTGCCAATACCGCCCTTGACCCGCGCTACGCCGCGCTCGCCGGGGTCTTTGGTTTTGGCGAGATCCTCGGCGGTGAGACCCAGGAAAATGCGCAGGATCGCCTGACCAACATGATCGACGCGGTGGATGGCCAACGCTCCCGCATCAAGACGGGAGAGGAGTTCATTTCCCAGGCCGGTTTCCTGCTGGCCACGATGAACTTCTTCGACCTGCCGTCGAATTCCGCCGGCGGCGACCGTTTGCGCCGCGTGGCGCTTTCGGATCCGGAGGATCCGAACTCGCTCTTGAACCTCGTCGACGACACGCGCTACGGGGCCTTTTACGACGCCATGGATTTCAAGACGGCGGATGAGGGGCGCACCTATCCCATCGGCTTCGCCGCTTCCCTGACGGAGGCCTATCTCGAACGTCAATTCGAGGCGCAGGTGGGCGAAGTGGACCCCAACATGCGCATCGCCCTCTCGCTGGAACGCGAGTTGACGCAGATCACCCAGAACGTGTCCAGCAATAACGCCCGCTGGTTCTCTGTCATGTCCTCGTCGCCGCTGCGCGCAGCTTTCGAAAGCGCGTTTCGTCTGCCGTCCAGCTTTGGGTCGCTCGATCTGGATCGCCAGTTGGAGGATCTCAAGGACCGCTCAGAGAGTATTCTTGGCACATCCAACATCGATGAGATCCTCGCCGCGGACAAGATCGACGCCCTGCGCGAAGGGTTCCTGACAGGCATCGCCACCAGCACGCCATCGACCAGCGGCGTCAACGCTGCGCTGGTCCTGCTGGGGAACGTGCAAACCACGCAGCAGACCAATGGCTATGACAGCGTGTTGGGAATCGTTTCCGCCTGATGCCGGTTCAGCGCCGCGCAGCCTGAGAAAGACGGCTCCCCGACACAAGCAAAGGTCGCAGGCTTTGCCCAAGTGGCAGGCATGAATTCGGACGCGGCCGGAAACAGGTCGCGCGCGCTGGCCAGAGATGTCGGTGCGGCATCACTGCCGAAGTCGGTCCGGACCATTTGCCCAGACGCGGCGACAGAACGGCGCGACCCGCCACCCCGGGCCGGGACCCGCAACGCCTCGTCAGAGGTCAATCAAACGGATGTTTTCACGCAAGAACAGCCAGCGAAATCAGCGTCAGCAGCGAGGTCCAGATGATCACCGGCGCGATGCTGTCCGTGCGCACGCCGTAAAGCAGCGCCAGCGAAAAGGCCATCGCACCGGACGGGCCAGCGGAGGCAAGGATGAACTGCGCCTGCCAGGCCTCTGGCCCCTGCGTCACCTGCACGCCGCCCCAGACCATGAGCGGAAACAGCACCAGCTTGATCACGCAGACCGCCACAACCACGCCTGACAGTGCAAGGCTTTGCCCCGACAGGATCACCCCCAGCGCAAAAAGCGTCAGCGGTGCCGCCCCGGCGCCGGCAAAGTCGAACGCGGTGAGCAGCGGCTCCGGCAGCGGCACGCCCGCAAGGTTCAGCACGATGCCCAAGGCGATGGCGATCAGCACCGGATTGCCCGCCAGCCGCCGCAGCGCAGGACCGGGCCCCACCCCGGGATTGGCCTTGATGTCCGTCGTGATGATGAAGAAGGCAAAGGAGATCGCCGCATCCCAGGCCACGATGGCCGTCACCGGGGCGGCCCCGGCTTCTCCGTAGATCAGGATCGAAATCGGCCAGATATACAGCAAAGTGTTCACAAAGATCGTCGCCATGGCCAAAAGCCAGGATTCCAGCGGCTCGCGGCCAAAGACCCGAAGCGCCACCCAATAGGTGATGGAAAAGACCACGATCTGGCAGACCACATATCCCGCCAGCGTCGCGAATTCGAAATTGTCCCACTCCAGTCCCGCGATCAACGGCAGGATCAGCGCGGGTTGCAGACACAAGAAGGCCACGCGGTTGAAGGCGGCCGCCTCCACCCGGTCAAACCGTTTCGTCCAGCCCAGCGCAAAACCCAGCGCGAGCATGGCAAAGACCGGCAGAATGTCATGGGTCAGAACCTCGAACATCGCGCGCTCAGTCCCGACCGGACAAAGGCGCGCGAAGGCGCGGGCCGATCACCGTCCGCCACGGGCCATAAAGGCCAGCCGTTCGAAAAGATGCACATCCTGTTCGTTCTTCAACAGCGCCCCGTGCAGTTTCGGCAGCGCATTGGCGCCGTCACGCTTGAGATCCTCGGCGGTAAGATCCTCTGCCAGCAGCAGCTTCAGCCAGTCGAGCACTTCGGAGGTCGAAGGCTTCTTTTTCAGGCCCGGCTGGTCGCGCAACTCAAAGAACTGCGTCAGCGCCGTGTTCAGCAACGCGTCCTTTATGTCAGGGAAATGCACGTGGACGATCTTGCGCAGGGTCTCGGGCTCGGGAAACTGAATGTAGTGAAAGAAGCAGCGGCGCAGGAACGCGTCGGGCAGCTCTTTTTCGTTGTTCGATGTGATGATGACGATGGGCCGCTGGCGCGCGCGCACCGTTTCGCCGGTCTCGTAGACGTGGAATTCCATCCGGTCGAGTTCCTGCAACAGGTCGTTCGGAAACTCGATATCGGCCTTGTCGACCTCGTCGATCAGCAGGACCACCTTGCGATCCGCTTCAAAGGCCTGCCAGAGCTTGCCGCGCTTGATGTAATTCGCCACGTCATGCACCCGCTCATCGCCAAGCTGGCTGTCGCGCAGGCGCGACACCGCATCATATTCGTACAGCCCCTGCTGCGCGCGGGTGGTGGATTTCACGTTCCACTCGATCATGTCCAGCCCGAGCGCCCCTGCGACCTGCCGCGCCAGTTCGGTTTTGCCCGTGCCGGGTTCGCCCTTGACCAGAAGCGGGCGTTCCAACGTCACGGCGGCATTCACGGCCATGGTCAGGTCTTCGGTGGCCACGTAGTCTTGGGTGCCTTCAAAACGCATGTCGGTGCTTTCTGGTCTGGTCTGATCTGGGGTTGGCATGGCGACGCCCCGGATAAGGCGCCGCGCGTGACAGGTAGAAGACCCGCCCGGCGAGGGCAAGCGTTGCCGCAAAGGATCCTGACTGCTGCGCGCACAGTCGCGGCAGAGGATGGTCGCTGCCGGGACTGCGCCTGCAGGCAATATGCCTTGCGGGTTTGGCCGCAGATCGCATGCTCCCGGATCGCCACGGTGCCCGGATCAGGGCGGCGTCAGACGCGCCTTGATCCGGGACGCAATCGGGCCAACTTGCAGCGCAGACAGGCAAGGTACAGGCGGGGTGGAGGCAGCTGACGCTGGATATCCGTCCCCCCCGGGACCGTCAGCGGCCCATGCTTTGGCAGGCGCTGTTTTCAATGTGATCCGGGGTGATCCGGGGTGATCCGGGCAAGATCCGGGTGCGACGCACAGCGTTTTGCACGCTTTGTTTTCAGCGATGCGCCAAGGCCGCGCCGGGCAACCCTGCGCCCGCAGGACGCGGGGGAACATGGTGTCCAATCGGTGTATTGTGTAGTGACAATGTCTGGGGCTTCGTTTAAGTGCACGCCGTAGGGGTGCCAGATATCTAGGGAAATTTACCATGTCGGATATTGGCCTTGACGAGGGAGCGGAAATGAAACCTGAAAGCTTTCTACCCGACGACTATCGGCCAGCAGAAGACGAACCCTTCATGAATGAGCGGCAGCTGGAGTATTTCCGGCGCAAGTTGCTCGGCTGGAGGGAAGATCTTCTGTCAGACAGTCGTGACACCATCGAAGCGCTGCAGGAAGGCACTCGGAACATTCCCGATGTGAACGACCGCGCCAGCGAAGAGACGGATCGGGCAATCGAACTGCGGACACGGGACCGCCAGCGCAAGCTGGTGTCAAAGATCGACAGCGCGCTGCGCCGGATCGACGAAGGCGAATACGGATATTGCGAAGTGACCGGCGAGCCCATCTCGCTGAAGCGTCTCGATGCGCGTCCGATCGCCACCATGAGCCTTGAGGCGCAGGAGCGCCACGAACGCCGCGAGCGCGTGCACCGCGACGATTGAGTCGCGCGGGTGGTGGCGGGCCTCCCGGGACAGCGTTTCCGGCGCGCCCGGCGGGGTCAGGTCGGGCGCCGTATCGACCTACAGCCGGGTCAGCCACGCCGCCCTGCGACGCTATACAGCAGTCCCGTTGAGGACAGAGCAAACGCCGGGGCCTTGTCCCGGCGTTTTTTGTGGGCTTTGACGGTGGCATGAGTACACGCATGACCCTCAAGGGCCTCGAAATCACCATCATCGGCGGCGGCATCGGCGGCCTCGCATCGGCCCTGTGCCTGCGGCAGGCAGGCGCAGAGGTGCGGGTGCTCGAACAGGCCGAGGCGATCCACGAAGTGGGCGCAGGCATCCAGATCAGCCCCAATGGCTTTCGGGTGCTGGACGCGCTCGGCATGGGGGAAGAGGTGCGCGCCGTGACCCAGCCTGCCGAGGCGGTGGTGCTGCGCGACGGACGCGCGGGGCGGCAGGTGCTGCGGCTTGATCTGAGCGGGCCGGACACGCGCGGGGCCTACCGTTTCGTGCATCGCGCCGACCTGATCGAAGTGCTGGCCGCAAGGGTGCGCGACTGCGGCGTGCAGATCCGCCTGTTGCAAAAAGTGTCCGACATCGTGCCGGGCACGCGCCCGGTCATCCGTCTGGCCCATGGCGATGTGCAAAGCGCGGATCTGGTCGTCGGGGCGGACGGGTTGAACTCCGTGATACGGCCTGCGCTGAACGGGGCAGAGGTGCCGTTTTTCACCGGGCAGGTGGCCTGGCGGGCCATCGTGCCCAACAGCGCGGACCATCCGCCGGAGGCGACGGTACATATGGGACCGGGGCGCCATCTGGTCAGCTATCCCCTGCGGGGCGGCGCGCTGGTGAACCTCGTTGCCGTCGAAGAACGCAAGGCATGGGTCGCCGAAAGTTGGAGCGGCGAAGACGACGCCGCCAACCTGCGCGCCGCGTTCGCAGGCTTTGGCGGAGCGGTGCCGGCCCTTTTGAACAACGTCGAGCGGCCCGGGCTCTGGGGATTGTTCCGGCATCCGGTGGCCCGGCGCTGGCATGCGCCGGGGGTGGTGCTGCTTGGCGATGCGGCCCATCCCACGCTGCCCTTTCTGGCGCAGGGCGCGAACATGGCGCTTGAGGACGCCTGGGCGCTGACCGCGGCCCTGTCTCGAGAAGGCGCGGATCTGGAGGCACGGCTCAAGCAATTTCAGGACTGGCGGCGGGCGCGCGTGGTCCGGGTGATCGCGGCGGCCAATGGCAACGCGTGGAAATATCACCTGCGCACCCCCGGTTTGCGGCAAGTGGCGCATCTGGGCATGGGGTTGATGGGCCGATTGATGCCGCAGCGGATGCTGGGACAATTCGACTGGCTCTATGGATATGATGTCACGGCCCTGAACTAGGCCAGCCCGCCGTTTCCGGTTGCCAACCGGCATCCAAAGGCGTCGGCTGCGCCGACACAGTTTGGTTGGACCTCCCCCGGAACGGGGGAGGTCGGAGCAACGGCACGTCCTGACGCTGCGCCAATGGATCGGTTTGCGCTGGACACCGGTTTCAAACCGGACAGGCGGCGGCCCCAGATGCCCGTCCGACACCCGTCCAACGCCCGCACCGCTTTGCGCCGTGAAAAGTGAGCCCGGGGCGGTGGTGTCTGCCCCGGCTTGGTTCTAAGCTTTGCGCTGCGTCAGCGCGGAAAGCCATTCCGCCTGAGGCCATGTGACCTGTGACCCCCGGGGGAGAGAACGATATGGATCGGTTTGACGGCATTCCGGAACAGGCTCTGGCCTGGCATCAGGCGGGCAAGGGCGCGGCGCTCGCCACGGTGGTGGAGACATGGGGCTCTGCCCCGCGACGGGTGGGCGCGCAACTGGCGATTTCTGGCGACGGGGTGATCGAGGGCTCGGTCTCTGGCGGCTGTGTCGAAGGCGCGGTCATCGTCGAGGCGCTGGAGGCGCTGGAGGAGGGGGGCGCGCGGGAGCTGGAATTCGGCGTCTCGGATTCGGATGCCTTTGCCGTGGGGCTGGCCTGTGGCGGCACGATTCGTGTGCTGGTGGAACCGGTGGGCTCGACGATGCCCTTGCCGCTGCTCGAGGAACTGGTGGCCGCGCGTGCAGCGCGGCGCCCGGCGGCCTATGTGGTCGACCTCGACAAAGGCACGCGGAGACTGGTCGAAACGGGATTCGAGGCGCGGTTTCGCATGGACCGCTCCGGCTTTGAGCCCGACAGTCGCGTGTTTGTGGGCGTGCACAACCCGCCGCTGCGGCTGATCGTGGTGGGGGCGGTGCACATCGCACAGGCGCTTGTGCCGATGGCACGGATTGCGGGCTATGATCCGGTGATCATCGACCCGCGCGAAGCCTTTGGGTCCGACGCCCGCTTTCCGGGGGAACGGATCCTGCACGACTGGCCCGACGAGGCGGTGGATGCGCTGGGGCTGGACAGCCGCACGGCGCTGGTGCTGCTGACCCATGATCCAAAGCTGGATGATCCGGCGCTGGAGCGCGCGCTGCGCTCTGGGTGTTTCTACATCGGCGCGCTGGGGTCGACGCGGACCCATGGCAAGCGCATCACGCGGCTCGAAGCGGCGGGCTTTTCCGAAGCCGAGATCGCGCGCATTCACGGGCCGATCGGTCTGGACATCGGGGCGTCGGGTCCGGCGGAAATTGCCGTATCGGTTCTGGGTGAGATGACGCGTGTCTTGCGGAGGGGCGCGTGAACTTCGGGGTGGTCCCGGTGGCGGAGGCGGACGGCGCGATCCTCGCGCATTCCGTGGCCGCCGGTGCAAGGCGGCTCAAGAAGGGGCGCGTGTTGGTGGCGGAGGACCTCGCGGTGTTGCAGGCTGCGGGGGTCGAGACCCTTACCGTGGCGCGGCTGGAAGCCGGGGACATGGGCGAGGACGCCGCCGCGGCGCGGCTGGCCATGGCGCTGGTGCCGGACCCGGAGCGGGCCGGTTTGCGCCTTGGGCAGGCGGCCACGGGCCGGGTGAACGTCTACGCCGAGGCGCCGGGCGTGATCGAAGTGCTGGCGGACCGCATCCATGCCCTGAACGCGCTGCATCCGATGATCACCGTGGCCACGGTTCCGCCCTGGCAGCGGGTGGCGGACCGCAGTCTGGTCGCGACGGTGAAGATCATCGCTTATGCCGTGCCGGAAGCGGCGCTGGAGGCGGCCTGTCTGGCCGGGCAGGGGGCCTTGAGACTGCGCCGGGTGGTCTGTACGCAGGCCGATCTGATCCAGACGCGGGTCAGCGCCGATGAGACCGGCGCCAAGGGACATGCCGTGACGCGCGACCGGTTGGACAGGCTCGATGTGGGCTTGGGGGCGCTGACCATGGTCGATCATCAGGTCGCGCCGCTGGCAGCCGCCTTGTCGGAGAGTGGCGCGGAGGCCCTGCTGATCCTGACCGGCTCTGCCACGTCGGATCTGCGCGACGTGGCACCCGAAGCCGTGCGCGCGGCCGGTGGCCGGGTGGCGCATTTCGGGATGCCTGTGGATCCTGGCAACCTGTTGTTTTTTGGCGATCTGGAAGGGCGGCCGGTCATCGGCCTGCCGGGCTGCGCGCGGTCTCCCGCCTTGAACGGGGCGGATTGGGTTCTGGAACGGCTCTTGTGCGGCGTTCCTGTTCGCCCGGAAGATGTGGCGCGTATGGGGGTCGGCGGGCTGTTGAAGGAGATCCCGGTGCGCGGACGGTTGCGCGAAGCCTGAGCGCATCTGAATTGGCTTGTGTCACGTGTGGCGTGCTTGGCTGGCGGCGCGTTGGTTGATCTGCGTCAGGTGCTGGGGGTTTCACACCCCCAGACCCCCGTGGAGTATTTCTGAAACAAAGAAGCCTGTTGCGGTCGCTTGCGGCGCGGAATGCTGAGAGGTCAGGGCGCGCGGGCGATGAGATCTATAAGGGCGGAAGGCCCGCTGTGGCCGGGCCCTTCGGCGAGGGTCTTTTCATAGCTGGCGAGGCGCAGGATGTGCAGGTCGGCAAAGGCCTCTTGCAGCAAGTCGGCTGTGTACATGTGCTCCGGCGCCTTGGAGCCGCCTGTGCCATTTGCGATCTGCTCGGGCGTGTAGCCCGTGAGCATCAGCAACCCGCCCGGGGCCAGCGCGCGTTGCAGCCCTGCAAATACGGTGCGGCGCGTGTCGGGGGCAAGAAACTGGATGAAGGCGGCAAGCACGATGTCGTAGCGCTTTGCCTCCCAATCCCATGTCGTAATGTCGCCCTGCTGCAAATCTGGTGTGACACCGTGGTGTTTGGCGAGGCGGGCGGCCTTTTCCAGCGCAACGGAGCTTGCGTCGAAGCCGGTGACGCTGCATCCGCGTTTGGCCAGCCAGACCGCGTTTCGGCCTTCTCCCTCTGCCACGCACAGCACGCTGGCGCCGGGGGTGACGAATCCTGCGTGGTCTTCGAGAAAGACCGTCGGGGCCGTGCCGAAGAGATACTCTTCGCGCTGGTAGCGGGCATCCCAATCCATCGTCAAACTCCCCCCTGTCCGATGGGACCCGGTTGGGTCCGAAAACGGCAAAAACCCGCCAGCGGGCGGGTTTTCTATCTGCTGGGCCGGCACGCGCCCAATGTTTCGGGGCGCCCGCCTTGGCCGTCCATCTTGGCCGTCCAAATTCTCTGGCCATCTCATCGGGCCCGATCCGTTCACTGCCGGTTGCAATTGACCGGGCTCTGAACGACCCCTGCTTACTTGGCCGGCGCCGGCCCGATCATCATGACCATCTGGCGGCCTTCCATTTTCGGCATGTTCTCGATCTTGCCGATTTCCTTGACGTCCTCCGCCACACGTTCAAGCAGCTCGCGACCAAGGTTCTGGTGCGCCATTTCGCGTCCACGAAAGCGCAGCGTCACCTTCACCTTGTCGCCGTTCTCAAGGAACTTGAACACGTTGCGCATCTTCACTTCGTAGTCATGGGTGTCCGTGTTGGGACGGAACTTCACTTCCTTGACCTCGATGATCTTCTGCTTCTTGCGGGCTTCGGACTCACGTTTCTGCTGTTCGTATTTGAACTTGCCGTGGTCCATGATCTTGCAGACCGGCGGCGCGGCGTTCGGAGAGATCTCAACCAGATCCAAACCGGCGCGTTCAGCAAGTTCGAGGGCGCGGGACGGCGTGACCACCCCGACGTTTTCCCCTTCGGCGCCGATAAGGCGGATTTCAGGAGCCCGGATGCGATCATTGATGCGTGGGCCAGTGTCGCGCGTGGGCGGCGCATTGTGGGGTCTGCGGGCTATTGGAATGCTCCTTGGTGCAGTTTTGTCAGGTGAGCAAGATAAGCTTCACCGCGAATCGTTTCAAGCGGCAAATCTATGCCGGTGACGCCTATTGTGGTGGTTTCCCCTTGCCTACGCTGCAGTGCAGCGGCACACCTGCTGCGAGAGGCGTGGCTTTTGCGACGCCGTGATAGGTGTGAATGTGAAGGGGCCCGCGCGATGGGAAAGCAGATTTTGGCAGTTTTGGCCGTGGTGGCGGCGGTCGGGGCATATCTCTGGGTGACGTCGCAGCCGCCGGAGGCGCCGGCAGAGGCACCCGTGGCCGTTGCCGCGCCGGAGGCCGAACCCGAGGTGGCCGAAGAGACCGCGAGCGCGGTGGCAGATGATGCCGCGGCCAGCGATACGACCGAAGCGGAGGACGCCATGAGCACCGCCGCCGAGACCGTGGAAGAAGCGGCAACCGCCGCAGCAGAAGCCGTCAACGCTGCCGCCGAAGAGGCGGCCAGCGCCGTGACCGAAGCCGCCAGCGAAGCCCAGGCCGCGGTCAACGAGGCCGTGGATGCAGCAACCGATGCAGCGGCAGATGCCGTGGCTGACGTGGCATCCGGCGCCTCCACTGTGGCGGAAGCGGCAGCCGCCGCTGGTGAGACCGCGCTTGAGGCGGCGAACACGGCGTTGGAAGAGGCCTCCGACGCGGCTTCCGGCACGCTGGATGCCTTGACCGGGACCGCGACGGAAGCCACTGAAGCGGTGACCGAGACTGCGGCGGAAGCCACTGAAGCGGTGACCGAAACCGCGACGGAGGCCACTGAAGCGGTGACCGAGACCGCGGCGGAAGCTACTGAAGCGGTGACAGATACCGCGACGGAAGCCACTGAAGCGGTGACCGAGACTGCGGCGGAAGCCACTGAGGCGGCGACCGAGACCGCAGTGGAAGCGACTGAGGCGGTGACCGAGACCGCAGTGGAAGCGACTGAGGCGGTGACCGAGACCGCAGTGGAAGCGACTGAGGCGGCTACCGAGGTTGCGGCGGAAGCGACCGAGGCGGCGACCGAGACCGCAGTGGAAGCGACTGAGGCGGTGACCGAGACCGCGGCGGAAGCGACCGAGGCGGTGACCGAGACCGCGGCGGAAGCGACCGAGGCGGCTACCGAGGTTGCGGCGGAAGCCACTGAAGCGGCGACCGAGACTGCGGCGGAAGCCACTGAAGCGGCGACCGAGACCGCGGCGGAAGCCACTGAAGCGGCGACCGAGACTGCAACGGAAGCGACCGAGACGGCGACTGAAACCGCAGCAGAAGCGACCGAAGCTGCCACCGACGTCGACATCCTCGATCTGCTGACAGTCGAAGGCTTCGATTTCGACAAGGTCGCCACCTATATCGAGGGCTCTGAGCTCAACGTCCTTGCAAAGACTGCGGCCAAGACCCTGCTGGATCAGGCCAAGGCGAACCCGGACACCCTGCAAGCCACTCTGGATGGCCTGAAGGAGGCGCTTGGGCTCTGAGCCACAAGAGGCCATAGCCACGACCATCTAACCGCCGCGCCTCACCGCGCGGCGGTTTTCGTTCGCCGTACGAAACCGCGTGGCGGCCTTTGACATGAAAGAGGTACTGCGCCGAACCTGCCCGGCATGAGGGCCCCCGCGCAAAAGCAGGGGGGCATCTGAATATGGAAAGACGTCAACGGGCCGAGAGGCTCTTTCGTTCAGGGTCACATCAGCACACCCGCGACCCAAGGATCAGGCCCAGACCTCGCCTGCACCACAAAAACGGGCGGCGGCCCCTCAAAACCACCGCCCAGATCCATCACCACACAGCCTTGCCTTCAAAAAAAGGCCCGGACAGGCGCGCGTTCACGCCATCACAGCTGGATGCGGAAGGCTGCAAAGCCGTCGCTGCCTTCGCCCGCGTCCTCGATTGTCACGGCCTTGACGTCGCCGATGTAGTCGCGCGCCTTGGGGCCGGTTTCGAACATCACCGTGGTGTCACCCAGCGGTTTGAACGACCAGTTGGCATCTGCCGTCGGGTTGATCGTGCCTTGCTCGACGATGTAGCGCACGATCACGTCGCGGTTGGTGTCGGGGGCCTCGAAGATGATCGTATCGCCCTTGGCGCCCGGGAAATCGCCGCCGCCACCTGCGCGGTAGTTGTTGGTCGCGATGACAAAGGACATATCCGCGGTCACCGGCGTGCCATTATAGGCGAGGTCCACGATGCGGCTTGCATCCGGCGCCACCAGCTCACCCGAGGGGTCGAATTTCGACGGCTGGCTGAGGTCGATCTGATAGGTCACACCGTCAATCACGTCAAAGTTGTAGCTGGGGAAGTCGGGGTTCAACAGAGGCGCATCGCTGGCCCCGGGCGCCACCTGGTTGAACATGCCGGCGGACCGCTCCAGCCAGTCTTTCACTTCGGCGCCGGTCACTTTCACCGCGCGCACGGTGTTGGGATAGAGATAAAGATCCGCCACGTTCTTGATGGCCACGGCACCGGGCGCGACATCGGTGTAATACTCCGGCCCGCCACGACCGCCCGCCTTGAAAGGCGCCGCCGCCGAGAGCAGGGGCAGCCCCGCGAATTCGGTGCCTTCGAGCATCTGCGAGACGTACCATTTTTGCGCAATCGACACGATCTGCACCGAAGGGTCATCCGCCACCAGCGAGAAATAGCTGTGCATCGGCGCCTCGGTGGTGCCGACAGCGCGGCGCACATAGGCCAGCGTCTCTTCGTGGTCCTGCCGCGTCGCCTCGATCACGGCGGCGTCGTCTTCGACCAATGCGGTGACCGAGCGGTCCTCGTTGCGCTTGGAGATCGGGCGCGCTTCGGTCTCTGCGGACACCACGCGCCAGGCGTTTCCGTCGCGCTCCAGAAGCAGGTCGATCAGGCCGAGGTGCGAGCCCCAAAAGCCGCCCATCACCGCGGGCTTGCCGTGGATCATGCCCTTTTCCGCATCCACTGCGGCGAAACCGGAATAGGTCGGCGAGGGAAAGACAAGGTGGCTGTGCCCGGTCACAACGGCGTCGATGCCGTCCAGCGCGGCCAGCGGCACGGAGGCGTTTTCCATCCCGTCCGTATGCTTGGCAGAGCCGATCCCGCTGTGCGACAGCGCGATGATGATCTCGGCGCCCTTTTCGCGCATCTCGGGGATATAGGCCTGCGCCGTCTCCACGATGTCGCGCGCGGTGACATTGCCCTCAAGGTGCTTGCGGTCCCAGTTCATCACCTGCGGCGGGGTAAAGCCGATCACCCCGACCTTGATCGGATGCGTGTTGCCAGCGCCATCGGTCAGCTCGCGCTCGAGAATGGAATAGGGCGGGAACAGCGTCTCGTCCTCACGCGGGCTCGCGCCTTCGGATTTCGCGATATTGGCCAGCACCACGGGGAAATCGGCCCCCGCTGCGGATTTCATCAGGAAATCAATGCCATAGTTGAACTCATGGTTGCCGATGGTGGCCGCGTCAAACCCCACCGTGTTCATCGCCGTGATGATCGGGTGCATGTCGCCCTCGGCCATGCCACGTTCATAGGCAATGTAGTCGCCCATCGGGTTGCCCTGCAGGAAATCGCCATTGTCGACCAGCAGCGTGTTGGTCGCCTCGGCGCGGATGTCCTTGATGATTGCGGCGGTACGGCTCAGACCGACAGTGTCGCGCGGCCGGTCGGCGTAATAGTCGTAGGGGTGCACATGCACATGAAGGTCTGTCGTCTCCATGATGCGCAGATGCGCCTGATTCGCGTTGGCGGAAGCAGAGTAGGGGTGCAATGTGATCAAGGCGGCTCCCGCAGTGGAGGTGGCCAGGAATTGGCGGCGGTTCAGGACAGCCTTGGAAGTATACGACATATTTTCACCTTAAGGTTATACTTGGACTCACGTTGCACGTATTTGGCGTCAGATCTGTGACAAAAATGGTCACGACCGGCCTTGGGCTGATCGTCGCGGATCGCCGCAGCAGACAGGCGGCGTGGGGTGTCCGCGCGCATCGCCCCATCGGGTATGACCTGCGGCATGGGCTCCTTGGGCCCGACACTTGGTGCCCGACACTTGGTGCCAGATCCGATAAGCACCAGACCCGCTTTGCAGGCTGTTCTCCAGCGACAGCACCCGGGCCTCCCAGCCGGGTGGTCGGCGTGCAGTGTCACCATCGCCTTGAGGGGCGGTGATTGAGCCGAACGGCGCAGTGGTCTACCGTTGCGCGGTCGCCAAACGTCTGCAAGGGAAACGCTGCATGATTGCCTATGTCGCTGTCGGGGCCGATGACATCGCGCGCGCCAGGCGGTTCTATTCTGCGTTCCTGCCGGCCCTTGGCTATGGTCTCGACGAAGGCCCGGAGGGGCTGAGCTTTGCGCTGCCTGTACCGCCGGGACAAACGCCCGTGTTGCCGGATTTCTACGTCAAGCCGACCTACGACGGTGCGCCTGCCTCCGCCGGGAACGGTGCCATGGTCGCGTTCGAGGCCCGCAGTCAAGGCGAGGTGCGTGCGTTGCACGCCGCGGCTCTGACCGCGGGTGGCGCGGACGAGGGCCAACCGGGCTTTCGCGCCGCATATGGCCCGCAGTTCTACGTTGGCTACCTGCGGGATCCGCAAGGCAACAAGATCGCGCTTTTCTCCAGCAATCCCGACGAGCCGGGGCGGGACGGATAAAGGGTGCCCCGGCCCCTTGGGTGCGCAAAGACTGCGCCACGTGGCGCTGTGCCAGACCATCCCCGGTGCTGTTGGCGAGACAAAACAGGGGGCTCGCACAAAACCGGCTTCGCGAAACCTGCCAAGGTCCTTGGGGAAATGCGCGTCATGTTATATCGTAACGGGGGATCGCCACGAGAGCACCGTTCAGCAAGACCGCTGTTTCGAACGTCATGCCATCGCTTCGGATGCGCAGGTTGGCGGCATCACCAAAGACCCAATGCCACTGACAAAAGCGCGAGACCGGGCGATTGCGGGTTTGCATCCTTCGGGACGCGCGGGCAGAACGACCCCTGAGGCGATAGGGGGGCAAGAC
>JBELMB010000117.1:0-16765 GCA_042088665.1 Sagittula sp.
TCTAGGTCGGCGCATCCGCGAGGCCTTTATCGCGCCAGAAGGCAAGGTTCTGGTGTCGCTCGATTATTCACAGATCGAGCTGCGTATCCTCGCGCATATGGCCGATATTCCGGCGCTGAAGCAGGCCTTTCGCGAGGGGCAGGACATCCACGCCATGACCGCCTCCGAGATGTTCAACGTGCCGCTGGACGAGATGACGCCGGATATTCGCCGTCAGGCAAAGGCGATCAACTTTGGGGTGATCTACGGGATCTCCGGTTTTGGCCTCGCGCGCAACCTGCGCATTCCGCGGGCGGAAGCGCAGGGCTTCATTGATCGCTACTTCGAACGCTTCCCGGGGATCCGGACCTATATGGACGACACCGTGGGGTTTGCCAAAACCCACAAGCGGGTCGAAACCCTCTTTGGTCGCCAGATCCACACGCCGGAGATCGCGGCGAAAGGTCCGCGTGCCGGATTTGCCAAGCGCGCGGCGATCAATGCGCCGATCCAGGGCACGGCGGCGGACGTCATCCGCCGCGCCATGGTGCGCATGCCCGCCGCCATTGCCGGCCAGCCGGCAAGGATGCTGTTGCAGGTGCATGACGAGTTGCTGTTCGAGGTCGAGGAAGACGGCGTTGACCGTCTGATCGCCACCGCCCGAGAGGTCATGGAAGGCGCCGCGGAACCGGTGGTAAAACTGGACGTGCCGCTGGTCGTCGACGCAGGCCAGGGCGCGCATTGGGCCGAAGCGCACTGAGGGGTCAGCGGCAACGGACGGGGGGCATGAGGCCGTGATGACGTCGGATCCCATGGTGCGTGCATGTCCCCGGTGCCGCGTGGATGCGCCCGTGCCCGTGCCCGTGCTCGTGCCCGTGGGCCGGGTGTGACCATGCAGGATCGGGTCGACGTCCTGAACCTTGCCCAGTTGTGCGCCTGGCTGGAGGAAAACCACCGCCAAACGCAGTCGGTCTGGTTGGTGACCCACAAGAAGCACACGGCGCATTACCTGTCTTATGATGACGTCATCGATGCGCTGTTGTGCTGGGGCTGGGTCGACAGCCGCACGCTTCGGATCGACGCGGACCGCTCCGGTTTGCTGATCGCCCCGCGCAATCCGAAATCCGCATGGTCTGCGATCAACAAGGCCAAGGTCGCGCGGCTCCGGGACGCGGGCCGCATGACCCCCGCGGGTGAGGCGCTGATCGCCATCGCACAGGACAACGGCATGTGGCACTTTCTCGACGACGTCGAGCGGCTGGAGCGCCCCGGGGACCTGACCGAGGCGCTGGGCGCCCTGCTGACTGTCTGGGAGGATTGGCCGCGTTCTGTCAAACGTGGCACGCTGGAATGGATCAAGACCGCGAAACGCCCCGAAACGCGGGCCAAACGGATCGACGACGTGGTTCGTTCCGCGGCGGAGGGCCTGCGGCCCTCGCCCTTTCGCCGCTAGTTCAGTCCAGTTGGTCCCGCGGCCCCTGGACCAGACCGTTGCCGCAATCGAGGATCGTCTGGTTCGCGGTCAGCCCCTTGCGCGTCGCGGTCGAAACAAGCTTGGCCGCAAGGGATTGGGCGTTCACCACCTCCCCCGCGTCGCGCAATTGTTCGGCCCAGAGCGCGGCGATGCCGGTGGCATGGGCGGTGGCCATGGAACTGCCGTTCAGGCTGCGCACGCCACCACCAAGACTTGCAGAGATCACGCCCACCCCGGGTGCCGCAAGGGCCGGTCCCGCATTGGAAAACACCGCCGGTTCAAGGCCCACTTCCCCCTGTCCGCAAGCGCCAATGGCCATCACGCCGCTGGCCGCGGCAGGGGCGGCAGGGCCGGTTTCGAACTCTGGCGAGAGGACGCGCAGGCTGTCGTTGCCAATGGCGCCAAGCAGCAGCGGGCCCTTCTTTGCCTGTAGCATCCGCAACATCAGCTCGAATATGCGCAGGTTGCCGCGATAGGCGTTCACCGCCGCGGTATTGGCCTGAACGAGGGGATATCCATCGCCTGTGAGCACTTCGACCTGTGCCGCGATGTCGAAACTCAGCGCAAAGCTGACCACATCGGCGCGTTCTGCAAAGACCCAGAGAATCGCATCAAGAAAAGCGTCGGATCGCCCAAGCCCGTTGTCCGACAGCACCTTGCCAACCAGCAGGTCTGTCACACCGCGGGCGACGCCGATACGGGTGCCGCCCTGATCACGGCCGAGGATTGTTCCGGCCACATGGGTGCCATGGCCATTGGCATCGCCGATCCCGGTGCCGACAAAATCACGGCAGGTCATCGACACGCCCTGAAAGGCGGCGTGTTTGCGGTCGATCCCCGTGTCCAGCACGGCCAGTCGCACGCCTGCGCCGGTGGCACGGGTCCAGTCGGCCCCCACGGCGCGCAAGCCCCAGCCGGGCACCGCATCATCGGAGCGCAGGTCATCCAGCGGCTCGGGATTGACGATGCGCGTCGGCATGGCCGGGGCAACCGTCAGGCAACTGCGGTCCCGCATCAGGTCACGCAGCTCTGCCGGGTTCAGGTCAAGCGTCTCGATCGAGGGCTGAGCGACGGCCTCCCGTGCGCGCGGCGCGATGGACTCTGTCAGGGGCACGGCAGGCCTCCGCCAGACATTGGCCTTGTCGCGCAGCACAATAAATCGGGCCATACGAACTCCGGGTCGTCGTGACTTGCCACGCAAGGGTATCGTTCCCGCCGTGAAAACGGAAACACCCCTGTCGTGAATTACCCGTGAAAAGCGCCCGCAAACCTGCGTCAGATGGGTCAGGCCCCAAATCAGGCCCCAAATCAGGCCCCGAATCAGGCCCCGAATGCGCGGGCCGAGACCGCTCTGTTCAGATCAGGCCTTCGCTGCGGAACAGCTCTTGCAGGTCGGCTTCTGGCCGGGGGCCAATGTGGCCGATCACTTCGGAGGCGGCGGCCGCCCCCATGCGTCCACTGGTTTCCATATCCCGGCCCGTGGCCAATCCGAAAAGGAAGCCCGCCGCGAACTGGTCACCGGCCCCCGTGGCGTCGACAGGGACGATCCTTGTCACGCCAACATCGGTGCGCGTGCCGTTTTCGATGATCGAAATGCCATCGCCGGACCGGGTACAGACCACGAGAGGGCAGATCGCGCCAACGGCCTTCAGATCGGTCTCCAGATCGTCGTTCTGAAAGAGCGAGCGGATCTCGGCCTCGTTGCCGATGACAAAGTCCATCTCGTGTTCGATCAGGGTGAGGAAGTCAGCGCGATGCCGTTCCACGCAAAAGGGGTCGGAAATGGCAATGCCGGTCTTGCCACCCGCAGCGCGGCAGGTGCGCGCGGCCTTCAGAAAGGCCTCTTTGCTCTTGTCCTTGTCGAACAGATAACCTTCGAGGAACAGGAACTCTGCCTCGGCGGTGACCTCTTCGGACACGTCATCCGGCCCAAGATCCGCTGAAATCCCAAGATAGGTGTTCATCGACCGCTCTCCATCGGGGGAGACAAAGATCATCGACCGCGAGGTGGGCAGGTTTTCATCCGCAACCGGAGGGTTGGTAAAGGTGATCCCCTCGTTGGACATCGAACTGGCGTAGAAGGTCCCAAGATCATCATCGGCCACCCGCCCGATGAACCCGGTGCGCAGACCGAGGTTGCCGATCCCCGCCACGGTGTTCGCCACGGAGCCGCCCGGCGTTTGCACACGCTGGCCCATCAGCCCGTAAAGTTGCTGCGCGCGATCCTTCTCGATCAGCTGCATGATGCCCTTCTCGATCCCGAGGTCCCCAAGGAAGGCATCATCCGAACGAGAGATCACATCAACGATGGCATTGCCGATCCCGACAACTTGATACTTCTTCATGTGGTCTTTTCCTCAAATGGGCAGAGATCGTTTATGAGACAAGCCTTGCATTTTGGTTTACGCGCAACGCAGGTGTAGCGCCCGTGCAGGATCAGCCAATGGTGTGCATGTTGCTGGAAATCCACCGGGATGTGGTCCTCTATGGCGCGTTCCGTGGCGACCACATCCTTGCCGGGGCAGATGCCTGTGCGGTTGCCAACGCGAAAGATATGCGTGTCCACGGCCTGCGCCGGATGGCCCCACCACATGTTCAGAACCACGTTGGCGGTCTTGCGCCCGACACCGGGCAGGCTTTCCAGCGCGGCGCGTGAACAGGGCACTTCGCCGCCGTAGCTGTCCACGAGGATCCTCGACAGCTTGATGACGTTCTTGGCCTTGTTGCGAAACAGGCCGATTGTCTTGATGTGGTCGATCACGCCCTCTTCGCCGAGGGCCAGCATCTTGGCCGGTGTGTCGGCGATCTCGAACAGCTTGGCGGTGGCCTTGTTCACACCTGCATCCGTGGCCTGCGCCGACAGGGCGACGGCGACCACCAGCGTATAGGCGTTCACATGGTGCAACTCGCCCTTGGGCGCAGCGTCCGAGGCTTGAAAGCGGGTAAAGACCTCCCGCAACGTATGGTAGTCCATTTGCTTGGGCATAAGCGTCCTATGCCAAGTCAGGCGAATGGCTGCAAGCGTCGCGAAAGCCTGCCGATCCTTCCGTTTGACCCGAGGCATGGATTTGCCCGCGCAGAGGTTCGCGCGCAGAGCAAAACTCTGGCTGAGACTCTGGCCAAGAAAGCGCAACAAACGGATCGTCCTGCGCCTTTGGCCAATGCTACATCAGGCTCAAAGGAGAGCCGCCATGTCAGACACGCCCGACAGCTATCACTATCAGGTCATGCGCCGCGCGATCGAAGCGGTCGATCACCTCGGACCCGGGGCCACGCTGGACCAGATGGCGGCGGAGCTTCAGTTGAGCCCGGCGCATTTTCAGCGGCTGTTCACCCGGTGGGCGGGGGTCTCGCCGAAACGCTACCAGCAGTATCTGACCCTCGGCCACGCCAAGGCCTTGCTCAAGGATCGGTTTACAACGCTGGAGACCGCCCATGCGACGGGCCTGTCTGGCGGCGGGCGGTTGCATGATCTTTTCCTGCGCTGGGAGGCCATGAGCCCCGGAGAGTTTGCCAAGGGTGGCGGCGGGCTGACGATCTTCTGGGGCTGGTTCGAAAGCCCCTTTGGACCGGCACTGGTCATGGGCACGGACAAGGGGCTGTGCGGCATCGGCTTTGCCGGGGAGACCAGCGCAGAGGACGCCATGGAGGATCTTGTCAGCCGCTGGCCCAAGGCGCATTTCGTCGAGGATCCCATGCGCCTGCGCCCTTGGGTGCTGACGGCCTTCGGCGTGCAGACCGAAGGCGAAGTGCCGCTGTACATGATCGGCGCGCCGTTCCAGATCAAGGTCTGGGAAGCGCTCATGCAGATCCCCTCGGGGCATGTCACCACCTATTCAGAGATTGCGCAGTCCATAGGCCATCCAAAGGCCGTGCGCGCCGTGGGCACCGCCGTTGGACGCAACCCGATCAGCTATCTGATCCCGTGTCACCGCGCGTTGCGCAAGTCCGGCGGATTGGGGGGCTATCACTGGGGTCTGCCGGTCAAGCGTGCCCTGCTGGCCTGGGAGGCCGCCCGGCTGGAGGCCTGACCCCCGCGGCGCCGTGACGGCAAAGCCGGATTTGGGCCAGAATCTGCCCAAAAGCAGCGGTTCTACCATTGGAATGGCAGCAACTCGCCGCCCTCTGGGCGGGCCTCTGCCGATTTCCCCGTGACCTTTCTCGCGGCCTGCGGCATATCAAGGTAAAGATAACAAAAGCCCAAACCGGGCACCTTGAGGCTATGAGGCACATCATGATCCGTTCTTCCCTTCTCGTCGCGACGCTGGCTGTCTTTGGCCTCGGCGCCTGCACCACCGGTCCGCTGTTTGACGAAAGCGACCCCAACCGGCAGGCCAAGACCGGCGCCGCCGTGGGCGCGGCCACCGGCGCACTGGCCGGACGCATCTTTGGCGGCAACGATCGTGGCGAGCGCAATCGCGCCACCGTGGCCGGCGCCGTTCTGGGGGCCGCGGCAGGGGCTGCCATCGGCAACCAACTCGACAAGCAGGAAGCAGAACTGCGCCAGCAGCTGGGCACCGACGTCGACATTCGCAACACCGGCGACCGCCTGATCGTGACCATGCCGCAGGATATCCTGTTTGACGTGGACAGCGCCTCGCTGAAGCCGACGCTGCTGCCCGACTTGCGCGACGTGGCGCAATCGCTGCTGACCTACCCGGACACCACCGTGCAGGTGATCGGCCATACGGACAGCGACGGCGACGCCGCCTACAACCTCGGCCTCTCACAGGATCGCGCGCAATCGGTGGGCAATGTCTTTGTGTCCGAGGGCGTGCCCGGCGGCCGGATCGAAGTGCTTGGCCGTGGCGAGGATCAGCCCATCGCCTCCAACCTCACGTCCGAAGGCAAGGCGCAGAACCGCCGGGTCGAGATCGTGATCCTGCCCAACGCGGTCTGATCCACAGATCCCACACATTGGGTTTTCCGACGCGCCACGCCTTGCCGTGGCGCGTTTGCGTTTCACATCTCCTGTCAGCCGAACAGGAGACAAGACATGACAAGACTGACCCTCGTGGGCCTCTGCGGATCGCTGCGCGCCGCATCCACCAACCGACTGTTGATGCAGGAGGCCGCGCGGCGCTTTGGCGAGGCGGAGTTTGTCGAGGGCGACATCCGCTTTCCGCTGTTTGACGAAGACATCCAGAATGGCCCCGGCATACCGGAGGCCGTCACGACGCTGTCCGCCCAGATCAAGGCAGCGGATGCGGTGATTGTCGTCACGCCGGAATACAACAAGGGCATCTCCGGTGCGCTCAAGAACGCGTTGGATTGGCTCAGCCGTACGGAAGGCGCGCCATGGCGGGACAAGCCGGTCGCGATCCTGTCGGCCACTGCCGGTCGGGCCGGGGGTGAGCGGGCGCAGAACATGACTCGCCTTTGCCTGAACCCTTTTCGTCCGCGCCTGCTGTCAGGCCCCGAAGTGCTGGTGGGCGCCACAAAAGACCAGTGGGACGCGCAGGGCCAACTCACAAACGAACGCTACGCCAAGGCCATCGACGAGTTGATGGGCAACCTGCGGCGCGACGCAGAGCGCACCTAGCGCGCGGCCCCTCAGGCGGCGGAAACCGGCTCTGACACTTCGATCAGATTGCCGTCAGGGTCGCGCAGGTAGATCGACAGGATCGGCCCGTTGGCCCCGGAGCGGGGCACAGGCCCCTCTTCGATGTCCAGACCGGCGGCGCGCAGATGGCCAATCCAGTCCTCCAGCGGCACTTCGGTCAGGAAACACAGGTCGGCGCTGCCGGGTGTGGGCACGCGGGCCTTTGGGTCAAAGGGCGCGGCAGCCGGGTGCAGATTGATCTTTTGCGCCCCAAAGCGCAGCGCCCATCGGGGCGGCCCGGCCGCTGGCGTGAACTGGATCGGCTCCATGCCGAGATGGGCGTAAAAGGCGCAGGTGGCCTCAATGTCGGCAACGGTGAGCACCAGATGATCGAGCGACTGGACCTTTGGAGACATGAACGTGATAACTTCTGCAAAGATGGAGGGCGTTATGCAGAATGACCCGGGCCCTTCGCGGCGTCAAACGGATGTATTGGATCCTGACCGGGCCCACGCGCTGCTGGCGACGCTGGGCGCGCGCGACATGGGCCTGCCAGACCGTCTGAGTGCGGGTGACGCGCTGCCGCCGTTCTTTCACCAGATCTACTTCTGGGATGCCCGACCGCCCGCACTGCTGGGCCGCGACGGTCATCCAAGGGTTGGCGACGACCTGATCCCGGACATGGGTCTGCCACGGCGGATGTGGGCCGGTGGACGGCTGGAATTTCTGGCCCCGTTGCGCGTCGGCCTTGCTGCCGAAAAGCGGTCTCGCCGGACCTCTGTTCAGCGCAAATCGGGGCGCAGCGGTGATCTGGCCTTTGTCACGCTGGATCATGAGATCTGGCAGGATGGCATGCTTTGTCTGCGCGACAGTCAGGACCTCGTTTATCGCGAAGAGGCCCGGTCTGATGCGCCCAAACCTACGCCACCCGAGGCCCCGGCGTCCGTGGCGGCAGAAACGGTCGCGTTCTCCTCGACCATGCTGTTTCGCTATTCGGCGCTGACATTCAACGGGCACCGCATCCACTATGACCCCGCCTATGCCCGCGATGTCGAAGGCTACGATGGGCTTGTGGTGCATGGCCCGCTTCTGGCCCAGCTCTTGATGCTGAAAGCCGCGCGTCAGGCGCCCCTGCGGCGGTTTGCCTTTCGTGGCACAGCCGCATTGATGGATTTCGAGACAGCGGACCTGTGTCAGGATGGGGCGCGGATGTGGGTGCGCGGCCCGGACGGGCGGCTCTGCATGACCGCCGAAGTTGAAACGGAAAACCCCGCCTGAGGGGCGGGGCCTGTGTCGCGTGGCGCGGGTGAGGGTGTCAGACGCCGGTGCCTTTCACCACGACATGCACGGTCTTGAACAAGACGTGCAGGTCGGTGGCAAAGGACAGTTTTGCCAGGTAGTCGCTGTCAAAGCGCGCGCGCTCCGCGAAAGACGACTCGTTGCGCTCTGAGGTCTGCCAGAACCCGGTGACACCCGGGCGCATCATGTAGTAGGCGGTGCCGGGATAAATCCCTTTCTGGCAGGGCATCATCGGACGCGGGCCCACCAGCGACATGTCCCCGATCAGGACGTTCCACAGCTGCGGAAGCTCGTCGATGGAGGTTTTGCGGATGATCCGACCGATGGGCGTGATGCGCGGATCGTTCTGCAGCTTCTGGGAATGGTCCCACTCGGCCTTGGCTTCGGGGTTCTCTGCCAGATAGGCCTGCAACAGACGATCTGCCTGCGGAACCATGCTGCGCAACTTCCACATCCGGAAGTCACGGTCATGGCGGCCCACACGGGTCTGCCGGTAGAACGGGTTATGGCCGTCCCGCGCAATCAGCACGGCAAAGACCAAAACGAGGATCAACACAGGAAGCGCGGCCACAAGGACAAGCGCTATGTCCAGCAACCGTTTCATCCCATCGCGGTAGGGCGTCGTGGCGTTCCGGGCGAACAGGGTGTTGTCCAGTAGAACGTCAACATCCGCAGCGGACTGCTGATGGGGCTTGTGTACAGTCATCATGACCTCCTGAGTCATATATGACGGAAGTTCGGAACAGGTTCTGACTCTGGCCAAAGCACAAGACAGGATGTGTCAGGTGACAAATCCGATCGCGCCCAAACCGGGCGGCATGTGACTTCTGTGGTTTTCAAACCCTACCAGATTGCAGCAGACGTACCGATGATACTCCCAGTGGTGAATGCACCAACCCCCTAGTGCCGAATTCATGCGGATCGTGGCAGCAATCTGACCGATCCACGCGACAGGTTTTGTATGACCTTCCACCGGCTTACCGTCAACAAACCTATTTTAATGCAGCTAAAAATTGAAAGGTGTGGCACGGAGGCCTGCGCGGTTTCCGCACCTCGGTCCGGGGGTTTGGCGCGTCATGAGATGTGCACCAAAAGGCCGTAACCGTCGAATTGGACAGCCCGCAAGGGGCGCAGCCAGCATCGGCGCGGTCCCGGTGCGTGCACAATGCATCGCGCAGCCTCACCGGGACGACGTCGCTTTGTTCGAGGTCCGGAGGCAATGACCGCCTTGTCCGGGTTTGTTGAACACCTCGGCTCCGAATTCGGGAGAGCGGTTGCGTCGCTGTGTCCGATTTCGAAACAATAGCGGCGCGGCCGTGACGCGCCCCGCGACCGATGCTTGCCGGATGATTTGCAATCTCCGCCCCGCTCGGCTCAGCCGAAGGTGCGGCGCGATCAGCAAATCGAGACAATTTTGACACGAATTCGATTTCTCACGGATTGTTACAGATGTTTGTATTTGCCCGGGGCTCTGCCCGACTCACCGCAAGATCCTGCCAGATTTGCGCCAGAATCAGTCACAGCTGCGCCATGGTTCCTGCGCGGGTTTCGCAAATGTGGCGCTGGACCGGGGCCTTGCGCGGCCATGTGACAGAGTTGAAAGCCCCCGCCTGCCCGGATATGTGCGTCTGAACACTCTTCTAATGCGGTTTGAGGCCAATATGACCAATCACGTGTACCAAGGCGACTTGCCCGACGGTCTGGATCTCGGGCCGGTCGTGGCCATAGATTGTGAAACGATGGGATTGTCCCCCTTCCGTGACCGCCTGTGCGTGGTGCAATTGTCCGCCGGGGATGGGCATGCGCATCTGGTGCAAGTGGCCAAGGGCCAGACCGAAGCGCCGAACCTTGCCCGCTTGCTCAAGGACCCGGAGGTGCTGAAGCTGTTTCACTTTGGACGGTTCGACATCGCCGCGATGTACCATGCCTTTGGCGCGCTGGCCGCGCCGGTCTATTGCACCAAGATCGCCAGCCGCCTCGTGCGCACCTACACCGACCGGCACGGGCTGAAAGCGTTGACCCAGGAGTTGATCTCTGTCGATATCTCGAAACAGCAGCAATCCAGCGACTGGGGCGCCCCAAAGCTGACCGATGCGCAGGTCGACTACGCCGCCTCTGATGTTCTGTATCTCCACCGGCTCAGAGAGGCGTTGAACACCATGCTGACGCGCGAGGACCGGATGGAGATGGCGCAGGCCTGTTTCGACTTCTTGCCGACACGGGCCAAGCTGGATCTCGCGGGCTGGCCGGACACGGATATCTTTGCCCATGCCTGAGCAAGGCTGACCCATGGCCCGCGCCACTGGGCTTTATTCCCGGGTCATCGCCTGGCTCAAGATTCTCTTGCCGCTGGCTGCGCTGGCGCTTTTGTCGACGCTCTTCCTCTTGTCGAGCAGCCGGGAGCCGCTGGACAACGTGCCCTTTGCCGCGGCCCTGCGCGCGGGCGATGCGGCACAGCAAGGGGTGTCGGGGCCTTACTACTCCGGCACGACCGCGCAGGGCGAGATCCTGACCATGACCGCCAAACGCGCCCGCCCGATGGCGGATGGGCGCATCCTTGCCGACGCGCTGGAGGCCCGGATGCAATTGCGCGATGGCAGCGAGATCCGGCTGAACGCCCTTGAGGCGCATATGCAGGAAGGTGAGCAGACCGCGCATCTGAAAGGCGGCGTACGCATCGAAAGCTCACTGGGCTATATCCTGCGCACCGAAGCGATGATTTCAGCGCTCGACAGTGTCGAGGTCGAAAGCCTCGGCCCGGTGGTCGGTGACGGCCCGGCAGGCGAATTGCGTGCGGGGCGTTTGCGCATCAGTCCGGCGGCGGGGAAAACAGAGGTGCAAATCCACTTCACCGATGGGGTAAAGCTGATATATCGTCCGCCAAAGAAGGACGAAACAGAATGAAACGACCTCTTTGCGCCGCGATTGTCTGTGTGGCTTTGATCAGTGCTGGTGTTACGGTTTTGCCCGGACCGGGTTTGGCGCAGGGGGCGCAGGTCTCCTTTGGCGGAATGCAGCAGGACACCCGCGCGCCGGTAGAGGTCACGGCGGACTCGCTGCGGGTCAACCAGTCCGACGGCACGGCACTGTATTCTGGAAATGTCATCATCGCTCAGGGCCAGATGCGCCTTGCCGCGCCGCGTGTGCTGGTGATCTATTCCGCCCAGGCCGGCAAGATCGACAAGATGGAAGCCTCGGGTGGTGTGATCCTCGTCAGTGGCGAAGAGGCGGCAGAGGCTGAACGCGCCGACTACAATATCGAGGCAGGACAAGTTGTTATGAGTGGGAACGTGTTGTTGACCCAAGGCCCCAGCGCGCTGACGTCAGAGCGCATGATCGTCAATCTCGAAGACGGCACGGCGCAGATGTCGGGCCGGGTCAAGACGGTGCTCCAGCAGGGCGGCGATCAATAGGATGGCGCGGCCCGACTTGACCGTGACCGAGGGCAGCAGCGGGCTGCGCGTCAATCATCTGCGCAAGAGTTACCGCAAGCGGGTGGTCATCCGCGACGTCACGATCCGGCTCGACCGTGGCGAAGTCGTTGCGCTGTTGGGGCCGAACGGCTCTGGCAAGACCACGTCGTTTTACGCCATCGCGGGCCTCGTGAACCCCGAAGGTGGCGAAGTGCTGATCGACGGGCGCGATGCCACGTACCTGCCAATGTACCGCCGCGCCCGCATGGGCATCGGCTATCTGCCGCAGGAAATGTCGATCTTTCGCGGGATGTCCGTCGAGGACAACATCGGCGCCGTGCTCGACATCGCGGAACGCGACAAGCACCGTCGCCGCGAGCGGTTGGAGGAACTTCTGGGCGAATTTTCCATCGAGCATCTGCGCCGCGCCCCGGCGCTGGCCTTGTCCGGTGGGGAACGGCGCCGGGTAGAGATCGCCCGCTGCCTTGCCGCAGACCCAAAGTATCTGCTGCTGGACGAACCCTTTGCCGGGGTTGACCCGATCAGCGTTGGCGACATCCGCCATCTTGTCGCTGACCTGAAGACCCGCGGGCTGGGCGTTTTGATCACAGACCATAACGTGCGGGAAACATTGGAGATTGTTGACCGTGCATATATCTTGCACGACGGTACTGTGCTGATGTCCGGCACGCCCGAGGAAGTGGTGCAGAATGAAAACGTGCGCCGGGTCTACCTTGGCGATAACTTCCGCCTCGCCTGACGCGGCCTGCCTGTGGTCCTTTTGGCACCGACAACCGCCGTGCATTTTCCCCGCCCCTGACGTGGATCAGGGACAAGCTGACCACAACTGCACTAAAATTTAACTCCGGTTTCGATTGACAGCGGGGCCGGTTTCCACCTCAATTGAGGGTATGGTGCTATGTATCGCGGCATTTCTGACAGATCGTCTCTTCGACACCGAAGGATTTTGTCCGCAGTTGCGATTAAAGCACCTTTCCTGACACAGGTGATCCATCCCTTGCGGCGTTCTGCCGCCAGAGGAGTCACCTTTGCGTAGCGAGAAGGACAAAGACATGCGCTATCAGATCACGGGAAAGCACATCGACATCGGCGAGGCTCTGCAAACCCATGTGACCACCGAGCTGGGGGCTGTGCTGGACAAGTATTCCCAGCGGCCCACAGACGCCACCGTGATCTTTTCGAAGTCCGCCCACGAGTTTGTCTGCGAAACCGTCATCCATCTCTCCAGCGGACTAAATGCCGCAGCCAAGGGCCAGGCCACAGAGATCTATGCCGCTTTCGAATCCTGCATTGAAAAGATGGACAAACAGCTCAGGCGATACAAACGACGGCTCAAGGACCACCATAAGGATCGCACGGAACCCGTTGAACTTTTTGATGCGTCTTATAATATTCTTTCCAAGGCACAGGGCGAGGAAGAGCCTGAGCCCGAGACGCTTCAGCCCATTATCGTGGCCGAGATGGAGACCAAGATCCCGTCCCTGACAGTGGGGGAAGCCGTCATGCAAATGGAACTGGCCGGAAAACCGGTGCTTGTGTTTCGCAACGAAAAGAAGGATGGCGTGAACGTCGTGTATCGGCGGGAAGACGGGAACATCGGCTGGATCGATCCGTAACCCCATTTGCCGATAGGCCTGTAACGCGAGACCCTGGGGCTTTTTCATGAAATTTGTCGACCTTGTGAAACCGGAAGCGGTCAAAGTGTTGTCTTCCGTTTCGTCGAAGAAACGACTGATGCATGATCTGTCCGATCTTGCGGAGTCGGCCTACGGCGTGAATGCCGGTGTCACCGTCGAGGCCCTGCTGGAGCGTGAGACGCTGGGTCCGACGGGCGTCGGGCACGGCGTTGCCCTGCCACATGCGCGGATATCCGGGCTCGAAGAAGTGCACGGCGTGTTCCTCTTGCTGGAAAAACCGATTGATTTTGATGCGGTTGACCGGCAGCCCGTCGATCTGGTGTTCGCGCTCTTCGCCCCCGAAGAGGCGGGTGTCGAACATCTCAAGGCGCTGGCACTTGTGTCGCGGTCACTGCGGGAAAGCGCGCTCTGCGCCAAGCTGCGGTCCAACCCGGTTCCCGGCACGCTCTATACCATCCTGACAGAGGCAGAGGCGGTCAAGGCGGCCTGACGAAGGGCCGCGCTGAGGCATCCGTGCCACATGGATCAAAGGTCCGGTTTTCCTGCCTTGGGAGCCGGGCCTTTTTGCGTTAGATGCCTGCCACACCAGTTTCCATGGCCAAGACAGGAGGGCGCAACATGACCGATCACACAGCGACAAACCTTCCCCTGGGCCCTGCGAAGGCATGAAGCGTTAACCGTTTCAAACGTCTTTTCCTGACACGTCTGCGCAGCGCCTGACCTGCGGCCTTTTCCGGCCGCTGCCTTGTCATGGAAAGTCACATCACATGGGCACTTCTTTCATCGGGGATCGCGCCGCGCGCGTCTCCGTATTCTATGGGCGCGACTGCTGGATCGAAGGTCGCGCCGAGGACCAGTTGAACCAGGTTGCAAGCTGGCCCGGAGTCACTGCGGTTGCGGGATTCCCGGATCTTCACCCGGGGCGTCATGGTCCTGTGGGCGCGGCCTTTCTGGCAGATCGCCTGTTTCCGCAACTGATCGGACCGGACATCGGCTGCGGCATGGCCTTGTACCACCTCGACCTGCCAGCGCGCCGGTTGAAAGCCGACAAGGCGGCCCGCCGCCTGACCGTTCTGGAAGAGGCCGCAGAGTTGTCCGTCACAGGGCTTGCGGCAGACCTGGGGGCCGCCGGGATGGGCACCATCGGCGGAGGAAACCACTTCTGCGAAGTGCAGAAGGTCCTGCGCTCGGACCAACCCGGACTGGAGGCCGGGGATCTTTGCCTGCTGGTGCACAGCGGCTCTCGGGGACATGGCGCCCGGGTGTTCAACGGCATCGACGCCAGTTGGCGCGAGGGGTTCATGGCGGACAGCCCCGAGGGGCTGGCGTACCTGGCGCTGCATGATGCCGCGCAGGACTGGGCGCGCCAGAACCATGCATGGATTGCCAAACGCGCCGCAGAGGCCCTGCGCTGCGAGGCCAGCCTGATCTGTGACGCGCCGCACAACCACCTGTCACGGCACGCGGGTCGCTGGCTGCACCGCAAGGGGGCCGCGGCGCCGGACCGGGGTCTTGCCCCGCTCGCCGGGTCTCGCGAAAGCGCCAGCTATCTGATGGCTGTGCCGGATGGCCCGGCAGAGGCGCTGGGCTCTGTCTCGCACGGGGCGGGGCGTCGTTATGATCGGGCGTCGATGCATGGTCGCATTCGCAAGTCCCGGTCCACACTGGACGCGATGCGCCAAACCGCATTTGGCGGGCGGGTGATCTGTGAGGATCGTGACCTGCTCATCGAAGAGGCGGGCATGGCCTACAAGAATGCGGCTCATGTTCTGGCCACGCTTGAGGGCTTTGGCCTTGCGCGGGGTGTGGCCGAAATGGTGCCGCTGATCACCTACAAGACATCGGGAGGCCGGTCATGACGCCCTGTCTTCTCGTGTCGTCCGGCAATGGTCCCGGAGAGTGTCAGCAGGCGGTTGATCATGTGCTCCGCCGGATGACCCAAGAGGCGGCGCGTGCTGATCTGACCCTCGACATTGCGCCGCGTCCGGGTCGCGATGGTCCCGTCTCTGCCATCGTGATGGTGCAGGGCGCGGCGGCGATGTCCTTTGTCCGGGCCTGGGAGGGGGTCATGCTGTGGCGGTGCCCAAGCCAATTGCGCCCACGGCACAGGCGCAAGACCTGGTTCGTGCAGGTCTTTCGACTTGAGACCGTGGCCGAGGCGCGCACCCTCGATCCGGCGGAGGTGCAGATGCAGGCGATCCGTGCTGGTGGGCCCGGTGGTCAGCACCAGAACAAGACAGCCTCTGCCATCCGCGCGCGGTGGCGGGACTATGCGGTCGTGGTGCGTGATGAACGCTCACAGCACCAGAACCGTCGGCTGGCACTTGAGCGTTTGGCGGTGCTGGTGGCGGCAGATGAGGCTGAGCAGAATTCGGCCCGGACGGCGATGACACATGGATTGCACAACAGTTTGCAACGGGGGGATCCCAAGCGCGTCTTTGACGGTCCGGCCTTTCTGGAGGCGCGCGAGCGGTAGGCCGGGCCTTGCGCCGCGCGCCAATTGTGCAATGCGCGGCGCAAGGCGCACCGGTTTTGTGTCAGGCCTGCGAGGTCGTGCCCCGCCTTCCACGATTGTGCGACAGGGAGCAGGCGTGTTTGACAGACGCGGATCCCTTTTTGGGACCGCTGATGGAGAATGTGGACGCAGAGGCGCGCCTATCCCCAGTCTCCCCCAGTCACCCCCAGTCATTGAAACCGAACATCACGTAGTCGCGTTGGTAGGCGTCGCGGGCCAATGACTCGATCTGGTCGTCGTAGATCTCTGCCAGCGAAAAGGGCGCACTGGTTGGGGTGGGCTGCGGGTCCGGCGGATTTTCATGGCCGACCTGAATCGCGAGCGCGGGAAGATAGGTTTCCACCTCGCTCTCACGGACAATCATGTCCGGCAGCGTGAACTCTGCCATTCCTTGCAGGCACTGCGATTGCGTGGCCCAGTGTCCATCGACCCGGACTGCCGTCTGACCGGACAGGTTGGCCTTTACCCAAGCCAGAAACGACGTAAAGGCCAGCCGGTGCGCCGCGGCGTCGTAGTCGGCGCCCGGCGCCTCCTCCGGGATGGGCAGGGCATGGGCGCGGCGCAGGGTTTTGCGAATGCCTTTGAAACTGCCCTTTCCCGTCGACAGGATCTTGCTGCAAAAGGCCTCATGCGCGCGGGCAAGGGGATGACGCACCACGGTAAAGCTGCGGTGGGTCGGGCGGTCCCGCTTCCACGCGCGCAGCGATCCTTGCGAAAACTCCCCCGCCAGTTGGTTTTCGCCAACGCCGTCAAGCGCCGCGAGCCATCCTTTCACCAGCGCTTCTGGGCCGGACCGGATCGGCATGTACAACAAAGGTGTCTTTGCACCGCCGATGTATCCGGGCACCACAGGCCACGCCGCGGTTCGAAATTGGGCGTACGGGT
>JBELMB010000008.1:0-27552 GCA_042088665.1 Sagittula sp.
GTGCTCTTTGCAATCGTGGCTGCGCTGATCGCCGGAACCGGGGTTCTGCAAAGCTGGAACACTGCGCTGGTCATCCTGAACATGGGGCTGGTCAGCGCGATCATGGCGCTTGGGGTGAACCTGCAATGGGGCATTGCGGGGCTTTTCAACGTGGGCATCATGGGCTTTGTCGCGCTGGGCGGGCTGGCGGTGGTGCTGATCTCCGTCGATCCGGTGGGCGAGGCATGGGCCGCGGGTGGTCCGCGCGCCATCCTTGCGCTGATCGTTGGTGCCGCGGTGGTCGCAGGTTCTGCCATCCTCTACCAGCGCACGCGCAAGGGCTGGCTGATGGTGCTTTTGCTGGTGGTGGGGTTCTTGGTCTACCGCTGGATTCGCGACCCGGGCGTGGATGCGATCGAGGCGGTGAACCCCGCGGGCACCGGCTTTCTTGGCGGTCTGGGCCTGCCCGTGGTGCTGGCCTGGCCCATTGGCGGCCTGCTTGCGGCTGGCGCGGCATGGATCATCGGCAAGACGGCGCTGGGATTGCGCTCGGATTACCTCGCCATCGCGACGCTTGGCATTTCGGAAATCATCATCGCCATCATGAAGAACGAGGAATGGCTGAGCCGCGGCGTAAAGAACGTGAACGGCCTGCCCCGGCCCCTGCCCAACGAGATCGACCTGCAGGCAGATCCCGGCTTTGTCGAAGCGGCGGCAGGCTATGGGCTGGATCCGACCACGGCCTCCACGCTTTACGTCAAGCTGGGCTATTCGCTGATGTTCAGTGCGGTGCTGGTGATCTTGCTCGTGCTGGCACAACTGGCGCTGAGATCCCCCTGGGGCCGGATGATGCGCGCAATCCGCGACAACGAGGTCTCTGCCCGCGCCATGGGCAAGGACGTCACGGCGCGGCACTTGCAGGTCTTTGTGCTGGGCTCCGCCATCTGCGGGATCGCGGGCGCGATGATGACCACACTGGACGGGCAGTTGACGCCATCGGCCTACCAGCCGCTGCGCTATACCTTCCTGATCTGGGTCATGGTGATCATCGGTGGCTCGGGCAACAACTTGGGCGCAGTGCTTGGCGGCTTCCTGATCTGGTTCCTCTGGGTTCAGGTAGAGCCCATGGGCCAGGGTCTGATGAACCTGCTCACCGCCGGTTTGCCCGATGGCTCGGCGCTCAAGGATCATCTCCTGAACAGCGTGCAGCACATGCGTCTGCTGACCATGGGCGTGATCCTGTTGCTCGTCCTGAGGTTCAGCCCAAGGGGCCTGCTGCCGGAGCGCTAAGTCGCGTTGGACAGAGGCGCTCTCAGGTGCCTCTGCTCAAGCCGGGTCAGGTTGACGCGCCCCTCGGCGATGCCCCCCGGATGGTTGAGTGTGCCGCCCCCATACCCGCACCGCCAAGAGCGCGCCCATGGACAGGCGACAAAGGATGCGCGGCACACTGTTGCGCGGGGTTGACCCCGCGCCGCCTGCCCGCCAGAACACCGCAAGATCGACGCGGAGGATCCCATGCAGAAACTGGCAGCCGAGGGACTGGGCACAGCGATGCTTTTGATCGCCGTCGTGGGGTCGGGCATCATGGCCGAAAGCCTCTCGGGCGGGAACACCGGCCTTGCGCTTTTGGCCAATGCCATCGCCACCGGGGCGATGCTTTATGTGATCATCACCGTGCTGGGACCGATCTCGGGGGCGCATTTCAACCCTGCAGTCACACTTGCCTTTGCGCTGCGCCGTGACATCGCGCCCGGCGAGGCACTGGCCTATGTTGCGGTGCAGGTGCTGGGGGGCATTCTGGGCGTCTGGGCCGCGCATGCCATGTTTGACCTGCCACTTTTCCAGCTGTCACAAACCGCACGCACCGGGCCTGCGCAATGGTTCAGTGAAATTCTGGCCACTTGCGGGCTATTGTTCGTCATTTTCGGTGGGCTCAAGGCCCGGGCCGAGGCGATCCCGACCCTTGTGGCGCTCTATATCACCGGAGCCTACTGGTTCACCTCCTCCACCAGTTTCGCCAATCCCGCGGTCACGATTGCGCGCGGGCTCAGCGACAGTTTTGCGGGCATTGATCCCGCCCATGTGGTGGGCTTCATTCTTGCGCAACTGGTCGGCGTGGGGATCTGCGCGATTGCCCTGCCCCGCTTGTTCGCCGATTGACACCGGGCAAGGCGCAGGTGCTGGCCAGCGGTCGGCCCACCTTTGCCCGACCAGCTTTGCCCGAACACCACTGTGTGAACAGCTCCAACTGCGCGCTTTTGACAAACCCTGCGCGTCGAGCGCCTCAGTCAACGATCGTCAAAGACAGTCCCGCCGCGCGCGTCATTCCAGCGAAGTGACCCAGAGGATCGTCGCATCCTCGGGCGAGACAGAGACCACGTTATGCCCCATGGTGGCGTCGTAATACGCGCTGTCGCCGCGCTTCATCTCGACGGGTTCGTAGAACTCCGTGTAAAGCCGGACCACACCTGTGAGCACGTAGAGGAATTCTTCGCCTTCGTGGCGCACCCATCCGTCGAACTCTTCCATGCTGCGGGCCCGGACGCGCGCCCGGTACGGCAGCATCTTCTTGCGGCTCAGCGTGTCCGCCAGCAAGCTGTGTTCATAGGTGACGGTGGCCTGCGGCTGCCCCTCGTCCATTCGGGTCACGGCCATACGCCCCGTGACCTTGTCCTGGCTCGCAGGCATGAACAGCTGTGGCACCGGAATCTCAAGCCCCACTGCCAGCTTCTTCAAGGCGTCATAGGTGGGCGACATCTGCCCGTTCTCGATCTTTGACAGGGTGGACCGTGCCAGCCCCGCCTGCTTGGCCGCCTGCTCCAGCGTCCAGTTGCGCTCCTTGCGCAATTCGCGGACCCGCTGGCCAAGATCGAGCGGCTCGGCAAGCGACTGGTCACCGTTTTCCCGGGCCAGTCGGATCAAGGTCTTGGGATCATGGGTCATGAGAGAGCTATAGGCATCCGGTCTGCCCCTTGCAAGCGAAGGGCGCGGAGCCTAAAGCCAAGAGGCCCTCGCGCGTTCCCGACACGGCGGCAGCCGCCTTGTGCCCAAGGACAGCCCTGGGACATCCGGGGGCATCCCGGGACAAGGCGGCGCCCGGACGGAACCGGGCGTGATGGCAGGCAGTGGAGGCGCATCCAAGGCAGTCCTTCAGCCAGGCGCCTGGGAACAACAGGATGCAGGGAGGGAAAAGTTGACATTCACGCGTTTTGCACCGCGAGGTACCCCGCCCCTCGCCCAACCTCCGGCCCGGCGGGTGGGCGCATGACGTCGATCTTTGACGAAGGGCCCTTTGCGCCCTGCCCCGGGCCGTTCAACCTCGCGGCGCATGTCCTTGCCGCTGGCGCGCAGACCCCGGACAAGATCGCGCTTGCGGTCCTGCGGCCCACGGGCGCGCAGCGCTGGTCCTATGACCGGTTGATCGCTGCTGTGCGGGGCACCGCAACGGGCCTGCGCGCGGCTGGGCACAGGCCCGGTGACATCGTGCTGATGCGGATCGACAACACGGTCGATTTCCCGATCGTCTACCTCGGCGCGATTGCTGCCGGGTTGGTCCCTGTGCCCTCTTCGCCGCAACTCACGGAGCCAGAGACCGCCGCCATCATCACCGATCTCGCCCCGAGCGCGATCCTGCGTGCCGAGGGGGTGCCCTGCCCCGAGACCGCGCTGCCTGTCTACACCTCCGACACCTATCAGGGCTGGCGCAAACTGCCCCCGGCCCCGTTCGAGATGGGCGATGCGGACCGTCTTGCCTATATCGTCTATACCTCCGGCACGTCCGGTGTGCCGCGCGCCGTCGGCCATGCGCATCGGGCGATCTGGGCGCGGCAAATGATGATGCAGGGCTGGTACGGGCTGACGCAGGACGACCGGCTCCTGCATGCGGGAGCGTTCAACTGGACCTACACGCTGGGCACCGGCCTGATGGACCCATGGTCGATGGGCGCCACAGCCCTGATCCCGGCCCCGGGCACCTCGCCCGCGCAGATGGCGCTTTTGCTCAACCGGTTCGAGGCGACGATTTTTGCCGCCGCTCCCGGTGTTTACCGACAACTCCTGAAGTTCCCGACGCCCCCGCTGCCGCGCCTGCGCCACGGTCTGGCCGCCGGGGAAAAGCTGACCGACAGCCTGCGTGACCAATGGCGCAGCGCCACCGGGACAGAGATTTACGAGGCCTATGGCATGTCGGAATGCTCCACCTTCGTGTCCGGTGCGCCGGACCGTCCTGCGCCTATGGGCACCCTTGGGCGTCCGCAGCCGGGACGCCGTGTGGCCATTCTGGACGACGCCGGCGCCCCTGTGCCCCATGACACACCCGGCCAGATTGCGGTGGACCGCGCCGACCCGGGCATGATGCTGGGCTACATCGGCGCGCCGGACGCCACGGCCGCGCGGCAGGCGGGCAACTGGTTTCTGACCGGTGACACAGGCCAGATGGCCCCTGACGGCGCGCTCACCTACCTTGGGCGCAATGACGACATGATGAACGCAGGTGGTTATCGCGTCTCACCGCTGGAAGTCGAGGCTGCCCTCGCCACCCTGCCCGGCATCTCCGAGGTGGCGGTGACAGACATCGCGGTCAAGGACGGCGTGCGCGTGATCGCGGCCTTTTACATCGCCCAGGAGGAGCTGCCGGAAGAGACCCTTAAAACCGCCACTGCAGAGCGTCTGGCCCGCTACAAATGCCCAAGGGCCTTTGTGCGCGTGGACCAACTGCCCCGCAATCCCAATGGCAAGCTGATCCGCAAGGCGCTGCGCGACCACGCTTTGAGCTGATCACCACCTGTCCGCGATGCGGCCGACCGAGAGGCGGATCCACCCAAAAGCCAGGTTCCGACATGACGCTGACACGGCGGCCGATGACGGGGCGATGGATAGGCAAGGCGATGGATGAGACGCCAAGGGCCCGCCCGAACGTCCCCGTTCAAAACGCCCGCCCCCGGCGTTGCCCCAAAGCCGCACCAAGGCCTGCGCGCATGCGCGTCATCGCCCTCGCGGCAAGGGGCTGCTAAAGGGCTTTCAGGAGGCCGCATGATCCAGCTTGACATCTTTTCTGATCCCATTTGCCCTTGGTGCTACATCGGCAAAGCGTATCTTGACCGTGCCCTCGAGGCCCATCCCGACCACCCGTTCCAGATCCGTTGGTTGCCCTTCATGCTGAACCCGGCGATGCCCGCCGAAGGCATGGACCGCCGCGCCTATCTAGAAGGCAAGTTCGGCGGCAAATCGGGCGCCGTGCAGGCCTATTTGCCGGTCCACCAGCATGCAGAAAGCGCCGGGCTGAACATCAATCTCGAACAGATCCAGAAAACGCCCAACACCGTGGACGCCCATCGCGTGATCCATTGGGCCGGGATCGAGGGCAAGCAGACGCCAGTCGTCTCTGCGCTGTTCCGCGCCTATTTCGTTGACGGGCGCGACATTGGTGACCACGAAGTGTTGGGCGATGTCGCAGACAGCAGCGGCATGGACGCCAGCCTCGTGTTGCGCTTGCTGAAATCCGACGAGGACCAGCGCGAGATCGTCGAACGCGACGCCACCGCGCGCGGCATGGGGATCAACTCTGTCCCGACGTTCATCGTGGCCCAGCAGCATGCGGTGCCCGGCGCACAACCGCCCGAACTCTGGAGCAAGGTGATCGCAGAACTGACGGCCAAAGCGGAGAGCTGATCCCTGACGCGCCCCGGGCAGACCGCTGAAGGTGGCGCGGGTCATGCGCATTGTACGTGGCGATCGCAAGTCGGAGGCAGGCACGTTTCGGCGCAGACCCAAACCGCATCAGAGACCTGTACCGGCAATCAAGGCATCCCAAGCGGTCTGTTCGCCCGCCGTCTTTCACAACGTCCAGGGTCCGCGAGCGGCAGGCCAGGGCGCAGCAGAAGCCAAAGCCCTCGCCTAAATTTTCCGCGCTGCCGCGCGCCTTCGTCAGCGCACAAGGTTTCGCGCTTGCAGGCTTTGATCTGCAGGTTTACACAGACATCGACAAATACCCGACTAATTTACTGTGCAACCTGACGCCAGTTAAGACCCCCCTTGTCCATAGCCCATGACGCCCCGCCGCACAGGTTTGCGCCGGTGCCACGACAGATGCAGAGTGTTGGCTTGGCCTCGAAGGAGTATCGACGTGTCCCGGCCTCCGCCGCCCGACCTGACAGAGGACCCCGCGCAGGAGCGCATCGCGGCGCAGGCCCCTGCAGGCATGCCCTCGCGGGTGGAGTTCATCGCGCTGATGGCCATGCTCTCGGCCACCATTGCGTTTTCCATCGATGCGATGATGCCGGCGCTGCCCTATCTGGCAGCGACCTTTGTGCCGGACAATCCCAATGCGGCTCAGCTCGTGATCACCAGTTTCGTGCTGGGCATGGGTCTGGGCACCATGCTGACCGGGCCGCTCTCCGACCGCTTTGGGCGCAAGCCGGTGATGCTGCTGGGCACTGCGCTTTACGTGGTGGCGGCGCTGGCCGCGAAACTGGCGCAAAGCCTTGAGGCGCTGCTGGTTGCGCGTATGGTGCAGGGGCTGGGGGC
The DNA here is from genome assembly GCA_042088665.1 of Sagittula sp. Taxonomy (GTDB): domain Bacteria; phylum Pseudomonadota; class Alphaproteobacteria; order Rhodobacterales; family Rhodobacteraceae; genus JBELMB01. The sequence goes on from JBELMB010000008.1 coordinate 6,505, forward strand.
GGCCGGGCCGCGGGTGGTCGCACTTGCCGTGATCCGCGATCTTTTTGCAGGGCGCGGCATGGCGCAGATCATCTCTTTCGTGATGATGGTCTTTGCGCTGGTGCCAACCGTCGCGCCACTGGTCGGCGCGCTCATACTCGCGGTGGCGAACTGGCAGGCGATCTTTCTCGCCTTTGTGCTGTTCGGCATCGCATCCGCGCTCTGGCTGATGCTGCGCTTGCCGGAAACCCTGCCCCCAGAGCGCCGCCGACCTTTTCGGGCCAAGCTGCTCTGGGCTGCGGTGCAAGAGATGTTTGCCCATCCCATGGTGCGTCAGGCCATCTATGTGCAGTCGATCTGTTTCGCGATCCTCTTTGCCTGCATTTCCTCGATCCAGCCGATCTACGATGTCAGCTTTGGCCGCGCAGAGAGCTTTCCCTACTGGTTCGGGTTGACCGCCTTGCTATCCGCCTCCTCCGGCTATCTGAACGCGCGCCTCGTGGTGCGTCTGGGGATGCGCCGGCTTGTCAGCGGCATGCTGCTGGTGCAAATTCTGTCCGGCGCGGCGCTGACGGCGGTCATCCTTGGCGGCCTGCAGGGGGACCCGCTGTTTGTCGCCTTCCTGATCTGGCAACAGGTGCAGTTCTTTCAGGCCGGATTGACGCTGGGCAATCTCAACGCCATCGCGATGGAGCCGATGGGCCATATCGCCGGCATGGCCGCCTCTGTGATCGGCTCCTGCGCCACGGTGGTCGGCGCGGCGCTGGCAGTGCCCGTCGGCTTGCTGTTCGATGGCACGCCGCTGCCGCTCAGCTTCAGCGTCCTGCTGTTCTCCGTGCTGGGCTATTGGCTGATGCGACGTTTGCAGCGTTCAGAAGCAGGACCACCCGGCACCTAGCATTTGATCGCCGGGCGCCGCCTTCCCTGTCGCCCGGCGCCCCTACAAAGCCGAAGTATGCTTCAGGATATCTTCTTCGGTCAGGGTAAAGGCCTCCATATCGCAGGACAGCTTCTTGGAGCTTATGGTCATGCGCCGCGTCATGGCAGCGAGGTCTTTGCCCAGAGCGACGGCATCCTGTGTCTCGCCCGAGGCGTTGCTCACGACAGAGTGCAGCTGTGTCACCGACTGAGATTGTTCGAGGTTTCGGGCCGAAATTGATTCCGTCAACTCGCTGGTGCGCGAAATCTGCGCCTTGATCTCATCCAGCCGTTGGCCCACCGCATCCACGAGGTCGGCCCCCGTCGTCACCTGATCGGAACTATCGGAAATCAGCTTCTTGATGCCATTCGCCGCCTCGGATGTGCTTTGCGCCAGTTGCCGCACTTCGGAGGCGACGACCGCAAAACCCTTGCCAGACTCGCCCGCACGCGCTGCCTCGACCCCGGCGTTCAGCGCCAGCAGGTTGGTCTGAAAGGAGACATCGTCGATCAGGTCCACGATCTGCGAGATCTGACGTGAGCTGTCCTCGATCCCGCGCATCGCGCTGATGGCTTCCTCGGTCACTTCGCTGCCACGCAGCGCGCTGTCGCGGGCCTCTCCGGCGGTCTGGGCCGCATCCCTGGCAGTTGCCGCTGTCTCGCCCAGCGTGCTGACAAGGTGCGACGTGGTTTGGTTCATATTGCCCAGTGTCTCGGCCTGACCGACCGTCATGCGCGACAGCCGCGTCACGGAATGCGACAGTTTTTGCGCGTCCGAAGCATAGTCATCCGTCATCTGAGAGGCATTGATAAAGGCCTCGCGCAGCACTTCGACGGTCTCGTTGAACTCTGTGCGCAGAATCTCGTAGTTCTCGGGAAAGGGCGTGCGGATGCCGAACGACAGGTCACGCCCCGCCAAACGCGTCAGCCCGACGCGCAGGGCATCCATGACGTCCTGCATCTCGTCCTTCGCATCCTGGGCCTCCTGACGGGCGTCATCGGCCATCTGGCTTTCGGTCTTCAACCGGTCCGCCCCCTGTTCCAGCTTCTGGAGATCGTCGGATTTGCCCCCGACCAGAATGACCAACAGCGCGCCCACGGCGCAAAGCACCGCACTGTGCAGGGCCGCCACAGGGAACGCCCCAAGGGCGGACGACAGTTCGGGCCCCAGATCTGCGCTTAGCCCCTTTGGGAGCCCGGGCGCAAAACCCGCAGAGGCAAAGCTGTGTGCCACACCCAGCCCGCAGGCCAGAACCAGCGCGCCGGTGTGCCGTGCCGTGGACACCACGGCGAGCATCAGGACAAGGCCCAGATGCATCTCGCTGTGCAAAGGGTGCCCGCTGAAAATCCACGTGGCCGCCATCGCAACCCCCATCAGCGCCGTGGCGGACAGGTAGTGACGCAAGGGCGGCTCCTGCCGCCGCGCAATCAGGGCGATCAGGCCAAATGCCACCGCAACCCCCAGTGTCACGGCGGGCGACACCCTTGTCACCAGCCCCGCAAGCGGCAGCAGTGCCGCCCCGAAAAAGCAGACCGCAAAGCCGATCTGGCTGCCATCCATCGTCCTGAGACGCTCAAGCTGTGTCGTCATATCTCTCACTCCAAAGGGGCGGCGCCCCTCATGCCCACCTGCATCACCCCCGGGCGATGCCGAATGCCCGTCAAGGACCCGAGACCCCTTGCGAAAGGCGCAGATGCACCCCTCTTCCAAGGCCGGTTGCGCACACCCCGTTCGCGTCTGGCCTCGCTGGTCTTGTCCTCACCACTTGGGATACAAACTGCGTCAGATCGCTTGCACAGTTCTTAAACTTCCAGTTTTTGCTTATAAAAATCAGCATTTTAAAATGCGCTTCAAAACCGGCGCGCGCCTCCGGCACGCCGCAAACCCCGACAGGATCAGAAAAATCACGCCAGTCGCTGCGTGCCGCATCCGTCGTTAAGGCAAGTTGCGGTAGACAAGAGCAGACGCGATTCTCTTTTGGCAGGAGCCCCTGATGACCCGGATCAAAGTCGAGAACCCAATGGTCGAGATGGACGGCGATGAAATGACCCGCATCATGTGGGCCTTCATCAAGGAAAAGCTGATCCTGCCTTACCTCGATATCGACCTGCTTTATTACGACCTCGGCATGGAGGAGCGGGACCGCACAAACGACCAGATCACCATCGACGCGGCCGAAAAGACACGAGAGGTCGGCGTGGCGGTGAAATGTGCCACCATCACCCCGGACGAGGCCCGGGTCGAGGAATTCGGCCTCAAGAAAATGTGGCGCAGCCCGAATGGAACGATCCGCAACATCCTTGGTGGTGTGGTGTTTCGCCAGCCGATCATTTGCCGCAACGTGCCGCGCCTCGTGCCGGGCTGGACCTCGCCCATCGTGGTCGGACGCCACGCCTTTGGCGACCAGTACAAGGCCACGGATTTCACCTTCCCCGGCAAGGGCAAGCTGACGATGAAATTCGAAGGCGAGGATGGCACCGTCATCGAACGGGACGTCTACGATGCCCCCGATGCCGGGGTTTTCATGGGGATGTACAACCTCGATGCCTCGATCCGCGATTTTGCGCGGGCGTCGCTGAACTATGGCCTTACGCTGGGCTGGCCAGTGTATCTGTCGACCAAGAACACCATCCTCAAGGCCTACGACGGCCGGTTCAAGGACCTCTTCGAGGAGGTCTACGAGGCCGAATTTGCCGAAAAATTCAAGGATGCCGGGATCTGGTACGAACACCGGTTGATCGACGACATGGTGGCCTGCGCGCTCAAATGGAACGGGAAATTCGTCTGGGCCTGCAAGAACTATGACGGCGACGTGCAATCCGACACCGTAGCACAGGGCTTTGGCAGTCTCGGCATGATGGCCTCGCAGTTGATGACCCCCGATGGCCAGATCGTGGAGGCGGAGGCCGCCCATGGAACCGTCACCCGCCATTACCGTCAGCATCAGGCAGGCGAGGCCACGTCGACGAATTCCATCGCGTCCATCTATGCCTGGACCGGCGGGCTCAAGCATCGCGCCAAGCTGGACGGCAATGTCGCCCTGCGCGCCTTCGCCGAAACGCTGGAACGGGTGATCGTCGAAACCGTCGAAGAGGGTCACATGACCAAGGATCTGGCCCTGCTGGTCGGTCCGGATCAGGGCTGGCTGACCACCATGGGCTTTCTCGAAAAGATCGACGAAAACCTGAACAAGGCCTTGGTCGGCTGATCCCCTCAAACACGGGCTATTGACCTGTCGGGGACCCGTCCCTTGCAAAGGGCACGGGCGTCGTAGCTCGGGGTTGACCCCGAGCACTTTCCGTCAGTCCGGCCAGAAGCACCAAGGCGCAGGGGCGCAAACGGCGCAGCCCACCGCGCAAGACCGCATGGGCCGAGCCATTCGATAAACGCGGCCCGGCCAGACACTGGACATGCCGGGATCAACGCCGCGCTGCGCAACCAGCGGGCACTCCATTGGGTCGTCATCCCTGCGGGTGCGACACAGCTTGCGTGAAATGCTGCGCCGCGGCATGCTGCCCCAATGATGACCTTGCTCTCACTGCCACCCGCCGACCGACACAGCCTTGTCGAAGACGTGGTCGGCCTCCTTGTCGGCACCACGCTGATGGCGCTGGCCGTGCAGATCCTGACTGCGAGTGGCTTGATCACCGGTCAGATCGCCGGGCTGTCGCTCCTCGTCGCTTATCCCGCAGACTGGTCTTTTGGCGCTGTTTTCTTCGTGCTGAACCTGCCCTTCTACGTGCTTGCCCTGACGCAGATGGGGTTGCGCTTCACACTCAAGAGCTTTGCCGCCGTTGCCCTGCTGTCAGCCCTGACCGAAATCCTGCCGCAGGGACTGACCATCGCGCCGACACATCCGCTTGTCGGCGCCGTCCTCTTTGGCTTGCTGGCGGGCATCGGCCTGATCGTGCTGTTCCGCCACGGCGCCACGCTGGGCGGCGTCGGGATCGTGGCGCTCTGGCTGCAAGATCGTCGCGGTATCCCCGCGGGCAACACGCAGTTGGGTTTTGACCTCTGCATCTTTGCCGTGGCCCTGTTTCTCTTCGATTGGCCTTTGGTGCTGGCCTCGCTTGCTGGCGCTGTAATCCTGAACCTCATGATCACCGTCAACCACCGCGGCGACCGCTACATCGCGCGCTCCTGACACCCGGCCAAACGCCGGCAGGACGCAACAGGGCGCGCCCGGCACGCGCGAGCCCCCTTCAGGATTGACCGACGCGGACATCTGAACACCCTGACCACCTTGGGGGGACGGACACGCGGCATATGGCCAGTTTCCGCGCTCAACCCGGCTCGCAAACCCCGCACCTTGCGCCGAGCCTGCCCAAACGGCTACCAAAGGCACAAAGGCTGCAACCGGACGCTGATCATGGACACCACCGCAATCGCCAAAACCCGCGCTGAAACGCTGTTGAAACAATTTGCGCGGACCAACCCGGAACCGGTGATTGTGCTGGCCCCCTCTTTGATCGATGTCACCGCTTATCGATTCGGCTGCACCGTCAGCCCCGTCGGCGGCTTTCCCGAAGACCAGGCCTTTGCGCTTTTGCACCCCGGCGACCCGAATATGTCCTCGGTTTGGGCTTTGCCCGGGGTCGAGCGCTACAAGGATGTCTATGAGGCCTTCCTTGACCTGGCCTACGGCACCAAAGGCGCAAAGGCCCCGGCGGGCTGCGACGTCGATCATCTGCGCGCCAAGGCGATCACACCGGCCAATTGCTTTATCCGTCTGGAGGCGGTCGACAGCTCCGCCAACCGCTCCCACGGTGGCGGCTTTGAAACACAGATGAAACAATCAACGGTGACAGAGGCGCGCAAAAAGAAGGGCCATGTCAACGGGTCCATGAGTTGGATGGTGGCGCTCAAGCTCGCGGGCGTGATGTCGCCCCTCCTGGCCACCAGCCCAAACGCCGAGCGCAGACGCGCAGCGGCCGTCGCCGTGTTCCAAAAGCTGGGCTTCAGTCCGGCAGAAATCGAAGAAGGACTCGCCGCGCTGGAAAATCTGGCCGCACGCCGCGCGCAAGGCGCTTGAGATGCTTTTGCGCCGGACCGGTCCGGGCCTTTGACACGGTGTGCCATCTCTCGTTTTGGACACGGGCAAAATAGCGACACGACGGGCCTGCACACACGCGCGAAACGCTCAAAAGGGATTGGGGCCGCGCGGTGCTGAGACGTCGCGCCCGAGACAGACCCGGTGAAACCACGACAGCGCACCATCTGTAAGGCAACACGACGCGGCGAGAGGCCCCCAAGCCCCCCAAAAAGACCATACAGAAAAAGGGCCCCAAAAGGGGCCCTTGAGGTTCGCTTACAAGGCTCTTCGTTACACCGCTCAAGTTTTTTTGCCTGCGGCCTTGTCCGCGCTCAGGACCGGCGCACCGATCCCAGAACAGGATGGAAAACCCATCCCACGTTTGGCGCGCCACGGGGACACGTGCCGCACCCACCCCCCCAGGGGGTCTCGATGGTGCCGCCCGCCCGAACCCGTCGGACCGGCGGCACCGTGTTCGTCAGCTACAACCCGAGGTCGACCCGCAGGTGTTGCATTTCATGCAGGTGCCGTTGCGCACCAGCGTGTAGTTGCCGCAATCGCCGCAGGCTTCGCCCTCGTAGCCCTGCATCTTGGCACGGCCCACCGCGCTCATGCCCATGGGCGCAGATGCGACACTGGACGATCCCTTGCCCGACGACGTCCCGGCGCTGACCGGACCAGCCGCCGTGGCGGGCACCAGAGTGCTCAGGACCTGCGCCGGATCGGTGCCGGCCTCGAAGGCCACGGCACCCGCTTGTCCGCCCTGCAGCACAACCAGTTCTTGCGGCAAACGCTTGCGCAGATACCCGGTAGAACTGATCTGCTTGAGCACTTCGAGGCTCTTGTTCGCGGCTCCCTCGGAGAGTTCCTTGACGTTGGCCACACCTTCCTCTGCGCCGCGGCCGAGATCGTCAAAGGCCGCGCCTTCGGGCTTGATATGCGCCAGATCGGTCCGATCGAGATAGCTGACCGCCAGTTCGCGGAAGATATAGTCAATGATCGACGTGGCGTTCTTGATGTTGTCGTTGCCCTGAACCATGCCCGCCGGTTCGAACTTGGTGAAGGTGAAGGCGTCCACGAACTCCTCCAGCGGCACGCCGTATTGCAGACCCACGGACACCGCGATGGCAAAGTTGTTCATCATCGCACGAAAGCCTGCGCCTTCCTTGTGCATGTCGATAAAGATCTCGCCCAAGGATCCGTCGCCATATTCACCCGTGTGCAGGTAGACCTTGTGCCCGCCCACAACCGCCTTTTGGGTATAGCCCTTGCGGCGCGACGGCATCTTGGTGCGCTCGGATTTGATGATTTCCTTGACGACCACCTTCTCGATGATCTTCTCGGCCAGCACCTGCGCCTTTTCGTGGTTCGACCCGGTTTCCATCACTTCGGCGGCCTCGTCGTCATCCTCGACCAGCGCGGCGGCCAGCGGTTGAGACAGCTTGGATCCGTCACGGTAGAGCGCGTTGGCCTTGGTGCCCAGAGACCAGCTCAGCTCATAGGCCTTCTGGCAATCCTCGATGGTGGCATCGTTGGGCATGTTGATCGTCTTGGAGATCGCACCAGAGATAAAGCTCTGGGCAGAGGCCATCATCTTGATGTGGCTGTCGACGGACAGGTAGCGCTTGCCCTTCTTGCCGCAGGTATTGGCGCAGTCGAAGACCGGGTAGTGTTCCGACCGCAGATGCGGTGCGCCTTCGAGGGTCATGGTGCCGCAGACATGGTCGTTGGCCGCCTCGATGTCCGAGCGCGAAAACCCGAGGTGACGCAGCAGGTCAAAGGTCGGATCGTTGAGCTTCTCGGTCGGGATGCCCAGCACTTCGCGGCAAAAGCTTTCGCCGAGGGTCCACTGGTTGAAGACAAAGCGGATGTCAAAGGCAGTGGCCAGCGCGGCCTCGACCTTTTCGATCTGTGCCGGACCAAAGCCATGGCCGATCAGCGCGCCGTGGTTGATGCCGGGCGCATTGCCAAGCGTCTGGTGGCCCACTGCATAAGAGATGATCTCTTCGATCTGCGCCGAGCCATACCCAAGCTTTTCCAGAGCGCCCGGAACAGAGCGGTTGATGATCTTGAAGTAGCCGCCGCCGGCCAGCTTCTTGAACTTCACCAGTGCGAAATCCGGCTCGATGCCCGTGGTGTCGCAATCCATGACCAGACCGATGGTCCCGGTGGGCGCAATCACGGTGGACTGCGCATTGCGGAAGCCAAAACGCTCGCCCAGGCGCAGCGCCTCGTCCCATGTGCCCATGGCCAGTTCGATGAGCAGCGGATCGGGGCAGCCTGTGTGATCCAGCGCCACCGGCTTGACCGCAAGCGCGTCATAGCCGGTGGTGGCGCCATAAGCCGCGTTGCGGTGGTTGCGGATGACCCGCAGCATGTGATCGCGGTTGCGCTCATAGCCAGAGAAGGCGCCCAGTTCACCGGCAATCTCGGCAGAGGTGGCATAGGCCACACCGGTCATGATCGCCGTGAGCGCGCCACACAGCGCGCGGCCCTCGTCGCTGTCGTAGCTGTGCCCCATGTTCATCAGCAGACCGCCGATGTTGGCATAGCCCAGACCCAGCGTGCGGAAATCATAGCTGAGCTGCGCGATTTCCTTTGACGGAAACTGCGCCATCGTCACGGAGATTTCCAGCGTCAGCGTCCAGAGACGCGTGGCATGCATATAGGTCTCTGCGTCGAACTTGCCGTCCTTGAGGAAGGTCAGCAGGTTCATCGAGGCGAGGTTGCAGGCCGTGTCGTCGAGGAACATGTACTCCGAGCATGGGTTGGATCCACGGATCGCGCCATCTTCGGGGCAGGTGTGCCAGGCGTTGACGGTGTCGTGGAACTGGATGCCGGGATCGGCACAGGCCCAGGCCGCGTGACCCACCTGTTCCCAGAGATCGCGCGCCTTGATGGTCTTGGCGACCTTGCCGTCGGTGCGGCGGATAAGCTCCCAGTCCGCATCTTCGCGCACGGCCTTCAGGAAGGCGTCAGTGACACGGATCGAGTTGTTGGAGTTCTGCCCGGAGACAGAGGCATATGCCTCGGAGTCCCAATCGGTGTCATAGGTCGGAAACTCGATGGAGGCATAGCCCTGCCTGGCGTAGTCCAGCACCCGCTTGACGTAGGTCTCGGGGATCATCGCCTGCTTGGCCTTGCGGATCGCCTTCTTCAGCGTCGGGTTGGCCTTGGGATCATAGGCATCCGCTTCGACGCCATCCCACGTGCCAATCGCCTCGAAGATCGCGTTGAGCATCTGCTCGTGCATCTTGGAGCCGGCCACGATGGAAGCAACCTTCTGCTCTTCCTTAACCTTCCAGTTGATGAATTTTTCGATATCGGGATGGTCGGCGTCGCAGATCACCATCTTGGCGGCGCGGCGCGTGGTCCCGCCGGACTTGATGGCGCCCGCAGCGCGGTCGCCGATCTTGAGGAACCCCATCAGGCCGGAGGATTTACCTCCGCCTGACAGGGCCTCGCCCTCGGCACGCAGGGAGGAGAAGTTCGTGCCGGTGCCTGATCCGTATTTGAAGAGACGCGCCTCGCGTACCCACAAATCCATAATGCCGCCTTCGTTCACGAGATCATCCTGAACCGACTGGATGAAGCAGGCGTGAGGCTGCGGATGCTCATATGCTGACTTGGATTTGACCAGTTTGCCCGTTTTATAGTCAACGTAGAAATGGCCCTGGCTTGGCCCGTCGATCCCATAGGCCCAATGCAGGCCGGTGTTGAACCACTGCGGGCTGTTCGGCGCGGCCGTCTGAGTCGCCAGCATGTGGCGCATTTCATCGTAGTATGCGCGCGCATCCTCTTCGTCCGAGAAATAGCCGCCCTTCCAGCCCCAGTAGGCCCAGGCCCCTGCCAGGCGGTCAAAGACCTGACGTGCAGAGTTTTCGCCCACCCGCTCGGTGGTCTTGGACTTTGCTTCGGACCGCCAGAGGAATTCCGGCACATCGTCTTCGGCGATCTTCTTCAGCTCCACCGGCACACCAGCCTTGCGGAAATACTTCTGCGCGATGACATCGCTGGCCACCTGGCTCCACTTCGCAGGCACCTCCAGGTTGTCCTGCTTGAAGACGGTGGACCCGTCCGGGTTGCGGATTTCCGAAGTGGTTGTGACGAACGCGACCTCTGCGTATGCGTCCTGCCCTGCCTTGGTGTATTTTCTTTCGATTTTCATCGCTGACTGCCCCGTCGCAAATCGGTTTGACCTCGTGCCGACGATGAGATGAGCAGGGAACAGGTACGACGCACATGCAGCTTGCATGCCGGAACTGTGCGTCCCGCAAGGTGTCTTGGTTGTCTGGTTTCTGTCCCCTGCCAACACGGCCACTAGATGTTGTGGCTCTCATCGTCGGCATCCACAACATGGCCAATCTGGCGCCATGTCGTCAACGGCTTTTTTCACGGGACTGACATATATTTGGTGTTGACCGGGGGTTTCACCACTAGGGGGTGTAGGTGCCCCCCGATTCACAGTTTGACTGTTTACGTTTGGTTAACAATTGATCGCCAAAAAAATCCAAACGTTACACAAAGTTATCCACACCGGAGGGCTGTCAGCCCGAGGCTGACCCTGCGTCCGGTTAACCCAATATTAATTGAAGTAAACGTGCAAAAATATGTGGCACAGCTGCACATACAGCCCTCGGCAAAGGGATCGAACCGGAAAACCATCCACAGGCTGCGCAAAAGCAGGGTCTGGCAAGAATGGCAGCCCTACATCTAGTGGTCTGTGGCGGAATCAATGCGGGCGAGTCGCTGCGTTCTGAACCTTTGGAGGCCTGCATATGTCAAAGCGCCCGCGCCCTCGCAAGGGGGAGAAATGGCGCGTTTCGACACCTCCCCATGGGGCCGTGTTCTCAGCGTCACAGGAGGGCAAAACCGGGAGATCCACAGGCGGTGACACCCGCAAACAGGCCGCGCCCTGCACAGGCGTGATCAGCTTGCAGTTGCAATGCCGGCAGTCGAGACAAAGATAATAAGAAGAAGAGTGGTCGGGGCGGCGAGATTCGAACTCACGACCTTCTGTACCCAAAACAGACGCGCTACCAAGCTGCGCCACGCCCCGACACTGGCGGGGGTTTACCCCGACACCTTGAGTAAGAAAAGCCCAAATCGCAGGCTTATTCGCATGACCAGGCGGCTTGGGGAATTGAGGGATGGCGCAGCTCGGCCCCCGGCGCGATCCCGAGCCTGTCGCTGAGGCCGCCGTTGATCTCCAGCACATATTGTATGGCGTCGCCACCCGGGATCGCCGTCAGGTCCCCCGGCACCGCATTGACATGCACCCGCTGCACAACGCCCTGCGCGTCGGCAAAGATCATGTCGAGCGGGATCAGCGTGTTCTTCATCCAGAAAGCCACCCGCTGCGGACGTTCATATACAAAGAGCATGCCGCGTGATGACGGCATCGCCTCTACGAACATCAAGCCACGCGACCTCGTCTGGGGCGTGTCGACCACATCGACCGCGAACCGCGCGAGGCCAAACGCCCCGCGGATGTGCAGGGCACCGGCGGCGCAGGCAGGCACATTCGCCGCAGCTAGCAAAATTCTGTCCGTGCCCGCCGAAACACCGGCGTTCGACCCGCTCAAAGACAACAAGGGCGCTCGCGCGCCCCCGTCCGCCTTCAATGATGTGGAAAAAGACAAGGCCCCAAGGGCGCATGCCAGTCCTAGTGCAGCAAAGCGGTTTCCCATGCGTTCACTTCCATCGCCATGCGGCCGCGCTTGCCCTCGACCACCCGGATCGCCAATGCCTCTCCGGGCTGCAGATCCGAGAGGCCCGACCGGCGCAGAACCTCGATATGAATGAACACATCATCATTCTTCCCGAAGACATTTGCAAACCCAAAGCCCTTGGCCTTGTCGAACCATTTGACCCGGGCGGGCTCCAGCTCGGCAGAGCTCAAGACATCCGGGTCCAGTTGTTCGAAATCGGCCAGCGGCGCGCCTTCGGGGGCTTCGGGCGGTTCGACCCGCAGAACCTGCGTGGCCTGAACGCCCCGACTGGTGTTCTGCACATCGATCTCGATCCGCGCGCCATCCGCAACGGAGCTTTGTCCAAAATTACGCAGTACATTGGCATGGAGGAGGATATCCGGACCGCCTTCATCGGCGACGACAAAGCCGAAGCCTTTCACCGGGTCGAACCACTTTACCTTACCGGCAATTTTTCTGACGTCCTTCAGTTCTTGTTCCAACGCTCTTCCCAACTCAACACATATCCCCAACCCAGTCTTCGCGCATTGCCAAGGCTTTGCGCAAGGCGGCGGGCGTCCTGTTTTTGTGTCAAGTTTGTTAACGAAAGGTTAACGGAAGCGTTAGATCTCATCTTTTGCATTTGACGTGACGTGAAATTTCGCTTTTACATCAAATACATCTATGGATTGAGCCGAACCACGTCCCACTCCGCGTCAAGCGAAGTGCGCGTCCACCGAAACCGGTCATGGAGACGAAATGCCCCGTCCGCCCAGAACTCCATTTCGATCGGGCGGATGCGAAAACCACCCCAGAAAGGCGGGCGCGGCGGGTTGGGTCCACGCACCGCGGTGACCTTGGCAACTTCGGCCATCAGTGTCGCGCGGCTGTCCAGCGGCTGGCTCTGGCGCGAGGCCCAGGCCCCCAGCCGGCTCTTGAGAGAGCGCGACTGGTAATAGGCATCCGCCTGCGCGTCGTCCACCTTCTCGACATGGCCGCGCACGCGCAGCTGTCGGTGCAGGCTTTTCCAATGCAGCACAAAGGCCGCCTGCCCCGCGCCGTCGAGCTCCCGCGCCTTGGCGCTTTCGTAATTGGTGTAAAAGACAAAGCCCGCCGCTTCGATTTCCTTGAGCAGGACCATGCGCACGTTGGGCATGCCGGAGGCATCCACCGTCGCCAACGCGATGGCGTTCGGGTCATTGATCTCGGAGGCCTCGGCCTCTGCCAGCCAGGCCCTGGCCAATTCGAACGGGTCGTCCCCGGCAAAAATTCCCCCGCGTTCGGACATGGTCTTGCTCCTCGTGTTTTCTGCACCGTCCTGCCAGCCCAAAGCGCGGGGAACAAGGGCCTGTGCCCCGGCCCTCCCGTCTTTGAACATGCCCCACAAGCCGACCCGGATTGCGCCCCGCCGCCTCCGATTATGGTAAAGCAGACTTGATGGGCCTTCGGGGATCGCCTAAAGGACGCTCAATCAAGGATCTGGTGGAAGGGGCGCTCATGTCAAATCAGGTGTTTTCGGGCCCATTGATGGCGGGAAAGCGTGGCCTCATCATGGGTCTGGCCAACGACAAATCCATCGCGTGGGGAATTGCCAAGGCGCTGTCCGAGGCGGGGGCCGAACTGGCCTTCTCTTATCAGGGGGACGCGTTGAAAAAACGTGTGGATCCGCTGGCCGCGCAACTGGGATCCGAGATCGTTCTGCCCTGCGACGTGGGTGACGAGGGATCGGTTGACGCGCTCTTTGACGGGCTCAAGGCGCAGTGGGACAGCCTCGACTTTGTCGTGCACGCCATCGGCTTTTCCGACAAGAACGAGCTGCGTGGCCGCTATGTCGACACCACGCGCGGCAATTTCACCATGTCGATGGACATCTCCGTCTACAGCTTTACCGCCGTCATGCAGCGCGCGGAAAAGATGATGAAGAACGGCGGCGCGGCCATCACGCTGACCTATTATGGCGCCGAGCGCGTCATGCCCCATTACAACGTGATGGGCGTGGCCAAGGCGGCGCTTGAGGCCTCGGTGCGCTATCTGGCCGAGGATCTGGGCAAGGATGGGATCCGCGTGAACGCCATTTCCGCCGGTCCGATCAAGACGCTGGCCGCCTCTGGTATCGGCGATTTCCGCTACATCATGAAGTGGAACGAATACAATTCGCCGCTGCGCCGCAACGTGTCTATTCAGGATGTGGGCGGGTCTGCGCTTTATCTGCTTTCGGATCTTTCCGCGGGCGTGACCGGTGAGACGCACCACGTGGACGCGGGCTACCACGTCGTCGGCATGAAGGCCGTGGACGCCCCCGACATGTCCAAATGATGCAACGGGCCGCGGCGCTGCGTCTGACCGCGCGCCCGGCCTGCCCGGCGGACAGGTTTGGCGGTTGGATGCCGCGGCTTGCCGCCTCTTCCGACGCCATGTCCGACGCATCGGGGCCCTGCCCGCAGTCTGTTCCACCAAAACAGCCACAAAGACCGCAGATGCAGAACATCCGGTCTGGACAGGTCGCATATGCTGCACAGATCGCCGGTCAAACGCCGGATCCGCGCAGGTATGATTGGGTTGACTCCACAGGCGTCACGGTTTCGGATCGTGGGACCCTTGTTCCCGGCCGCGCAGGATAACCAACAATGACACTGGCCACGCTGATTGCTTTCAACCTGACGCTTCTGGCGGCGCTGGCAGCGCCCGGGCCTGCGCTGTTGTTTGCGCTGCGCCAGTCGGTTTCGGGCGGATTCGCCGTGGGGGCCGCGACGGGTGCCGGGCTGGCCGTGATGGCCGCGAGCTGGACCGCCGCCGCGCTGCTGGGGCTCGAAGTGGTGTTTCGCATCTTTCCCACTGCCTTTGTGGTGATGAAGATCGCCGGTGCGCTGTACCTGTTGTGGATCGCCTACAGCCTGTGGCGCGACGCGCGCCAACCTGTCTCGGACGCGTTGCGCCCGCGCGGGCGGGCCTTTGTGGATGGGCTTCTGGTCAATCTTGCCAATCCGAAATCGGTCCTCTTTGCGGCCTCTGTGCTGGTGGTGATCTTTCCGCCCGACATGTCGCCGGGCACCAAGGCGCTGATCGTATTGAACCACGCGGTCGTCGAAGTGATCGCCTACAGCGCCTTTGCGGCGGCGCTGTCCTCGCCCCCGGCGCGGGCTGGCTACTTGCGGCTGAAACCGGTGATCGACCGCTGCGCCGCGGTGATCCTCGGCGCGCTTGGGCTGCGCCTGCTGGTGGGCCGATGACGCCGGCGCTGTTTGTCTCTGTCGTGTTGATCCACCTTGCGGCGGTGATGAGCCCCGGGCCGACCTTCGTGGTCTGCCTGCGCACTGCCGCCTCCGAAGGGTTTCGCACGGCGCTGGCGCTGAGCCTCGGCTTTGGCCTTGGGGCCGGGCTTTGGGCCGCGGGGGCGATGGCGGGGCTTGCGCTGCTGTTCGAACTGGCGCCCTGGCTGTTTGTGGGGCTGAAGCTGGCGGGCGGGGCCTTCTTGATCTTTGTTGCGGTGATGATGTGGCGCCATGCGCCTGCCCCTCTGCCAGAGATGGGCAGCGCGACGCCGCGCTCTGGCTGGGCGGCGTTCCGGTTCGGCTTTGTGACTTTTGCATCCAATCCCAAACCGGCGGTCTTCTTTGGCGCGGTCTTTGTCGGGCTGGTGCCGGTGGAGACCCCGATCTGGGTGCGGGCGCTGCTTGTCATGATGATCGTGGTCAACGAAACGCTTTGGTATGCCACCGTCGCCCGCGTGTTTTCCCTGCCCCGCGCCCGCGCCGCCTATGCCCGCGTCAAGACCGGCGTCGACCGCCTGTTCGGCGCGCTGATCGCCGCGTTCGGCCTGAAAATCGCGCTCAGTTGAGCTTGCCCCTACGTCCCGAGGAGACCCGCCATGAACGACCGTTTGCCCCACGAAAAAGGCTTCCATGTGAGCTGGGACCAATTGCACCGCGATGCCCGGGCGCTGGCCTGGCGGTTGCAGGGACAGGGCCCGGATGGCGGTGCCTGGCGCGCGGTGGTCGCGATCACGCGTGGGGGCATGGCACCGGCGATGATCGTCGCGCGTGAACTGGACATCCGTCTGGTGGATACGATCAGCGTCAAGAGCTACGACCACCAGACGCAGAGCGCGCCGAAGGTGATAAAATCGCCCAACATGGACTATATCGGGGACGGCACGGGCGTGCTGGTCATCGACGACCTCGTGGACACGGGGCGCACGCTGGAAGTGGTGCGCAGCCATATGCCCAAGGCGCATGTGGCCACGGTCTATGCCAAGCCCCAGGGGCGGCCGCAGGTCGAGACCTTTATCACCGAAGTGAGCCAGGACACCTGGATCTTTTTCCCTTGGGACATGGCCCTGCAATATGTGAAGCCTTACCGCGGCTCTGACTGACCGGCCGCCATGGGGGCTGGATTGATTGTGCTGCGGTGGATCGGGTTGCGCCCGAGCCCTGCGGTGCGGCGGCGGTCAGGCAAAGGCCGATTTGAGTATTTGTGAAACAGAGAAACCCGCAAGCGCATCGCCCGCTGGGGCGTGCAGGATGGAGAGAGACGATGTCGACACGGACCGAAGCCACGTTCTTCCCGCCCATCCCTGAGGCGCAGCGCTGGTTGCGCGGTGTCGACTTCCCCCCGGAGCGACCTTTGATCAACCTCAGTCAGGCCGCGCCGGGGGATCCGCCGCCGGTCCGGATGCGGCAGGCCATGGCAGCGATGCTCGAAGAGACCGACACGCATCTGTACGGGCCTGTGCTGGGGTTGCCGGGTCTGCGCGCAGCGCTGGCAAAGGATTGGGCGGCGCATTACGGGGGATCGGTGGCCGCAGAGCAAGTGGCGATCACCGCCGGGTGCAACCAGGCCTTTGCGGCGACCATCGCGGCGCTGTGCACCGAGGGCGACGAAGTGATCCTGCCGGTGCCGTGGTATTTCAATCACAAGATGTGGCTGGACATGGCCGGGGTCGCCGCCGTGCCGCTGCCCACCGGCGAGGATCTCTTGCCCGATGTGGCCGCGGCGGCGCGGCTGATCACGCCGCGCACCAAGGCCATCGCGCTGGTCAGTCCCAACAATCCCTGCGGTGTCGAGTACCCGGCAGATCTGCTGGCGGGATTGTTCGATCTGTGCCGGGCCGAGGGCATCCGCCTGATCGTTGACGAAACCTATCGCGACTTCGACTCGCGGACCGGCGCGCCACACGGGATGTTGACGCAACCGGGCTGGGACGAGGTGCTGATCCAGCTCTACAGTTTTTCCAAGGCATTCCGGCTGACCGGCCACCGGGTGGGCGCCATCGTTGCCGCGCCCGACCTGTTGCACCAGATGGAAAAGTTCCAGGACACGGTCGCCATCTGCGCACCGACCTTTGGCCAGAAAGCCGCGCTGTGGGGGCTGACGCACCTTACCGACTGGAAGGCCGGGCAGCGGCTTGAGATCCTCGACCGGCGGGCCGCCATCGAAGATCACTTTGGCGCGATGGCGCAACGCGGCTGGCGGCTGCGCGGGCTGGGCGCCTATTTCGCCTATATCGAGCACCCTTTCGCGCTGGACGCGCAGGAACTGGCGCCAAAACTCGTCGAAATGGCGGGCCTTTTGATGTTGCCGGCCACCATGTTCGTGCCCGCGGGCGATGCCAGCGGCGACCGGGCCTTTCGCATGGCCTTTGCCAATACCGACCGGGCCGGGCTGGAACAGGTCTGCGCGCGGCTCGCGGCACTCGACCTGCCCCTTGCGGCCCCCGGAGCGCCCGCGTAGACAGAGGCGCAGATCGGCGTGGAGGGTGCTATGGCGGAGAAAAAGGGCGCGTTTGGAAAGACCGCGGGCTATGTCCTGTTGGGGCTCTTGCTCCTTGGGCTGGGCGGTTTCGGCGCGACGAACTTCGGCGGGACGGTGCGCAATATCGGCGCCGTCGGCGAGGCAGAGATCCCGGCCACGGATTACTTCCGTGCGCTGCAGAGCGAGATCAGCGCCCTGCAGGCCCAGACCGGGCAGGCGCTGAGCTTTCAGCAGGCGACGGCGCTGGGTGTGCCGGACCGGGTGCTGAGCCAGGTCGTGGTCACGGCGGCGCTGGAACATGAGGCCGCCGCGATGCAGATCTCGGTCGGGGATGCCCGTTTGGCGCGGGACCTTGTGAACATCCAGGCGTTCCAGGGCATCGACGGCAATTTTAACCGCGACGCCTATCGGTTGCAGCTGGAATCGATCGGCTTTTCCGAACGCGAATTCGAAGAGCAGTTGCGCGCCGAGAGCGCCTCGACGCTGTTGCAGGGCGCTGTTCTTGCGGGTGTGCGCCTGCCTGACACCTATGTGAACACGCTGCTGACCTATGTTGGCGAGACCCGCGGATTCAGCTGGGCCGAAGTGCCGCTGGAGCGCATGACAACCGGGGTGGCCGTGCCGACGGACAGCGACCTGACCGGGTTCTACGACGAGAACATCGACCGCTACACCCGACCGGAGACCAAGCGCATCACCTATGCATGGATCACGCCGGACATGATCATCGACAGCGTCGACGTCGAAGAAGAGAGCCTGCGCGCCGCTTATGAGGAGCGCGAAGCAGAATTCAACCTGCCCGAACGGCGGCTGGTGGAGCGGCTGGTCTTTGCGGATGATGCGGCCGCGGAGGCCGGTCTGGCACAGATCACCTCTGGCGAGACGACCTTCGAGGACCTTGTGATCGCGCGCGACCTGTCGCTGGCGGATATCGACCTCGGCGACGTCACGATCGATGCGCTGGGGGTCGCGGGCGAAGCGGTCTTTGCCGCCGAGGTTGGCGCGGTGGTGCCGGGACCGTCGAACCTGGGTGCGGCCTTGTTCCGGGTGAACGCGGTGCTGGCCGCGCAGGCCACCTCCTTTGAGGAAGCCGTGCCGGTGCTGCGCGACGCGCTGGTGCTGGACAGGGCCCGCCGGGTGATCGACATGCAGGCGCAAAGCTACGATGACGAACTGGCCGCGGGCCTCACGCTCGAAGAGCTGGCAGAAAGCACCGACATGCAGTTGGGCGAAATCGGCTGGACCGGCCAGAACGTCGAGGAGATCGCCGGCTACGACGATTTCCGCGCGCTTGCCAGCGCCGTGGGCGAGGACGATTACCCCGCGATCGAAAGTCTCGGCGATGGCGGCGTGTTTGCGCTGCGACTCGACGAGATCCAGAGCGCAGCACCCTATGATTTCGACGAGATCCGTGACCGTGTTGCGGCCGATTGGGAACTCAACGCGCAGGAAGAGGCGCTGCTGACAGAGGCGAAAGCCCTGCAGGCGCGTCTTGAAGGGGGCGAAACCTTTGCCGATCTGGAGCTTTTGTCCAACGAGGAGGCCCCCCTGACCCGTACCGCGTTCAACCCGCAGCTGCCTGCGGGCGCGCTGGAGGCGGTCTTTGACCTCGAACCCGGCGGGGCCGCGACGCTGCGCGGGGCCGGGCGCGTGTTCCTTGTGCAACTGGACGAGATCGTGACCACCGATATGGAAGATGACGGCGCGCGCCAGCTGGTGGATCTTTTTCAGGAACAAGCGGCGCAGCAAGTGGCGCAGGATCTGTTCCGCGCGCTGGCATCCGACATCCAGTCCCGCGCCGGGGTCGAGGTCGACCAGGCCGCGATCAACGCGGTGCACGCCAACTTCCCCTGATCCCGGTCCGATACACAAGGCGATGCGGGCACAGGCCCGCGACGCCATCCCACCCTGTCCAACGCTGCAAGGCCCGCTGCCCATGTCCACCCTGACGCCCACCTATGACGATTTCGCCAGCCGCTACGAGGCCGGGCAGAACCAGGTGGTCTATACCCGCCTCGCGGCGGATCTGGACACACCCGTATCGCTGATGCTGAAACTTACCGGTGCGGCCAAGGACGCCTTTGTGCTGGAATCGGTCACCGGCGGTGAGGTGCGCGGGCGCTATTCGATCATCGGTATGAAACCCGACCTGATCTGGCGCTGTCATGGCACCGGGGCAGAGATCAACCGGCAGGCGCGCTTTGACGCGGACAGCTTTACGCCGCAGGCCGACGATCCCCTGACCGCCCTGCGGGCTCTGCTGGCCGAAAGCCGGATAGACCTGCCATCGGACCTGCCGCAAGCCGCAGCGGGGCTGTTTGGCTACCTTGGCTACGACATGATCCGGCTTGTCGAACATCTGCCAAATGTGAACCCCGACCCGCTGGGCCTGCCCGACGCCATGCTCATGCGCCCTTCCGTGGTGGCCGTGCTGGACGGCGTCAAGGGCGAGGTGACAGTGGTCTCTCCTGCTTGGGTGCAGGCGGGCGTATCGGCCCGCGCCGCTTATGCGCAGGCCGCCGAACGGGTGATGGATGCGGTGCGTGACCTTGAACGCGCCCTGCCCCAGGCCTCTCGCGATCTGGGCGATGCCGCCGACCTTGGGGAACCGGTGTCGAACCTCAGCCATGCGGCTTATCTCGAGGCGGTCGAGAAGGCCAAATCCTACATTCGCGCCGGAGATATCTTTCAGGTCGTGCCGTCGCAGCGCTGGACACAGGATTTCCCGCTGCCGCCCTTCACGCTGTACCGTTCGCTGCGGCGGACCAACCCCTCGCCCTTCATGTTCTTTTTCAACTTTGGGGGCTTTCAGGTGGTGGGCGCCAGCCCCGAGATCCTCGTGCGGGTCTTTGGCAATGAGGTGACCATCCGCCCGATCGCCGGCACCCGCCCCCGTGGCGCCACCCCAGAGGAAGACAACGCACTCGAGGCAGACTTGCTGGCCGACGAAAAGGAGCTCGCCGAGCACCTCATGCTGTTGGATCTGGGGCGCAACGACACCGGGCGTGTGTCCAGGATCGGGACCGTCAAACCCACCGAAAAGTTCATCATCGAGCGGTACAGCCACGTGATGCACATCGTGTCCAATGTCGTCGGCGAACTGTCCGACGACCATGACGCGCTGTCCGCCCTGTTGGCGGGTCTGCCCGCCGGGACCGTCTCCGGCGCGCCCAAGGTGCGCGCGATGGAGATCATCGACGAGTTGGAACCGGAAAAGCGCGGCGTCTATGGCGGCGGCGTCGGCTATTTCTCCGCCGGTGGCGACATGGACATGTGCATCGCCCTGCGCACGGCGCTGGTGAAGGACCAAAAGCTCTACATTCAGGCTGGTGGCGGTGTGGTCTATGACAGCGACCCGGAGGCGGAGTACCAGGAGACGGTACACAAATCGAACGCGATTCGCCGGGCCGCGGCGGACGCGGCGCGCTTCACCGGCGACGGAAACACCTGAGCGCTTCGGCAAGGCGAGGATTGAGCGGCCTCAATTGGCTGCGATGGCCGTTCCAGAGAAGTCTGCGGGCCCCTATGGGAACCACGCCTGCACCCCTGCGGGAACCCTGCCTGCCGCCCCTACGGGAACCACGCCTGCGCTCCTGCGGGAACCACGCCTGCGCCCCTCTGGGGGAACCACGCCTGCGCCCCTCTGGGGGAACCACGCCTGCGCCCCTCTGGGGGAA
>JBELMB010000319.1:0-2740 GCA_042088665.1 Sagittula sp.
TTTTTACGTAAGACAAAGAACTTGACCCATGGCAACGCCATACTGCGAGCGTGTCCCAAGGCCCCCGGCACCGCCAGCGCGCGGATATGGCCGAGGATCGGACCACGGGTCAGGTCACTTTTCGCAGGAGAAGCCAAGACGCGGGTTCCTTTTTCCGGAGCAAGGGGCGAGCCGATTGCGGGCAAAATTATGGCAAGGGTGACTTTCTTTTGGTCACGCAGCGCAAATTTCTCTTGAGCATCCGCCACTTTATGCCCCTATCTTGGAAACATGCGCCCGAGTCCAGACAAGAGATGCCCATGCCAGACCGCGAAACGGTGATCGAGGCCAAAGGTCTGGACAAGTTCTACGGGGACTTCCAGGCCCTCCGCGATATTTCGATCAGCGTGCACAAGGGGGAGCGCGTGGTGATCTGCGGGCCATCCGGGTCCGGCAAATCGACGCTGATCCGATGCTTCAACGCGTTGGAAATGCACGACGGTGGCGATCTGATCGTGGACGGCTTGTCCGTCGGCGAAGACGTGCGCGACACCCGTGCGCTGCGCCAGAACGTCGGCATGGTCTTTCAACAGTTCAACCTGTTCCCGCATCTCACGGTGCTGGAGAACCTGACCATCGGCCCGATGAAAGTGCGCAAGATGGACCGCGCAGAGGCCGAGAGGACCGCGCGTCAGTACCTTGAACGGGTGCGCATTCCCGAACAGGCCGAAAAATACCCTTCGCAGCTTTCGGGCGGACAACAGCAGCGCGTGGCCATCGCGCGCTCGCTGTGCATGCAGACGCGGGTGATGCTCTTTGACGAGCCGACCTCGGCGCTGGATCCCGAGATGATCAACGAAGTGCTCGATGTGATGGTAGAACTGGCCGAGACCGGCATGACCATGGTCGTTGTCACCCACGAGATGGGCTTTGCCCGCAAGGTGGCGGACATGATGGTGTTCATGGACGCGGGCGAGATCGTCGAGACCGCGCCCCCCGACGTGTTCTTCAGCGCACCGAAGACCCAGCGTTGCCGGGATTTCCTTGACCAGATCCTGCAGCACTGATGGCAGCGGGCGGAGTTTTTGCGCCCTTGAGGCAGGACACGCGCGGGATGCCGCGTCATCAGAAGGTGCTCAATTCGCTGCCCGTGGCGATCGGGCTTTATGTGCTGATCATCGGGCTGATCTGCTATGGCTCTTACGTCGGCGCGCAGAACATGGGGTACAACTGGCAGTGGTACCGCATCCCGCAGTACCTCTACAGTTTCACCGACGAGGGCTTTCAGTGGGGCGAGATCGCCATCGGCCTTGTTTCGACGGTTCACCTGTCGGTGATGTCGTTTGTGCTTGCGGTGGTGCTTGGGCTGGTCGTGGCGCTGCTGCGCCTGTCGGACCTTGTGGTCGGCAACGCGGTGGCGTTGGGCTTTCTGGAATTCACCCGCAACATCCCGCTGCTGGTTCTGCTCTACCTGTTTTACTATGTGCTGGGCCCGGTGTTCGAAATGGACCGCTATACCGCGAGTGTGCTGACCCTCGGCGTCTTTCACGCTGCACTGATCTCCGAGATCCTGCGCGCCGGCATCAACGCCGTGCCCAAGGGCCAGTGGGAAGGCGCCAAATCCATCGGAATGTCCACCGCCCAGATCTATCGCTACATCATCCTGCCCCAGTCGATGCGCTTCATGCTGCCACCGATGACGGGCGAGCTGGTACATCTGATCAAGTCATCGGCCATCGTCAGCGTCATCGCTGTCGCGGAGTTGACGACCATCGGACGCAACATCATTTCAGATACTTTCATGAGTTTTGAAATCTGGTTCACCATCGCCCTTGTCTACATGGCGGTGACCCTGATCCTGTCCATCGGCGTGTCGTACCTGGAGCGGAGGTATGCCGTCGACACCTGACCAAAACCGCTCATCCAACAAGGAGGTTCAAGAATGTCCCTTTCCCGCAGAGCGCTCGGCCTGGTCCTGGGCGCAGCCCTCGCCGCCACCAGCGCGCTTCCTGCCTTTGCGCAGAATGCCACCCGCGCGCTGACCAGCGAAAGCGTCATCGAGACGATCAAGCAAGACGGCGTGATCCGCATCGGATTGTCGCTTTTCGTGCCGTGGTCCATGCGCGACAAGAACGGCGACCTGATCGGCTTTGAGCTCGACGTGGGCCGCAAGCTGGCCGAAGACATGGGCGTCGAAGTCGAATTCGTCCCCACCTCGTGGGACGGCATCATCCCGGCCCTCGTGGCGGGCAACTTCGATGTCATCATCTCGGGCATGTCGATCACCGCACAGCGTAACCTGACGGTGAACTTCTCCAATCCCTATGCCTTCTCCGGTCTGGCGATCCTCGCCAACACAGAGCTGACAGAGGGTTTCTCGCTGGAGGATTTCAACTCTCCCGACGTGACCTTTTCCGCACGCCGCGGGGCGACCCCGGCGGTTGTGATCGCGGACAAGTTCCCCGAGGCAGAACTGTTGCTCTTTGACGAGGACGGCGCCGCCGCGCAGGAAGTGCTGAACGGCAACGCCCATGCCACCATGGCATCGCAGCCCTCGCCCAACCGCGAAGCGGGCCGCAACCCCGGCGTGGTCTACGTCTTTGGCGGCGAGTTGTTCGATCCGCGCGGCGAAGGCTTTGCCATGCGCAAGGGCGATCCGGACGCGCTGAACTACTTCAACAACTGGATCGCGCAGCAGTGGCGCTCCGGCTGGCTCGAAGAGACCCACGATTACTGGTTCGCCACCGAAGACTGGGCCGAC
>JBELMB010000118.1:0-15876 GCA_042088665.1 Sagittula sp.
CCCCCCCCCCTGTGTTTCTTTTCTTCTTTTTTTCTTCGCCCCGGCGGGGGGGGGGGCGGGGGCGCCCCCCCCCCCCCCCCCGCGCTCAACTGCAGAATTCCTGTCTTTCAGAAGTACATTTTGACGCAGGCCCGCTGATCTCCGCAACATCACCCCTACTTGGATTTCAGAAATTACTGAAATGACCGAGAGAGCGAAAACCACCCATGACCCTTCCCCCCCTGCAACAGGAATTCATCCTGCACTTTGGCGAAATGGGCAGCCGCTGGGGCATCAATCGCACCGTCGGGCAGATCTACGCCCTGCTCTTTTTGTCGTCCAGGCCGCTGAATGCGGAAACCATCTCCACGGCGCTTGGCATCAGCCGATCGAATACCTCCATGGGCCTGAAGGAACTGCAATCCTGGACCCTGGTCCGTTTGAAACATGTCCCGGGCGACCGCCGCGACTATTTCACAACACCCGACGACCTCTGGGAGATCGTGCGCACCCTCGTGGCCGAGCGCAAGAAGCGCGAAATCGATCCCACTCTGACAAAGCTGCGCGAACTCGAAATGCAGGGCCCCGCCGGTGATGACTACGCCGAAGCCCGGATTGCCGAGTTGCGCGAACTCATCGAGATGATGACCGGCTTTTACGAAGACATGGCGCGCATCGAGACCGAGCGCCTCGTGAAACTGATGACCTACGGGAGCAAACTCGCCGCGCTGATTGACAAGGCCGGCACGCTCTCTCCTCTGAAACCCCGCAAGTGAGCCTGACACATGGACGTCCTCGACACCCTGCTTCTGAGCCGCATTCAATTCGCGGCCAATATCTCTTTCCACATCCTCTTTCCGACAATCACGATCGCGCTCGGCTGGGTGCTGTTGTTCTTCCGGCTGCGCTTTGCCATGACCGGCGACGAAAAATGGATCGCGGCCTATCGCTTCTGGGTCAAGATCTTCGCCCTGAGCTTTGCCATGGGCGTCGTCTCCGGCATCACGATGTCGTTCCAGTTCGGCACCAACTGGCCGGGCTTCATGGAAACGGTGGGCAATATCGCCGGTCCCCTGCTGGCCTACGAAGTGCTGACCGCCTTCTTTCTCGAAGCGGCCTTTGTCGGCATCATGCTCTTTGGCTTTTCGCGCGTACCGGGATGGCTGCACATGCTGGCGACCTTCCTTGTGGCCTTTGGCACCACGGTATCGGCGTTCTGGATCATTGTTCTGAATTCCTGGATGCACACGCCGCAAGGGTTTGAATTGATTGACGGGGTTGCCCATGCCACCAGCTGGTGGGAGATCATTTTCAACCCCTCCATGCCGTACCGGTTTGGCCACATGATCCTCGCGAGCTTCCTGACCGTGGCCTTTCTTGTGGCGGGCGTCTCTGCCTTTCGCTTGCTCATCGGCGACCGCTCGCGCGAAGTGCGCGCGGTCCTGAAAACCGGCGTTGTGCTGGGCGCGCTGCTGATCCCGGTGCAGATCTACATGGGCGACATACACGGCTTGAACACGCTGGAACACCAACCCGCCAAGGTCGCCGCGATGGAAGGCAACTGGGAGACGCAATCCAACGTGCCGCTCCTGCTCTTTGCCCTGCCCGACGAAGAGGCGCGCGAAAACCGTTTCGAGATTGGTATTCCCAGCGGGGCGTCGGTGATCCTCAAGCACAAGCCCAGCGGCGTGGTCCCCGGCCTCAACGATTTCGTGGCCGAGGATGGGACCCCCGAACACCCGCCAGTGGCCCCGGTGTTCTGGAGCTTTCGCGTCATGGTCGGCACCGGCATGACCATGCTCTTGCTCAGCTGGACCGCGAGTTTTGTGATGTGGCGGCGCAGGCACCTGCACGAAGGCCGCATCGCAGGCCATTGGATGGCCGTCGAGGGTCTGCCCAAACCGCTGCTCTGGGCGCTGGTGCCGATGGCCTTCTCTGGCTGGGTCGCCACGCTCGCGGGCTGGTACACGACCGAGATCGGCCGCCAGCCCTGGCTCGTGCACGGGGTGATGACGACCGACATGGCCGTGGCCGACGTGCCCGCGCCGATGGTGCTGGGCACCCTGCTGGCCTATCTCGCGATCTACGCGGCCCTGCTGATCGCCTATGTCGGCGTGATCGTCTACCTCGCGCGCAAGGCCGCGCGGGGCGAGGACGGGCGCGCCATCGACGTGCACCATTCCGGCAAGTCCCAGGTTGCCGCCCTCAGCCCCGCGGAGTGACCCATGCTGCCTGATTTCACCAATCCCGCCGACTGGCTGCCTTGGGCCTTTGCCTCGCTCATGGGCTTTTCGATCCTCGTCTACGTCGTGCTCGATGGCTTCGACCTTGGGGTCGGCATCCTGTTCCCGCTGGCCTCGCCAGACGAACAGGACCGAATGATCGGATCCATCGGTCCGTTCTGGGACGCCAATGAAACATGGCTCGTGCTGGCGGTCGGCCTGCTGCTGGTCGCGTTCCCGCAGGCCCACGGGATGATCCTGTCGACGCTCTACCTGCCGGTTTTCGCGATGCTGGTCGGCCTGATCCTGCGCGGTGTCGCCTTTGAATTCCGGGCCAAGGCGCGCGACCATCACAAGCGCCTGTGGAACCGGCTGTTCTTTGGTGGCTCCATGCTGACGGCGCTCTCGCAGGGATTTATGCTCGGGCTTTACATCATGGGGCTGGAGGTGACACAGGCCACCCTTGCCTTTGCCACGCTGACGGCGGTCTTTCTCGCCGTGGGCTACAGCTTTATCGGGGCCACATGGCTGATCCACAAGACAGATGGGCCGTTGCAGCGGACCTCCATCGGTTGGGCGCGGGGCGGTCTCTGGGGCGTGATCCTTGGCATTGGCGCGGTGTCGCTTGCCTCGCCCCTCGTATCGACCCGTATATGGGAGAAATGGCTGTCTTTTCCAGAAGTTGTCTATCTCGCGCCCCTGCCGGTTCTCTCTGGTCTGCTGATCCTCTCGCTTTGGCGGATGTTGCGCGTGATGCCCTATCCTGACGACCGACGGTCCTGGCTGCCCTTTGCGGTGACGACCTGTCTGTTTGCGCTGGCCTACCTCGGCATGGCCTACAGCTTTTACCCCTACGTCGTGCCGGAACAGCTGACGATCTACGAGGCAGCCGCAGCCCCCGAAAGCCTGCTGATCATCCTCATCGGGGCTGCGTTCGTGGTGCCGGTCATCATCGGCTATTCGATCCTCGCTTACGTGATCTTCCGCGGCAAGGCGGGCACGCTCAGCTACGACTGAGCGCTTTTGCGCCGGGGGGTGTCACCCAGCCTGCCGCCCCCCCCCGCGCAACGGGGTCTGACCTCGGCAAGGCGACGCGTGGGCGCCTGTGGGAGTAGCGGGCATCTGGTTGACGCCTCTCGCGACGCGCCCAACGATAAATGGCGGGGGGACTTTCAAAGTTTGCCTCGTTTTGTGTCCCCCCAAACACCGTCACCCCAGAATCGTCACCCCAGAACCGTGACCTCTGGCGCGCCACGTCTGAGAATGCTGCAAATTTCCTGGCTGAGTTCCAGAAACTCGCCTTCGCGCGCCGTGCGTTGTCGCCAGACCATTCCGATGGTTCGCGACGGCGGCGTGCCACGGAAGGGGCGCGCCACGACGATGTCCTGATGCGTCACTTCGGACCGCACGTAGAGCGACGGCAAGAGCGACAGCCCCATCCCCATCCCGACCATCTGGCGCAGCGTGTCCAGCGAGGTGCCCTCGTAATCCTGCGACAGATGCGCCCCGAACTGCGTGCAGATCCGTTGCACCTGCTCGAACAGTTTGTGTCCCCGCTCAAGCGCGAGGATCGTCTCGCCCTGCAACATGTGCGGCGCGATGCTTTCCTCGCTCGCGAAACGATGATCATGGGGCATAACCACCTGAAGTGGCTCGCGAAAGATCGACCGTGTCTCGTAATCCGCCTCGCGGATCGGCAGCGGAAAGAACAGCATGTCCAGCCCCCCGGTCCCAAGTGAATCCAGCAGGTGGTCGGACAGTCCCTCCCTGACGTAAAGCTTCAGCTTGGGGTGGCTCTTGTGCAGATCCGGCACGATCAGCGGCAGCAGGTAAGAGCCAAGCGACTGCACCACCCCCACCTTGATCGTGCTTTGCAGGTTGCCCTTGTGCAGCAAGGCAAGGCTGCGGATTTCTTCGACTTCGCGCAGGGCGTTGCGGGCGTGGCCGACGATCAACTCGCCAAGCGGCGTGACCACCACCCGCGCGCGGGTGCGTTCCACCAGAACGGTGCCAAGCTTGTTTTCCAACTCCTTGAGCTGCCCGCTCAGGGTTGGCTGCGTGACGTTGCAGGCTTCTGCGGCGCGGCGAAAGTGCCCCGTTTCGGACACCGCCACGAGGTAGCGCAATTGTTGAAGGGTGGGCATGGGGCCTCCGGCGGTCAAACGTCTTGATAGGTATTTTCTATCAACTCAGGTGCATAATTCGATTTGCCCAATTAGAACGCCACCCCATCTCTTGCCAAGTCACATTCGGGGATCCTGCGCGCACATGAACCGCTTCAAGAACATTCTCGTGGTCGCCACACCCGAAGGTCTGTCGGATGCGCTGTTGGCACGGGCGAAATGGCTGGCCAAGGCAAACGGGGCGCGGCTGACCCTGATTGATGTGCTGGACAGCAACCCGGGCGACCTTGATCGGCTGCTCACGGTGCTGCCCAGCGCCCGCGCCCGCGATGTCGAAGAAAAGCTGCGCGCCCATCATGCCGTCGGTCTCACCGAGGCCGCGCAACCATTGCGCGATGCGGGGCTGGAGGTTGCGACACGGCTGCTGTCCGGCGTCGGCTTTGTCGAGATCATCCGACACGTGCTGAGCGACGGCACCGATCTCGTGCTCAAGGCCGCAGATCGCACGCCCACGCTTGACGTGCTTGGCGGGCCGGATCTGCATCTGTTGCGCAAATGCCCCTGCCCGGTCTGGGTGTTGCATGGCGCCGCCGGTCCCGCAGCCCGCCGGATCGTCGCCGCCGTCGACCCGGATCCAGAGGATGCCGCACGCGACGCGTTGAACCATCAGGTCATGCAATTGGCCACGTCGCTGGCCCGTCCCGATGGCGCGCGGCTGGACGTGGTGCATGCCTGGGTGCTTTACGAGGAATCCGCGCTGCGCAGCGCGTTGGTTCAGGCCCCCGAGGCCGAAGTGACCGCCCTGTTGACCCGGGCGGAACACGAAAGCGCGGCGCGGCTGGCGCATCTGACCGGGGCCTACGCGGGGTTCGCGGACCTCATGCACATTGCCCACGTCAAAGGCACCCCCGCGGATGTGATCGTTCAGCATGCCGAGAACGAGCGCACCGACACGCTGGTCATGGGCACGCTGGGGCGCACCGGCCTTGCGGGGCTGTTCATCGGGAACACCGCGGAGACGGTTCTGAACCGCGTCGGATGTTCCGTTCTGGCGGTCAAGCCCGAAGGCTTTGTCTCGCCCGTCACCCTCGACACGGAGGCACAGCCAGCATGACACAGGCAAAGGGAAACGGCCTGATCGGCATCCTCCCCATCGGACTGGCCGCCGGGCTTTTCGTCTTGTTCCTCGGCCTCTTGCCCGAGATCTCTGGCGGGCAGGCCCTGCGTCTGAGCTGGGACTGGGTGCCGTCGCTGGGGATATCCCTGTCGTTCCTCATCGACGGGCTCAGCCTGACGTTTGCCCTGCTGATCAGCGGGATCGGAACTCTGGTGTTCCTGTATTCCAACACCTACCTCGCCGGGCACCCACAGTTCGACCGGTTCGCGCTGTTCCTGTTCAGCTTCATGCTGTCCATGCTGGGACTGGTGCTGGCCGACAACCTGATCACGCTGTTCGTCTTCTGGGAGCTGACAACGATCACCTCCTACCTGCTGATCGGCTTCGGGCACGAAACCACAAAGGGTCGCCGGTCTGCACTGCAGGCGTTGCTGGTGACGGGGGCGGGCGCGCTGGCGATGCTGGCCGGGTTCATCCTGTTGGGCCATGCCGCGGGCACGTTTGAGCTGTCCGAAATCGTCCAGATGGGCGACACGCTGACGGCGCACCCGCTTTATGTGCCGATTGTTGTCCTGATCCTTGCAGGGACTTTCACCAAATCCGCGCAGTTTCCGTTCCATTTCTGGCTGCCCAATGCCATGGCCGCGCCAACGCCGGTTTCGGCCTTTCTGCATTCCGCCACCATGGTCAAG
Source organism: Sagittula sp. (assembly GCA_042088665.1). Classification (GTDB taxonomy): domain Bacteria; phylum Pseudomonadota; class Alphaproteobacteria; order Rhodobacterales; family Rhodobacteraceae; genus JBELMB01. The sequence goes on from JBELMB010000118.1 coordinate 6,134, forward strand.
GCGGGTGTCTACCTGATGGCACGCCTGCATCCGGCGCTGTCTGGCACCGAGATCTGGTTGTGGACGCTGACCATCGCGGGCGGGGTCACGGCCGTATTCGCCAGCATCCTCGCCCTGCGCCAGACCGATCTGAAGCAGGCGCTGGCCTATACGACACTCATGGCGCTGGGGGTGCTGACGCTGCTGCTGGCGAATGGATCCGGCTATGCCATGACCGCTTTTGTGACGTTCCTGATCGTGCATTCGCTCTACAAGGCGGCGCTTTTTCTCGTGGTGGGCTGCGTCGACCACAGCACCGGCACGCGTGAGGCCAATGTGCTGGGCGGTCTGGCCCGCGCAATGCCGGTCACGGCGCTGGCGGCAGCGCTCGCTGCGCTTTCGATGGCCGGAATACCGCCCCTCCTCGGATTTATCGGCAAGGAACTGAAATATGCGGGCGCGATCGCCGTCGAGTCGTCGCCTCTTCTGGTCACGGGCGCCTTGCTGGTGGCCAATGCGCTGATGCTGGCCGTGGCGGGGGTCGTCGCCGTCCGGCCCTTTTGGCAACGCGCAGGGGCAGAGCTTCCGCGCACACCGCACGAAGCGCCCTGGCCCATGCTGGCCGGTCCGGTGATCCTCGCGCTGCTGGGGGCGCTGTTCGGGATCTGGCCGGCGCTGCTGCAAACCTCTCTGGTCGATCCCACGGTGGCCGCCTTGACGGCTGGAACCGTGGAGGCAAAACCGCTGAAGCTTTGGGCCGGGGTGAACATGCCGCTGTACCTCTCCATCGCGACAGTGACATTGGGCGTGATCCTTTACGTCGTGCACCGCGGACTGCGCGCGCAACTGGTCCGGGCCGAAGCCGCCCTTCCCAGCTTTGACCGCGGCTGGGACAGCATCCTGCTGGGGCTGAAGTCACTCGCCGCATGGCAGACCCGCATCATCCAGCCGGGCATTCTACGGCGCTACATCTTTGTGACCTTCGTCACCGTGTTGATCGCCATCGGGGGCACCATGGCGCTGCGCGTGGGCCTGCCCGGCCTGCCCGACATGACCGAAGTGTCCTGGAAGAACGTGGCGCTGGCGCTGCTGATCATGTCCGGCGCGGTGCTGACGGCCCTGACACGCTCGCGCATCACGGCCATGGCAGCGCTTGGCGTGGTGGGCATCGGCGTGGCGATGATCTTTATCGTCTTTGGCGCGCCGGATGTGGCGATCACGCAATTGCTGGTAGAGACGCTGGTCGTTGTGCTGGTGGCCGTCGCCTTGCTGCGCCTGCCCTATCTCGACGCGCCGGGCCAAAGGGACCGCAGACCCTTGGACGCAGCTCTGGCGGGCGGCGTCGGGCTGGTGGTCACATTGACGATCCTTGCCGTCCTCGAAGTGCCCATGGACCGCCGACTGACCGACTACTTCGAAGTGACCAGCTGGCCCGACGCCTATGGCCGCAACATCGTCAATGTCATCCTGGTGGATTTCCGCGCCCTCGACACCTTTGGCGAAGTGGCTGTCGTGGTCATCGCCGCACTCTCTGCCTATGCGCTGCTGCGCACGACCAACGCGAAAGACAAGTCATGAATTCGATCATCCTGCGCGCGGGCACCCGCTACCTGTCCGGTCTTTTGCTGCTGTTCTCGCTCTACATGCTTCTGCGAGGCCACAACGAGCCCGGCGGCGGCTTTATCGGGGGGCTGACGGGGGCCACCGGCTTCGTGCTTTATGCCATCGCATGCGGCACCGCAGAGGCGCGCGCCGCCCTGCGCGTGATGCCGCAGAACATCGCCATGGTGGGTCTGGGCATCGCGCTGCTGGCGGGGCTGTCGGCGGCGCTGTTCGGCGATGCGCTGTTCACCGGGCAATGGCTGTTCCTTGGCGCGACCGAAACATCCAAGGGCCTGCCCCTGTCCAGCGTTCTGGTCTTTGACATCGGGGTCTACATGGTGGTCTTCGGCTCCATTCTCAGCCTCGTCTTCGCCATGGAGGAAGAGATCTGATGGAAGCGCTTCTTGCCATCACAATCGGCGTTCTGACCGCCACCGCCGTCTACCTGATGCTGGCGCGCAATGTGCTGCGCTTCATCTTTGGACTGGTGCTGATCTCGAACGCGGCGAACCTGATCATCTTTACCGCCGGTCGGCTGACCGAAGGCAAACCGCCCCTGATCCCCGAAGGTGCAGAGGCCCCGGTTGGCGTCGTGGCGAACGCGCTGCCGCAGGCGCTGGTGCTGACCGCCATCGTGATCGGCTTTGGCCTGTTTGCCTTTGCGCTGATCCTGATGTTCCGGGCCTATACCTCGCTTGGCACGCTCGACTCCGATGACATGCGGATCGCGGAACCCCGCGAGGATGCCGACAAGGGGATGCCTACATGAGCTGGAGCCTTGCCCTCCCGCTGGTGCTGCCCTTCCTGACGGCGGTGGCCAGCTTTCTGGTGCGCGATCGCTCTGCCGGGCGGTACCTGAGTGTCGCGGGCAACGCCGCCTTCCTCGTCGTAGCAGGCCTGTTGTTGTCCCGCGTGCTGGACGAAGGCGTGGTCGCCGCGCAAATGGGTGGCTGGAGTGCCCCCTTCGGGATCACGCTGGTGGCCGACCGGTTGAGCGCGGTCATGGTGGTGATCACCGCCATCACCGCCTTTGCGGTCTCGGTCTATGCGCTCAGCGACATATCGGAACGCTCGGAACAGCTCGGCTATCACGGGTTGTTCAATGTACTGATCGGCGGCGTCACGGGGGCCTTCATCACCGGAGACCTCTTCAATCTGTATGTCTGGTTCGAGGTCATGCTGATCTCATCGTTCGGGCTGCTGGTTCTGGGTGGCACGAAGGAACAGATCGATGGCGGGGTGAAATACGTCACGCTCAACCTGATCTCGACGATCCTCTTTCTGTCGGGCATCGGACTGCTGTACGGGATCACCGGCACGCTGAACATGGCCGACCTTGCCCGCACCCTGCCGCAGGTCGAGAACCAGGGCCTTGTCACGGTCATCGCCATGATGTTCCTTGTGGCCTTCGGCGTAAAGGCGGCGGTCTTTCCACTGTTCTTCTGGCTCCCCGCCGCCTATCACACCCCGGCTTTCTCGGTCTCGGCGGTGTTTGCCGGGCTCCTGACCAAAGTGGGCGTCTACGCGCTGATCCGCATGTTCACGCTGGTTTTCGTGCTCGATGTTGGCTTCACCCATGGGATCCTGCTCTGGGTCGCGGGGGCCACGATGGTGACCGGCGTCCTTGGCGCGGCGGCGCAGAACGACATCCGCAAGATCCTGTCGTTCCATATCGTCAGCCAGATCGGCTACATGATCCTCGGGCTTGCGCTGATGACACCGATGGCGCTGGCGGGGGCGGTGTTCTACCTCGTGCACCACATCATCGTGAAGGCCAATCTCTTCCTGATTGGCGGCATTGCGCAGCGGATTGCCGGGTCCACCGATCTTGGCAGGATCGGCGGGCTCTACAAATCTGCGCCGCTTCTGGCTGTGCTCTTCCTGATCCCGGCGTTCTCGCTTGCGGGCTTTCCACCGCTGTCGGGCTTCTGGGCGAAATACGTCCTCGTCGCCGCAGCCCTCGAGGTCGAGGGCTGGATCATTGCGGGGGTCGCGCTTCTGGTGGGTCTGCTGACGATCTACTCGATGACAAAGATCTGGGCGGAGGCCTTCTGGAAGGCGCATCCCGACGGCCACGCGCCAAGACTGAGCCAGTTGAGCCGTCACGAGCGCCGCCACCTGCTGACACCAGTGGCCGCACTGGCCGCGATGACGCTGGCGATCGGATTCTTCCCCGACCCCTTCGTGCAATTCGCGCAAGCGGCGGCGGAACAGCTTCTGGATCCCAGCGCCTATATCACCGCCGTACTGGGGGATGCATCATGAGCACATTCGTTGCCAATCTTTTCTTTGCCGCCGTCTGGGCGCTGTTTTTCGGCGGGTTCACCTGGCTGACGGTGCTTTCGGGCTTTGCCGTGGGGTACGGTGTGCTGTGGGTGTTGCAACCGCTGGCCGGTGCGCAATCGAGCTATTTCCTGAGGGTCTGGTACTGGATCAAGCTGATCGTGATGTTCCACTACGAATTGCTGGTCTCCAGCGTGCAGGTGATCTGGGACATCATCACGCCCAGCCACCGTGCGGAACCGGCGATCATCGACATGCCGCTGGACGTCAAGACCGACACCGGCATCCTGTTGGTGACCAACCTGATTTCGCTCACTCCCGGCACGCTGAGCATTGACGTGAGCGAAGACCGCAAGACGCTGAAGCTCCATGCCATGTTCGCAGGCGATCCCGACGCGGTCTGCCATGCGCTGAAGTCCGGGATGGAAAAATGGGTGATCGACGCAGTGGAGGATCGATGATGGGTGCGGATTTCATGGAGACGGCCGTCAGCGCAGGATTTGTCATGGTGTTTGTGACCGTGGGTCTGGCGCTGTGGCGGCTGGCCAAGGGGCCAAGCCTGCCGGACCGGGTGGTGGCGCTGGACATGATGACGGTGGCCATCGCGTCGTTTTGCGGGTTGGCGGCGATCCGGACCGGGGATGCGGCGTTTCTCGACGTGGCGCTTGTGCTCGCGCTGGTGGGATTTCTCGCCACGGTGGCGCTGGCGCGCTTTGCGGAACGGCAGGTCATCCGCCGCGAACAGGCCGAGGAGAGCAAGGAATGAGCGCGGTCATCGCCTATTGTCTGATCCTGATCGGCAGCGCATTGACGGTTCTGGCGGGCATCGGGTTGGTGCGTCTGCCGGATGTCTTCATCCGGATGCATGCCGCGACCAAAGTGGGCACATTGGGCACCGGGCTGATCATCGCGGGCGTCGCGGTGCATTTCGGCGATCTCGCCGTGGTGATCCGCTGCGTGCTGATCGTGGTCTTTCTGCTGCTCACGGCACCGATCGGGGCGCATATGATCGGGCGCGCGGCGCTGCGCAGCGGCGTCGTCCCATGGACTCCCCCGGGCAAGGAAAAGCTGGGCCATACGGACGTCTCTCATCACACCGACTGATCGGGCGGGCAGGCTATTGGCAGACTTCTGGCAGACTTCTGGCTGGCGCTTTGCCCTTCGATGCGCACGGACCGGTTTGCCCGGTCATGCAGCAGATCATGGCCCGACCTGCGCCTGCCTTGCTGATGCAAGCAGACGACACTGAAACGGTGCACTTCCGCGGCACCCAAACCTGTCGGCCAAACATCCACGAGCGGCGACCACAGCGGCTAGCCGTCCGCAGTGGCCATACCCCAGGCGCTCAACACCCTTGGCAAGGCGATGTCCCAGTCCAGAACGCCCTGCGTCTCTGCCCAGGCCGCATGGTCACGCGCCATGGCCGTCACCCGCTCAGGGTCCAGCGCCGCGAGGTCCCTGAGTTCGGTTCGGTCCGTTTCCATGTCGTACAACTGCCAGGGCCCCGCGTGTTCGCGCACCAGTTTGAACCGGTCTTCCCGCAAGGCGGCATTGCCTTCGTGCTCGAAACAGATCGGCGCCTCGCGCGCCCAAGGCGCGCCCTGCAAGAGCGGCAGAAAGCTCTCGCCCTCAAACGGTTGAACCGCGCCGCCCGCACGCTCTGTCAGCGCGGGGGTGCCGGTCGCAGCAAGGATCGTCGGCACGATGTCTGCCACGTGGCAGGGCGCATGCGCCGGCGCGCCGGGGGACAACCCCGATGGCCAATGTGCAATCAGCGGGGTCGAGATCCCGCCCTCGTGCACATAGTGTTTGTACAGCCGGAACGGCGCGTTCGAGACATTGGCCCAGGGCCGGTCGTAACTCTGGAACGTCAGCGCATCGCCCGGCATCACATCCGGACGGTTGCCCAGCGTGACGCTGCGACCGTCGTGGGTCCTGTCGGGATAGAACTTTGCCCAGCCATCCTCCGCCATGAATTCCGCACAACCGCCATTGTCGCTGAGAAACAGGATCAGGGTGTTGTCGAACTCTCCCAGCCGCTTCAGCGTCGCGACAAGCCGACCGATGGACTGGTCCATGCGGTCCACCATTGCCGCATAGGTCGCCATCTTCTGCCTCTCCCATTCGGTATGCTGAACGGCCTCCCACGGCGGGACCTGCGGGTCGCGCGGTGAGATGTCCCAATTGGTCTGGAACAGGCCAAGCGCGTTCATTTCTTCATGGCGGGCGCTGCGTGTCGCATCCCAGCCGCCATTGTAGGTCGCCTCGTACCGGGCGATGTCTTCGGGCGGAGCATGCAAGGGCCAATGCGGCGCCGCGTGCGCGAGATAAAGAAAGAATGGCCGCGCCTCTGCGACAGCCCCTTCGACCATGGTGATCGCCTTGTCGGTGATCGCATCGGTGAAGTAGAACCCATCCGGCAGATGAGGCGCAGGGCTGTCATCCTCGAAAAGCGCATGCGGGGAAAAGAAATGCGTGGCCCCGTCAAGGATCCCGTAAAACCGGTCAAAGCCGCGCTGCCGCGGGCTGGGATGATGCGCTGCGCCCAGAGGCCAGTCCCGGCTGGGCCCTTGCGGAAAATCCCCCGCGACGTGCCATTTGCCCGACATGAGCGTGCGGTAGCCGTCGGCGCGCAGGTGCTCTGCGAGGGTGGCCGTATCCGCGCGCAAATGCCCGCGGTAGGCCGGGGTGCCAAGATCCGCGCCCATGTGGCCGATGCCCGCGCGATGCGGATAGAGCCCGGTCAGCAGCGAGGCACGGGTGGGACAGCAGCGCGCACAATTGTACATCTGGGTCAGGAGCCGCCCATCACGTGCCAGACCGTCCAGAACCGGTGTGCGGATCTCTGACCCGGTGCATCCCAGATCCGCAAAGCCCATGTCGTCGGCGAGGATCAGGACCACGTTGGGGCGCGCGCGCTTGGTCTTGTCCGGCGAGTTTCCTTGCGGCGTGTTTGCCTGCGGCATGGTCATGGCCCCACGACCCAGCCGCAATCCAAGCGCGCATGGCCCGCCATGAGACGCGCATCCCGTGGCTCGTGCCTGCGATTGACCGGATGACCGCCCCGCCCAACCGTGCTGCGGCCAGCCACCTTTCGGCCAGCCCCCCTTCGGTCATCCACGCATTGGCCTGTCGCACCCCGCCCAACCACGACCCGGCCGACCACGGCCCGGCCAACCACCTTTCGGCCTGTCACGCAGCGGCCTCCGAGCAGAGCGGGCACAGCCCTTCGGCCTCGATCGCGACGCGTTCCACTTCAAATCCGAGGTCGCTCGCGACGTGCCGCAGCGCGCGCATGGCCCGCCACGCGGGCACTTCGGCCACGGACGAACAGGTCCGGCAGATCAGGAAGCTGGGGGAATGGCTTTCTCCCGGGGCGGCACAGGCGACAAAGGCGTTCAGCCGTTCGATCCGGTGCACAAACCCGTGCTTGGACAGGAAATCCAACGCCCGGTAGGCGACGGGCGGCTGCGAGCCAAGCCCCTCTGCGCGCAGGATTTCAAGGATGTCATAGGCGCCCATGGCGCGATGCTCGTTCAGCAGGATCTCCAGCACGCGGCGACGGACGGGCGTAAGTTGAAGCCCGTCCTCGACGCAGCGCGCTTCGACCGTGGCAAGCCCATCCGCGATGCACTGACCGTGGTCATGTGTTTCAAATCCCTTGGCGTCCATGCGCGATGCTCTCCTTTGCGGTTGCCAGTTATGGCGCGCCTTGCCCCGTTGAGGCATGGGCTGTTTCCGGTGGCATCAGGCCCCGGGGTCTGCCCCGGAAACGCCCGTCCGCCGCCGGAGCATGGTGGGCTAGGCCGCCCCTCTTCGTCCTTCGAACGCGGTGACAGTGATGTCTGCCGCCTCGAGCGCTGCGCGGACGGCGCGGGCAATCGCCAGCGCCGTGGCCCCGTCTCCGTGCAGGCAGATCGTGTCGATCGCAGCCGGGATCGGCGCGCCGTCTTCGGGCAGGATGGCCCCCGCCTGCACCATGCGAACCATCCGCTCTGCCGCCACCACCGGGTCATGGATCATCGCGCCCGGCGTGCCACGCGCCACCAGCGTGGCATCGGCGTTGTAAGCCCGGTCGGCAAAGATTTCCCCGGCCCAACGACAGCCCAGATCCTCGACAGCGCGTTGTTGCGCCGTGGCGGTCAGCACCATGATGATGATCTCCGGCGCCACGTCGAGCGCCGCGCCGTAACAGGCCTGCGCCAGCCCGGCGTCTTCGGATGCCATGTTGGACAGGGCGCCGTGCAGCTTCAGATGCCGCACTTCGGCCCCGACGGCGCGAGCGATGCCAAGGCTCGCGCCCAGCTGGTACTGCACCATGCGTCGCAGGCTGGCGTCGGGCAGATGCATGCGCCGGCGGCCAAAGCCTTGCAGATCGGCAAAACCCGGATGCGCACCAATGCCCACGCCACGGGCGCTGGCCTGTGTCATGGTTGTGGCCATGACTTCGGGATCGCCTGCGTGGAACCCGCAGGCAATGTTGGCCGAAGTGACCACCTGCAGGATCGCGGCGTCGTCCCCCATCACCCATGGGCCAAAGCTTTCGCCCATGTCTGCGTTCAAATCGACCCGTGTCATGGTCTGTCCTCTCCATTGGTGACGCCGCTGATCAGCGTGTAAGACAGCAGATCCGCCATCTGCCTTGGATCGCGCAGCATGGGCTGGGCGCTTTGCGGCAGGCGGGCACGCTCCGCGCGTTCGGCCCGTTCCGCCGCGAGGGCCACTTCGCGCGTGACAAAACGAAAGCTGAGTCGCGCGCCCGGTGCCGCCTGCGCCACGCGCGGCAGATCGCAGGGGATCACGGTGCCGATCCGCGGGTAGCCCCCGGTGGTCTGACATTCGCACAACAGCACGTAGGGCGCGCCGTCGCCGGGCACCTGGATATCGCCGGGCGCGATGACCTCCGACAGGATGCTCTGGCCTCCGGTCAGCTGAAAGCCCTCCCCTTCGGGACGCACCCGCACCCCCATGCGGTTGCCACGCGGATCGCGGGTAAAGCTCTCTCGCTCAAATCGCGCGCGGGTTTCTTCGGGGAAGAGATCAGTCTGCAAGCTGGGCAGAACCCGAAGCACCCCACCGGCAAAGACCGGCGCAGGTGTGAGGACAAGGCCCACCTTGCGGCCCGTGTCCGCGCCCAACGCCAGCCGGTCCCCCGCCTCCAGCGCCCGTCCCAGCCCAGCGGCGAGATGCGCGCCCTGCGCGCTCAGGATCAGCGGTTCGGCAAAGCCGCCACCGGGGGTGAGATAGCCGTAGACGCCACTTTGCGCGCCACCGATGGACAGGACCGCGCCCGCGGGCAACAAGTGACTGGCCGACCACGCGACGTCAGCGCCGTCAATCGTCGCCCGCATCGTCGCACCGGTGAGCCCCACGCGCAGGTCCCGCGTGGCCCGGAAACGGCCTCCGAAGCCTGCAAGTTCCAGCGCCGTGCCGACCGGTTGGTCCAGCAGCGCCGCCCCTTCGGCCAGCGCGCGCTGGTCCACCGCGCCACCGCGCGACAGCCCCTGCGCCAGAAAGCCGGGACGGCCAAGGTCCTGCAAGGTGACACCGGGACCGGCCTCGAGGATCTCCAGAGTGGCGGTCATGTCAGCGGCTCCTGCGTGACGCCGTGTGCGCCCGTGGCCTGCATCGCCTCGAAGGGGCCGCGCGCAACCGAGGGAAAGACCACTTCGTCACCGGGCCGCAGCAGAAACGGCGGCTCTGCCTCAAGATCGAACAGTGGCGCAAGGGTCTGGCCGATATGCCGCCAGCCCGTCGGTGCAGAGACCGAAAAGAGCACAAATTGCCGAATGGCCACAACCAGCGCGCCCTTTGGCACACGCGGCGTCAGACCCGCCTGGCGCGGGATGTCCCATGCCTCCGGCAGAGTGCCAAGATAG
>JBELMB010000009.1:0-60962 GCA_042088665.1 Sagittula sp.
CATGTGGCCGTCCTTCACGGGCCACTGGCGGCGAGCGACCGTACAGTGGCGCGTCGTGCCGGTGCGCTCTCTGCCTGCTCTGCTTTCAGCGAAGTGGTGTTTCATGAAACCGAACTCAGCGTTGCGGGCGGCAAACAAGGCGTTGGCCAGGTTCTGGCGCGGCAGTCAGCCTGCACCGCACTCTTGTGCTTTTCGGACGTTTTGGCGCTTGGCGCTTATTTCGGCCTTGCCGAGGCTGGCAAACGGGTGCCGGACGACATGTCGGTGATGGGCTTTGACAATCTCGACTGGGCCAAGGACGCGGTCCCGCCCTTGACGACCATAGACTTGCCGGCCTTCAACATGGGTGAAGAGGTGGCGAAACAGATTATCGGATGCCTTGAAAATGAGGATCCGCTGCGAAAATCATTGCTGCGTGCCGAGATTATCACCCGCGGGTCGGTCGCCCGATTGAAATGACCCGTGACTTGCCGATCCGGACACCGTTTGGGTCCCCGACCAAGTCGGCCTATTTGTGTGTGTCCTCAGTGGTTGGTTGCATCGCAGAGAAAAAGGCGCGGCTGAGACCTGGCCAGCCAGACCAAACGACGACTGGCGCTGGCCGGGGGCCTTCGGTGCACTGGCTTGATCGACAAGGTGCAGAGCGGTGGCGCGTTCCGCCTCGATAGGGCGCGGCGCTTCGCGGGTCCGGCGGCGCGTCGGATATTCGGGTCGCAAGCGCACCGCCGGATCACGTCGGGGCAGGCAGCAGAGCGATTACTCCGCCGTGCAGCTTGGCGGTCTGGCCTGTTCATAAGCCGCCATGAAATCCGGTTCATAGCAACTGGCCTTTGCCAGTGCGGCGGCATGCCAGGACAGCGCGCGCAGACCGTTTGGTGGCGTAACGAGGTCGAGCAGACCGGTTTCGCCGAGCGCCGCGTATTCCGACTGATCCTCAACCGCAAACCTGTAGCCGCCACCCGAGACGCCCTCGGGCATGCCCATATTGGATCTGGCGGCCTCGCTGCAAAGCTCGGCGCTGTTGCGATCCACCGAATAGATGCCGGTTTCAGAAACCGCATGCGTCCAGTATAGCACCAACTCGCCGATGCCTTCTTCGTTGAACGCAAGACCTGACAGATCCTGAGGTTGACGTGCGTGTATGACAGCAGTCTGGATCTTGCTTTCGAACTCGCTCACCAGAACGGCCTCGGTGATCCAGATGCCTGTCATGATGACACCGGCAAGCGCGATCGCAACCGGTCCCGCCAAGGAGCCACCGGCCCCGACAACTGTTGTGCCAGTCGCATAGGTCGCACCACCCGAAACAGACGCGAAGGGGGCAAGGAAACTCGTCAACTTGAACGCGACCGAAGTGCCGAGCGCCACGTGGCCTATGCCGACCCCCAGTGTCCCGGTAATGGCGACCACCGCCACGCCCCCGCCAGTATAAGACGCGGCAGCCATGGCGGTTGTCACTTCGTCGGGCGGCATTTGGGGGCGATCGAGGAGGATCGTAATGCGGGACATGGACTTCTGCATCATTTCCTCAAAGAGCCATGCCTCGTAGGTGAACAATGCATATTCCGCAGACTGCAATTTGCGCCGCTGCACAAAACGTTCAAAAGCGGCAACGAATTTGAGCTGCGCATCGCTCCTTTCATGCTTGGGCGTTTTCAGGCTTTGCACCAGCGTGTTGAACATCAGCCCCTTGATGTGATGGTTGTCTGCCGGGTTGCGACAGATCGTTTCCCATTCGCACGAGATGTCTGGATATGAGCACCGGTCACCGCCGAAATACGGTTTCATGACCTCGGCATAGAGGTTTCTCGTGGCTTGGTCGTGCCAGGTGCCTTGCATCTCCTTGACGTAGTCCGCGACCACCCGGCCCAGCAATTCGGGCTGATCATAGGCGTCCTTGACCAGCGGCAAGGCGCCGGCTGCCACAAATCCAGCAAGCCCTGGTGCCAGAAACCGATCATCCCCCTTGGCGCCGCGCGTGGATTGCGCCCATTCCGGGCCGAGGTCCATGGCGGGAGGGTAGATGATATCCCCAGTGGGAATGTCGAACTCTGCACCGGAACTGAGCACCAGTTTGCCTTCGGGTGTCACGGCGACAACCAGATCACCGGGCTGGATGGGCTGTGCGTCCGGAGAGGTCGCCTCACTGGACACGATGACCGTGCCGCCCTCGATCACGAGACCGGCGATTTCCTCGGGCGCCGTGGGGTCCTTGATCGGGGTTCCGAGACCGGGCGGCGTCGGGCTAGAGACAAGCCGGCCCATTTCCTGAAGCACCCAGGACACGGAGGCGCTCGCACTGAGGCCGAAAAGCAGTCGCGCGAAATTTCGGTTATCTTGGCCCATCAGGACATGGCTGGGCTGCGCGGCATTGCGCAGCACCAGTGTCTCTTCCTTGACCGGATGCCCGTAGCCCGTGTCAAACGACCAGCGTTCCAGATACCAATATTGTGTCGGCGTGGCGCGAAGCGGGCGCATATGGACTTCGGTCGTCCAATCCATGTCCGTTGAAGATTGCCCCTCGTCTACCAGTTCGGTGCGTTCCATCGCCAAGGGTTCACCTGACGCGAAATTGACAAGCTGATAGGCGTTGGGCAGATCGACAGCAGGCTCAAACTGCCATGACTGCGCCAATGGCGCAGACCGTTCAAATGGGGCTGTTCCGGGCCTGTCTTTCTTGAAATGCAGTCCTTCGGTCGCGAGCGCCGAACGCATGCCACGCGGATTCCAATGGAGCAGCGTATAAAGCGTGTCAGGCCGCGGGTTGCGATACGCCCATTGATGCGGTGTGAGCTGAACCTGCCAGAAACGGGAGGGCAGGTCGGTTGTCGCGACATCAGACAAAAACACCCGTCCCTTCTGGAACGAGCGTCCGATTTTATCCTTGTTGGTCAGGGCCATGGTGTCATCTGCGGCACTCAGCCAGACGACCCCGTCCGAGCCGTCAGGACCCCGCGTGGGTCCGGTCGCCGCAATGGACAGCGTGTAGGTGTCCTCCAATCCGTCCACCGGCTTGATGAGCCAAAGCCACTTGAGCGAGAGCTCAATCTTCCACGGAATATTGCCCCCTTCGCGGTTGGGCCGCGCTTCCAGTTTTGCGACGGGGGCAGGGCCCCAATGCTGGGAGCGTGTCAGGTGCATGTCTTGGGCGGCATTGTAGAGCCGGTACACCTTGTCCGCCTCAAAAGTGGTGCCCCGCTCAACGGGTTGGGCCGTGGCGGGCGCGCTGACGTGACCAAGGGCGACAATCAGGATGACGGCGGGCAGCAGGCAACGCCAATGGGCAACGAGTGCGTGTATCTTCATAGTCCCTTCCTCGAACTTTGCTGATCGGTGCACTCGTTACGTGTGAACAAAAAAAGAGCCGCTCTGCCCTGCGCAGTCAAGACTATCGACCAGAACTGGTGCGCTAGCCTTGGGAAACGGGCGTTCGAAAACGGTTTGGCCGATGGCTTTCGTGCTTGGACGATCGCCTTGCCAGAGCAGGGGATGGATTTCTTATCGAGGAATGCAGGAAGGGCCGAGGCCCAAGGTGCAGGCGCACCTCATGCGCTCTCAATGGACCCGGGCAGGGCCCATAGCGCAGGGGGAGCCCCCCCGCGCTTGAGAGATGACAATGGGCACGCCGATAAATCCATCTGTCTGAAAACGGGCGCGCCGCGATCTGCCCTCGGGCCGTCTGGTTCAGGCCATCTGGTTCGGGCCGTCTTCTTCAGGCCGTCTGATTCAGGCTGTCCAGGTCAGGGCCGTCTTCTGTTCGGACAGCGTCCAGAGCTTTTGCGCCATGTCCCGGTCCAGAGGGAAGGGCTCAAGAGGGCATTCGCCAATGGGCCCCACCATTTCAAAGCGTGTGGGCCCATAGTATTTCTCTGCCTCAAGCCCCTGTTCCGTCGCACACATGACCTCTGGCCAGGAGCCTTTCTCGGCGGATTGTGCAAAGGGGGACAGCAGCCGCCACAGCAACCTCGTGCCCAGACCACCGCTGGTCTCGATCAGGCTCGTCCGCGATGCCCCGGGATGGCAGACATGGACCTGAACGGGTTTTCCCGAGGCCTGAACCCGGCGCTGCAATTCATAGGCAAAGATCATCTGTGCCAGCTTGCTTTGCGCGTAAGAGGCCCAGGCCGAGTAGTTCTGGTCATAGTTGAGATCTTCGAATTTGATCCGCTTGAGACCCATTTTGTAACCGTTGCTTCCAACCACCACGATGCGCCCGGCAGACTGTTCGATCCGTTCAAAAACCAAACCGCACAGCAGGAAGTGACCAAAGTGGTTCACGCCGAGCTGGCTTTCGAACCCGTCCACGGTGAATGTCTGCCTGGCGACCTGCGCGATGGCTGCGTTGCAGATCAGCGCGTCGATGTGGGGCGTTTTCTGCAAAAGCTCTGCTGCGGCGTCGCGCACAGAGGCCAGCACGGCCAGATCCATACGCACGAAGGTCACGTCCGCATCATCCCCGAACTCTTGCTTGAGGGTCGCGATGGCCGCTTTGGACTTTTCAACGCTGCGATTCATCATCACGACGCTTGCGCCCTTTGACAGGAAGGTGCGCGTGGCCTCAAACCCTGCGCCCGCGTTGGCGCCGGTGATGACATATGTTTTGCCGGAAAGGGAGCCGAGCCGTTCTGGCGTCCAGCCCTGTGCACCGAAAGGATTGTTTTTCATTGTCATGCTCCTGCAAGGGGGGGCGACGCAGATCTGTCGCGTCTTTCTTGAAAATGCAGATAGCTGTCGCAAGCGCGCAGAAACAGGCGCAATCCTCGCGCAAACTTGCCTGATTGTATCAGACCGGTTGAGTTGCGTGTCTGGACCGTTAGATTGACCGCATGAGCCAACAGCAGATCAGGACCATCATCGAAGACCGGGCGCAAAAAGGCGGCTTGGTTGAAACGGGTGTGAAAGGCGTTCAGCTTTTTTGCGTGACCGACCCGGTTCGCTGCGCCCCGGCGATTTATGAACCCAGCGTGGTGGCCATCGTGAGTGGCACAAAAGAAGCCATTCTGGACGGGCAGCGACATGTGTATGGCAGCAGCCAATATATGTGCTGCCCCATGTCGATGCCGGTTGAGGCGGGAACGCCCACGGCGTCACCAGAATTCCCGCTGCTTGGCGTCTATATCTCGCTGGACACCCGGGTGATGACCGAAATGGCCATGGAAATGGAAAACGCGCCCGGCGTGGCCCGACGCCCCCGGACCGGCACGCAGGTGCAAGGGTTAACGCTGGCGTCCTGGGACGATGCCTTTACGGATGCACTGTTGCGTTTGCTGCAGCTGGGCGACGATCCGGTCGATGTCGCGGTCCTTGGTCAAAACCGGCTGCGCGAGGTTTATTACGCGGTCTTGAAGGGGCAAGCGGGAGAGCCCGCAAGGCGCGCTTTTGGGGTTGGCAATGAAATCGCCCGGGCCATCGCCTATCTGACCGACCGCGTGGACGAGCCCGTCACAATCGAGGGGCTGGCCGCCCAGGTGGGCATGAGCCGCGCGGTGTTCCACAGGAAATTCAAGCAGGCGACGACCCTGTCGCCCATGCAATTTGTGAAATCCATGCGCCTGAACAGCGCCGCAATGAAAATCGCGGGTGGCATGACCGTAAACGAAGCCGCACTGGGGGTGGGCTATGTCAGCTCTTCGCAATTCAGTCGGGAGTTCAAGCGCATGTATGGCCAGTCGCCCAAACAGTGGAGCCAATCGGCGCAGATCCCGGCGATGTGATCTGGCTGTCCCGCTGCGATCCGTCTGACGGTCGCGGGGATCCGGCAACGGCTGTGTTCGGGACAGGGCCAGCGGCCTTTTTCCTGCGCCACTTGTTGCTCAGATGCGCGGGCCTGCGTTCCGGTTACTTTAACGCACGCCGAAAGGATTTGATGCAGCTCAGCATCGCCTGAACCTTCTCCGTTCGATGCAGATCCACATGTGTGACCAGCCATAGCGGTACGGACCACGCCTTGTCCGGCGGCAAAACAGCATGAAAACCGCCGCGACGTCGCGCTTCGTGATCATTGATAAAGCCCATGCCGATCCCCTCGCAGATCGCCTCCAGATTGACGGAGACATCGCGCGACGACATCGCGACCATGTGTGTCTGAACGTTCTCCGCGATCCATGGCCAAAAGGGCAAGCGACCCTCCGGGGCAACCGGAAGGACAAACTGGTGGGAGTCCAGATCGCTTGCGCTTTTGGGCAGACCCTTTCGCGTGACATAGCTATCGTGTGCATACAGGTTGAATCCGACCCGCCCAAAGCTGCCGACGACATAATCCGGATGATCCGGTTTGGGGCCGGTGCGCAGGGCGATGTGGGCTTCGCCACATTCCAGCCGCGCGAGATCCTCCGAGGCGTGGATCGCCACCATGCAGTTCGGGTTTGTCGCGCGGAAAGCCGCGATGGGATCCATCAGCAAACCCGCAAAGGGCCCAAGGATCGTCAGTTTGATCTCTCCTTCGATGCGGGCCTTGCCGCCCTTCACCCGTCCTGCAAGATCATTGATGATATCGTCGGCCTTTTGCGCGACCCGCAGCACTTCCTCTCCCAGTTCCGTCAAGGCGTAACCGCGGGCGTGACGAATGAAGATACGCGCGCCGATTTCTTCCTCGAGGACGTCGATGTGCCGGTTCACGGTCGCACGATGGAACCCGAGCACCTCCGCTGCGGCACTGACGGTGCCCAGTTTTGCGACTTGGTACGCCGTGCGCAACTCTGCCCATTTGTCCATTTTACCTGCCTGTTTTGCGCGCACTCACTGCGCATTTCTGCGCGTTGAGTGCGTAAATCATGCAGGTCATCTAGGGAGGCGTGACACATGATCAACAGGGGATTTCGCAGATGACATATCTTTCCATTGGGCTGCGCATTTTGCTGACCCTCGCGTTTGTCGGCGCTGGCGGTGCAAAACTCGCGGGCGTCGAGATGATGGCCGCGACCTTCGATCAAATCGGTCTGGGTCAGTGGTTACGCTATCTGACCGGCTTCGTCGAAGTTGGGGGCGCTGTTCTGCTGTGGATTCCGCGTCAGCAGGTGATCGGTGCCGCGGTTCTGGGCGGGACAATGGTTGGTGCGGTTCTTACCCATCTGCTGATCCTCGGCCCGTCCGCGTTTCCGGCGATCGTGCTGGGGCTGCTTTGCACCGCGGTCATTTACCTGCACCGTGCGCAGATACCGGGCATTCTGGAGCGCGTGATGCCGTCGAAATCATGACGGGAGACGGGCTGAAATCCTGACGCACCGGCGTCTGAGCGGACAAAGAACGCTTAAATGGATTTCCTCACCCTCTGGACGTTGAAAGTGACTTGAAACCCGCAGGCGCAGGGCCGTTGCCGGGAGGGTGATTGGCCGGATCGAGGCCGACATCTCATACCATCTGGTTTGCCGCGAACCGGTCGAGACGCTGGAATGATGGCGTCGCCATTTCAGAAATCTGACAGTTGGGGAACCGGGGGGTGATTTCCCTTCTTGCCCCACTGACGACGACATCGCGGCTACGTCGAATATGGCGGTGCCTGCAAAGACCGGTGGTTTCGTGGCGAAAACACCTACTGACACAAGAAGCAATGGCAGATCCCGGAACGCGCAACAACTGACGCTCTTGAACGGAATATCCCGGGCCTGCGCACGACGACACCTGTACGACCGGCCATGTGACTGCGGCCTCGTTTTCAGGACGAAGGACGGCAGGGCCAACCCCCACACCCTTGTGAGGGTTGATAGGGACGCCAAATATCGATCAATAACCGCAATGCCGCGGCGCGTCGCATTGCGGTTGGAGCAATCGATTTGACGAGGCGCACCATGCGTCAAACAAAGGCCTTTGATCACCTGAACAGTCCACGCGCATTGTGTGCGCGCCCAGTTGGCTATTCACACGGCATGGGCTGATGCAGGCTTTCTCTGGAAACTTTGCCCAAAGGGAGACCTGCCATGACAATGCCATGCCTTAAGGTTCTGCTGTCGTCCGCGGCACTTTTATCACTGCCGATTGTTGCTGCGGCAGACGGGCCGGCGTCCGCGACGGTTCTTGAATTCGCCGATCCAACCACGCTTTTTGTCGCCGACAGCGTGGGCGCGGCGATCCATGCGTTTACGCTGCCGGAGGTTGCCGCTGCGACAGAGTCGCTGCCTTACACCTTTGAAGGGTTCAGCCGGTCGCTCGCGGTTGTCCTGAATGTCCCTGAGGCCGACATCGTGTTCAACGACCTTGCGGTCAACCCGGCAACGCAGGCTGCGTTTGTCTCGCTCAGCGTGGCAGGCGCGCCCATGGTGGTGATGGCCACGCAAGACGGCACCATCACGCCGATGGATCTGGACAGGCTGCCCGCGACCACGTCTCAGCTTGCTTCTGCGCCCGAGGATGGCGTGACGTTCTGGCGGGATATCCCGGCCGCATCTCTGACGGTCACGGATCTCGATTTCGCGGACGGAACGCTGTTTGTCTCAGGTCTTTCGACCGGGGAATTCGCGTCAACGCTCACGCAAATCGCTTATCCGTTTGACGGCGCGGCGCAAACCTCCAGCGTGGAGATGTACCATGCAGTGCATGACCAGATGGAAACCCGCGCGCCCATCCGCGCGATGGAGATCGTGGACCTTGACGGTGTGCAGACTGTCGTGGCCGCCTATACCTGCACGCCGCTGGTCACCGTGCCCACCGCCAGCCTGACCGACGGGGCGCATGTCACCGGAAACACGATTGCCGAACTGGGCTATGGCAACACGCCGTTGGAAGTGCTGTCGTTCTCCGTCTACGATCGGGAGCAGAACGCCACGCCCTTCGTGATGGTGATCAACCGCGAATTGCAGGCCAACCTGATCCCACTGGGCACTGTCGCCGCGGCCGCCAGTGCGCCCGGCCTGTCGACCCCCGTGAGCATGCTCAGCGTGGGCGGCGTGGAAACCTCTCAGGTGCCGATGAGCGGCGTTTACCAGGCCGCGGATCAGGATCCGCAGTTTCTTTTGGCGCTGAAGCGCAACCTCGATACCGGGGCGATGGATCTCGTGTCGATCCGCAAGGGCGTCTATCTGCGCCTCAGCGATTTTGTCTCCGAGTATGATTTTCCCGATTACGTCTATGCGGAAAATCAAGCGGGGCAGGGGATGCGTGGCTTCCACAACCTTCTCAAGACCGAGGAAGGCTTTCCTGAGTTGACCGAATGATGCGGGCCGCCGCCGCGTTGTCCCTCGCGACCAGTATGGTCGCGGGGGCCCTGCACGCATGTGCGTCTGAGCCGACACGCGTTGCAGATGTGTATCCAACGGCCACATCGCTGCCCGCCAACCTGTTGCGGTTCTACGTCTACTTTTCTGCACCCATGGGACAGGGTGATATCCTGCCTTCGATCGACCTTCTGGACGAGGATGGCAGCCCTGTCGAAGGTGTGTTCCTGTCCAACAGATATGATCTGTGGTCAGCGGATCGGACAAGGCTGACCGTCTTGTTGGACCCGGGGCGGGTGAAAACCGGGTTGGCGGCCAATATGTCCATGGGGCGCGCGCTTGAGGTCGGGCGGGGCTACCACCTGCGCATCGCTGACACCGCGCGCGACGCGCGCGGGTGCCCATTGTCCGCGCCACATGTGGTGTCGTTTCGGGCAATGGCTGCGGATGTCACCTCACCGACGCCAGACGCATGGGAGATCACGACCCCCGTGGTGGGCACCACGGACCTTGTAACGGTGGCGCTGGATGGCGCTGTGGATCATCTGTCGCTGGCCTACCGGTTGCGTGTGCTCGACCCGGAGGGGACGCCCCTTGCAGGGCATATCCGTCTCGACGATGCCGAAACCCGCTGGCTCTTTGCGCCCACCCGGCCCTGGGATGCGGGTGTCTATCATCTTGCGATTGACCCGCGTCTCGAAGATCTGGCCGGGAACCGGATCGACTCTGTCTTTGACCTCGATCTTTCCGTGGCGGATCGTGGTGCCCGTGACGCCACGCCCCGCATGATCCCGATCGTGCCACACCATGCCGAAACCGGGGCAGGTGTGTCACAATGACAACTCATCCTCAAATCGAGGGACGTTCCCCATGTTTGCAAAGCGTTTCCGCGTTGCGGGCATCCCGCCCTGGATCACGATAAACACCGCATTCCTTGCCGTTTTCGGGCTTGTTGCGCGCGCAGGACATACGGCAGGCCCTGCCTCGCGGTGATGCGCTGGGGCTGGCCTTGCTTATGGGGCCAACAAGGGCTGCCTTGGTTTTCTCATGAAAAGACGGTTGCGCCAGAGCCAGGCGGTTTTGCGCCTCGAGGGCGCTCCGATCGGAGTTCTGGCGCACCGCCTGCCTTTGGTTCCAAAGGGCGGTATGGGTGACCGGACTGCGGGCCAACACGTCAGGCCCTAGATGTTGTCGCCCCGAATTGCGTCGCAGACAGCGTCGGTGACATCCTGCGTCCGCGCGGTGCCGCCGACATCCGGTGTCATGACACCATCGGCGCAGACTTTCTCGACCGACCGCATGAGGCGCTTCGCGGCACCTGCTTCTCCCAAATGCTCAAGCATCTGTGCGGCGGTCCAGAACGTGGCGACAGGGTTGGCGATGCCCTTGCCGGTGATATCGAATGCCGATCCGTGGATCGGTTCAAACATCGAAGGGAAACGGCGTTCCGGGTCGATGTTGGCTGTCGGGGCCACACCGAGGGACCCGGCCAGCGCGCCCGCCAGATCGGACAGGATGTCTGCATGCAGATTGGTTGCCACAATCGTATCAAGGCTTTGCGGCGATTTCACCATGCGCACGGTCATGGCGTCGACCAGCATCTTGTCCCATGCAACGTCCGGGAATTCGGCCGAGACTTCTTCTGCGATCTCGTCCCACATGACCATGCCGTGGCGCTGGGCGTTGGACTTGGTGACCACGGTCAGAAACTTGCGCGGTCTGGATTGTGCAAGCGCAAAGGCGTAGCGCATGATCCGGGTGACGCCGACTCGGGTGAATACGGCGACTTCGGTTGCCACTTCTTCGGGCAGACCGCGGTGGGCGCGTCCCCCCATACCGGCATATTCGCCTTCGGAGTTTTCGCGCACGATGACCCAGTCCAGATCGTCAGGTCCGACGCCAGCCAGTGGTGCCTGGATGCCCGGCAGGATGCGCGTTGGACGCACATTGGCGTATTGGTCAAAACCCTGGCAGATCGGCAGGCGCAACCCCCACAGCGTGAGGTGATCGGGCACATCGGGCGCACCAACTGCGCCAAAAAAGATCGCGTCAAACCCCTTGAGCGTCTCTGTTCCGTCCTCGGGCATCAAGGCTCCGACGCGCTTGTAACGATCCGAGCCCCAATCGAATTGGGTGACATCCAGTGCAAAACCGCCATCGCGGCGCGCCAGCGCGTCCAGCGCCTGCAGACCGGCGGCAATGACTTCGGGGCCAATTCCATCAGCGGGAATGGCGGCGATTTTATAGGTCTTCATATTGATCCTCGTGCGAATGCCAGCAAACATCCGATAAACAAAGCCACGCAAATGCTGCCGAAAATTTCCGGCCACCAGCCGAAGTCATAGACTTCGTGTTCTTCGTCGTTGGTATCCATTGCGTCCTCTTATAGCCCCGGCAGCCAAAGTGCGATTTGCGGAAAGCCCATGACAAGGCCCAAGCCTATCATTTGCAATACGATGAACGGCAGCACCGCAAGAAAGATTTCCTGCAGCGTGACATCCTTTGGTGCGACGGATTTCAGGTAGAAACAGGCTGGGCCAAAAGGTGGCGACAGCATGTAGATCTGGATGTTCATGGCGAACAGGATTCCGAACCAGACCGGGTCGTAGCCCAGCGAAGAGACCACCGGCGTAAACACGGGCACCGTGATGAAGACGATGGCGATCCATTCCAGGAAGGTTCCCAGAAAGAAGACGATCCCCATCATGATCAGGATCACGACGATCGGCGCCACCTCAAGGCCTGTCAGCAGGCCGCCAAGGAAGCGCGTGCCACCCAGCAGGTTGTAGATGCCCACCAGACTGACAGCGCCAATGATCAGCCACAGGATCGAGCCCGTCGTGAGCATGGTCGCCCAGAGCGCTTCGCGTACCCCCTGGATCGTCAGCTCGCGCCGTGCAGCGGCGACCACGAGGGCACCAACCGCACCAATTGCGGCGGATTCCGTGACGGTCGCGATGCCCCCGTAGATCGAGCCCAGCACGCCGAAGATCAGCAGGAACGGCAGAATAAGTCCGCGCAAGTGGGACAAGCGCGCAAGGAACGGAAGCTCGGCTTCGGGCGCGTCGTAGACCGGGCCCATGGCCGGATTGAGGCGCACACGGATCAGCACATAGGTGATGTAGAGAGAGGCCAGCAGGATCCCGGGCAGGATCCCGGCCGTAAAGAGGTCCTTGATCGAGACATTCGCCTCAGCGCCGTAGACGATCAGAACGACGGAGGGCGGGATGAGCGTTGCAAGCGACCCTGAGGCACACAGGATGCCAATCGACAGTTTGCGGTCATAGCCCAGCCGGAAAAGCTGGGGCAGGGCGATCACCCCCAAGAGCACGATCTCGCCACCCACAACGCCAGACATGGCGGCGAGGATCACGGCAACCAGACAGGTTTGAACGGCCACCCCGCCGCGCATCTGTCCCCCAAGAATTGCCATGGAGTTGAACAGCTCTTTCGCGACTCCGGATCGCTCCATCACGTTGGCCATAAAGACAAAGAAGGGCACCGCGATCAGCGCCTGCTTGTCCATGACCTTGGTCACGCCAGAGGTCACAAGGATAAACCCGTTGGAGCCAAACGACAGATAGGCTGTCGCGACAGAAATCAGCAGGGTCGACGCACCGAGGGGCACGCCCATGGCCATCAACGTGAAAAGGGCGAGGATGATCGCCAGCGTGATCAGTTCAATGCCCATTATGTGGCGTCTTTCGAGGGGGTCATCAGGTTGGCCAGCAGTTGCAGGAAATACAGGCATGCGGCCACGAAAAAGGCTGTCTTGATGTAGGTCGGGATGTAGGGGTCAAAGGCGCTGCCGGTGGTTTGCGGCGCTTGCAAGACCTTGACCATGGGTCCCCACAGCATGATGACAAGGCCCGCTACGCCCGCAAGGGACAGCACGATGGCCAGCTTCTTCATGCGGGCCCAAACGCGTTGGCCCACGAGCAATTCCATTGTCGTGACGGTGATATGCCGGCGCTGCTGCGTGACGGCACCGACGCAAAACAGCCATGCCGTCGCGACGAGAGCCATGATCGTTTCGGATGTCCATGAGGTCGGCGCATTGAAGGCATAGCGCAGAAAGACTTCGTAGACCGAGAGCGCAATCGCCGCGAGGTAGAACATCCCGCAGGCCTTGCCCAAAAAGACGCTCATGCGCCCGATTATGTCGACATATGCCTGCATGAGGCCCCCATGGATCGATGGGCAGACCGCGCGGCCTGCCCATGCAAAGGTTTACTGCAAAAGACCTATGGAGCGCATGTAGGCGTAATGTGCCTCCAGCGCTGCGCGGGCTTCCGGAGACTTGTCGGCGGTCTCTTCCCAGGCCTGGACAGCAATCGCACGGAACGCGTCACGCTCTGCCTGCGGCCAGTCGATGATGGTGATGTCGCCTTCGGCCGTGTCTTTGGACGCCTGCCCGCGGTCCTGCAGGTCCAGTTGACGGCGCACGTCGTCATAGGCGGCGTAGAACCACACTTCGACGGCGGTTTGCTGATCCGGTGTCAGACCGTCCCAGATGCCCTTGTTGATGGTCATCTGGCGCACGGCCATCGAGTGGATGCCCGGATACAGCGGGTACTTCGCCACCTGGTGAAAGCCGGAGGTGGAGTTGTTGATGTAGGCGGATGCATCCGCGGCATCGATGACGCCCTTCTCAAGGGACGTAAAGACATCCGACAAGGACATCGAAACCGGTGCTGCGCCTGCCATCTTGAAGACGGTCGCTGCAAGGCCTGAGGGCGAGCGGATCTTGACGCCTTCGAGGTCGGCAACGCTGTTGATCGGCACTTTGGCGACGAGCGCTTCTTTCGCCGCAGCGGCGCATCCCACGACATGCAGTGCACCGGGCAATGTGCTGTCCCAAAGCGCCTGCAGCGCATCGCGGCCCCCGCCGTGGCGGCAGAAGGTCTGAACCTGATCGACCGAGTCGTACCCGGCAATCAGATCACCGAGGATGGCGAACGCGGGATTGCGGCTCGTGAAGTAGGACACGGCCGTCAGGTCGCCCTGCAAAACGCCGGCCATGACGGCTTCGGGCGTGTCAGAGCGATCCACGATGGAGTTGATCGGCGTGAACTCAAGCTGAACTTCGCCTCCGGTCATGGCCGAGAGTTTTGGCCCCCATGTGTCCACAACATACTGATATTCAAAGGCGCCGGATTGCGTCGATGTTTGCAGCTTGATGAGCGTTTCGGCGTTTGCCGGGACGGCTGCCAAGCCAAGGCCGACAACGGCCGCCGTGATGAGTTTCACTGACATTTCGCCCTCCCATTTTTGGTGCAGGCGGTGCCATGCTTGGCTTTCATGCATGCAATATCCACGTTGAAGCAAATAATGTCGACATTAACTCCTAAAGTTGGGCAATCCGTCAATCTCAGCAACGCAAAATGGCGCAGAAAAACACGAGACAAACGCGCGCCAAGACGGCTCGCGGTCAACTCGAGCAGGCGATCCTCAGCAACACCTTGCCCGCAGGCTATCAGGCGATGGAGCCGGAACTGGCGCTTCAGTACGGCGTCTCGCGGACGACGATAAGGGAAGCCTTGATCCGGCTCGAAGCGGAGGGGCTCGTCGAAATGATCCCGAGGCGGGGCGCGCGCGTCGTTCCGATCTCGACCGAGGACATGCGCGAGATCTACCATTTGCTGATCTCACTGGAATCCGATGCTGTTTTTGCCCTCGCCCAGACCGGTTTGTCGGATGCCGACCGAGACATGATGACAGGATTGGTCGACGACATGGCGCTCGCTCTTGAAACCAAGGATCTGTCTGCATGGGCGTCGGCTGATGACGGCTTTCACCGGGGTATTCTGGATCTCCGCGGGAGTCGGCGTCTGGGGCGCATCGTGAGCGCGCTGTTGGATCAGGCCCACCGCGCCCGTTTGGTGGCGCGTGGTCTGCGGCCATTGCCCGTTCAGTCGCTGGAAGATCATCGCAACATTCTGGACGCGATCTTGCGCCAAAACGCGCAAGAGGCGCGCGCGCTATACTGCCAGCACCGCGAACGCGGCGCGCGCGAGATCATTGAAGTGCTGGAAAAGCTGCCGAAACTGTGACGTTTCGTATGGCCGCTTGGCCATGGCACACACCGTCGCCGCCGCGCCCAGCCTGACGTGGTGTGCAAAGGCGCATGCGCAAACAGCGGGCATGCGCGCTATACGCTTTTTGCATAGGCCCCGCTGCGCGCATCGCGGCAAGGGGACAGATTACCCCAGCGCGTCGAGCAAAAGATGAACGAGGCCGTGCTTTGGTGCATTGGCGGGCCATTCCGCAAAAACATCGATGGATCCCAGCCGCAACTCCGGCAAAAGCGACACCATATGGCCCGTCGCCATATCGGCGCTTGCCAAGAAATCCGGAACGATCGCCACGCCTGCATCCGCGCGGGCCAGCCGGTACAGCGATTGCGCGTCGTTCGTGAACAGTTTTGCCTCGGGTTTGATCGTATGTGTCTGCCCCTCAGCCGATACCAGATCCAGTGACATGTTCTGGACCGGCATCAGTTTGAGCCAATCCAGATCAAGGACGTCCTCCGCGCGACGGATGCTGCGGTCCGCGAGGTAAGACGCAGAGGCGACGACAAGGCACTCCACTGTAAAGAGCTTGCGCGATGTCGTGGATTTTTTGTGGGTGGCGGTCATCAGGATTGCGATGTCAAACCCGTCCTGGATCAGCTCTCTCCGGCTGTCCGAGAAATCCAGTGACAGTTCGACGCGCGGGTATCGTTCGGAAAAAGTGGAAATCTTTTCAATCAGTTTTGACTGCGACAGCACGGAGGGTAGCGTTACGCGAAGCGCGCCCCTCGGCTCGCCCGCAGATGCGGAAATGTCCTGCAATTCAGCCTCGACGGCTTCCAGCATCTTGCGGCTCGCGGCAAGGACCCGGGCGCCGTCGGGTGTCAGCGCCAGTTTGCGCGTCGAGCGGTAGATCAATGCGATGCCCAGATGCCGTTCGAGTTGGGACACGTGGTGGCTGACCACGGATGGCGACAGGTTCAACGCGCTGGCTGCCCCACGAAAGGATCCATGGTCGATGGTCTTGGCGAAGATCGCCATCTCTCTTAGTCGGTCGATCTTGATTGCACGTAAAATCCGAACAATGAAAATTATATATCCCGTATCATGATGGAATTGAGTTTGCGCCAAGATGAATTGACCGCGCCATGCCGATACCCGGCGGCCAGATCAAAAGGAGATGTTCATATGAGTCCAGCACGAAAACGTCTCGGCGCTGCGTCTGTGTCAATCGTGGCGCTGGCCACGGCAGCCACTGCCGACAACGCAAACACGGTTCAGGCGTTCTACGACCTGCTCAGCAATCCCGGCTCGGACCCTCACGCCGCCGCATTCGTTGCGGCAACCGGGGACAGTTGGGAAAGCGTTGGAGACTATTCCGGCGCCAACAAGTCGCGTGATGCGTTTCTCGGTCAGGTCGGTGGTTTCGCCAAGCTGATGCCCGACCTCAACTGGGAGGTGCAGGACATGCACGACAGCGGCAGTTTCGTCACCGTGCGCAGTCGTGCCACCGGCACCCCCGTGGCACCGTTCTTTGGCGTCGACGGGGAGGGCCGCGGTTTTGATATCATGACGATTGATGTCCACGAAATGGCCGATGGCAAGATCATCCGTTCCTACCATGTCGAAGACTGGGCAGGCGCGCTGCAACAGCTTTCGGGCCGCTAGGTTCTGTTTGGACAAGGAGAGATACAATGAACAGACGACAGGCATTCAGCGCCGCACTCATTGCCTTGGCAGGTTTTGTCGGTACCTCGGCCGTGGCACAAACCGCCGATGAACAAGGACAGGCAAGCCTTGATACGGTCAGGGCTCTGATGGGTGCGATGGGCAGCGGCGACATGGCCGCAATGTCCGATCTTATGGCCGATGACATGGTCTGGATGAACGAAGGCGACCCGACCGTGCCGTGGATCGGCCCTTGGGAAGGCAAGGCGGCAATCCTTGGCTTCCTCGGGGTGTTCAGCGAGAACTTTCAAACCACGAAATGGGAAAACACCGACGTGCTCGCCGTAGGTGACACGGTCGCCATTTTTGGCGACCTGAACGGCATGACGACCGCCTCAGGCAAGGAGATCGGTGACTTCACCTTTGCCCTGCGTGCCAAGGTCCGCGACGGCGAGGTCGTCCTCTGGAACTGGTTCGAGGACAGCTTTGCCGTGAGCCGGGCCTACAACGGGTGAATTCTCGCCTCGATGACGCGCCTTTGCAGGAAGGGCGCGTCAGTCGTTGTGCGGGTCCTCCGGGTTCGGCAAGGACGCGCAGGAGACGGGTTTCCGGCAGATTGAACCGCGCAGAGGCCGGTCGTCGGGCGCGCCACGCCACGTGAACCTTCAGCGGCTTCAAAGGGGGCAAACACACCTCGGGGCACCGAGGGCGTGCTGCGGTGTCAGCCCCAGGTGTGGCCGCTCCAGGTGATGGGTTTGCCGGACAGCCACTCCGCGCCCGTTTGATAGAGCGCGTCGACCTCTGGTCCCTTGAGCCCCGGCATGTCCTTTTTCACCGGATACCCGACCTGCGACTGCAAATAGGCAAGGTGGCGATAGCCGACCGGAAAGGCATTCAGAACCGCGTCATCCAAGGCAACAGAGCTGCCGGGTGCAAGCGGATCCATGCGGTCTTTTTCATAGATCGGCTGACGCAGGCACATGCCCCATTTGCCATCGCGCTTTTCCAGAAAGTCATGGAAGCGCCCGGTGCAGACCACGTCAACGAGCACCCCGTGCACTTCGCCGCGTTGAGAGATTGTCATCTTGGTTTGCGTGACCGCCCGGTTGCCGTTGATCTCGCTAGTGAAACCGCC
Source organism: Sagittula sp. (assembly GCA_042088665.1). Taxonomy (GTDB): domain Bacteria; phylum Pseudomonadota; class Alphaproteobacteria; order Rhodobacterales; family Rhodobacteraceae; genus JBELMB01. The sequence goes on from JBELMB010000009.1 coordinate 17,964, forward strand.
AAGAAAGTGCAGGATGGTCACACCCTTCTCCCAGCCTTTCTTGTTCATCTCGATGAACTCATCCGCGGTGCCCTGTGTCCAGGTGGCCATCATGCGCCCATCGTCGTGCCAGACGGTCCGGAACTTCTCCCAGAAGCCTGCGTCCCGCCATATCGCCCAATTGTCGATCAACTCGCGCAAGGCGAGTTTGTCCAAGAGTTCCTGGTCCATGTCGGCTTTCCTTACACGCGGGTGATCTTGAGTTTGGTCTTCAGGTCGGTCTTGCAGAAGGCGTGCAAGAAGCACGTCTTTTCCGAGATATCGAGCATCTCCTGCGCGGTGGCGTCGTCCTCGGAGGTTTCCAGATAGACATGCGTTTCAATCGGGTCCGCTTCGCCAGCCTTGCCGGTCTTGCCCGACGCGCCCCCAAGCGAGAAATGCGTGTCCTGCACGATGCGGTAATCCGGCAGGTCGAGCTTGAGCATCGACACAAAGCGCCCGAACTGCGTCATGAAGCAGAACGCGATACCTGCGCTGATCAGCGTATTGGCATCCGGCGCGCGGCCGTCTTCGGAGCTGAGCAATTGAAACGAGGTGCCCCAGGGCGAATACTGCATCTGCTGGATGCTCTTGATCCCATCTTCGCGCAGTTCGGCCACGGCCCCGATGTTCAACCTGCGGTTCTGCTCGTCCGACAGCGAGGATGCGTTGCTGGCCGTGCCCTTGGCGACCTCTTTCTTGGGGGTCGGGCCGACCTTGGCCAAAAAGCCCAGATCGCTTGGCGCGCTTTCAGCGGCAGCAAAGTGGTTGCCGGGATCGGGGAACATCGGGCCGTCCAGTTCCAGCGCTGCGGCGGTCGGCAGTTCGGTGCCGTTTTTGCCCAGCTTGAACAGGCTCTCGGTCTTGCCGCGCATCAACCCGTTCAGCGGTGATGCAAAGGTCGCATCGACCAGAAACTGGTGCAGCGCGCTGTCATCCAGATCGCAGTCGATCTGCACTTCCAACTCGATGTTTTCCGCGCCACCGACCATGGTGCGTTTCATCATCGACCCGGTCATCGTGTAGAAATTGTCCTGGATCAGTTTGAGCTTGCGGATCTCGATGCCCCGGATCTCTGCCAGGGCAGTGATCTCGTTCATGAAGCTCGCCACCATCCCGCAGGACAAGAAGGCCAGAGGGCAGCAGGCCGCGTCATGACCGTTCAGATAGGGGCCTTCGTCGCTGACAAAGCGCCAGGTGTCCCCGGTTCTGGCCGACCGCACGAGGGCCTCTTTCTGGAACCCGCTGAGCGCACGCACCCATGTGCGCACCGCGTCACCCTTGCGGTTCTCCGGCGCGTCAATTGTCACCGCATCGGCATTCGTCACTTTGAAAAACGGCGCTATACCGCTGGTGCCGATGATGTCTTCGCCCAAAGTGGCCATGTCTTGTCCTTTGTCTGAATGCGCATGGGCACGGGCCTATCGGCCATCGTGCCCTCGCGTGTAGTGTTCGGTGCCGCGGGGATGAACCCCGCGCGGCTGCAGGTCACAGCCTACAGGTTCACCTTGCCGCCATCGACGTTCAGCGTCTGCCCGGTGACAAAATCGCTGTCGGGCGTGATCAAGTACATAAGGGTGCCCAGCAGATCCTCGGGCACCATTTCGCGCTTGATCGACCGGCTGGCGACAGTGGGGGCACGCGCGGGATCAAAGCCTGCATGGCCTTTCAGGGAGTCGCTTTCGGTCAGCCCCGGCGCGATTGCGTTGATCTGGATGTTCTTGTCGCCCAGTTCGCGCCCAAAGCCACGGGTCAGCGCGATCACGGCGCCCTTCGAGGCGGTGTAATGCGACAGTCCGGGAGGGCCGTAATAGAACGTCCCCGATGCGATGTTCACCACCTTGCCGCCACCGGCGCGCAGCATCGCGGGCACAACCGCCTTGGTCGCCTGATGCACGCCGCGCGCGTTCACGGTCATGACCTTGTCGAACTCGTCATTGTCGATCTGCATGAACGGCTTGGGCTGTAGCGCGGCAAAGATCGATGCGTTGTTCACAAGGATGTTGAGCGCGCCGAACTCTGCTTCGGTGGCGGTGACCATGGCCGCGAGGCTGTCGTCTGACGTTACGTCAACATGCATGCCCATGGCGGTGCCGCCGTTGGCCTTGATCGCGGCCACCGTGTCGGCCGTGTCCAGAACATCCGTCACGACAACATTGGCTCCTTCTTGGGCCATGCGTTGCGCCATAACCGCACCAATGCCGCGCCCGGCGCCAGTGATTACGGCAGTTTTTCCATCCACTCGTCCCATGGGTCTTGTCCTTTATCAGATTTCTATTTCGAGGATCTTGGCGACTTCGGGCCAGCTTTTGGCCCCGTTGTCGCGCAGATCATTTGTGAGGTGATCAGGCACCCAATCCAGCAATTGGGCTTTGAAATGCGGGTGCGCCTCGATCGCCGCGAACCAGCGTTCGACATTCGGCAGACGGCCGCCTTCCCAGATCCCGCGCATGGACATCATGGCCAGTCTGTTCACATAGGGTGTCAGGGCGATGTCAGCGATGGTGAACCGGTTGCCAACAAGCCAGTCATTGCCCTCCAGCGCTGTCTCCATCTTGTGCAGGTAGCTGTCGTATAGCTTGACCTTTTGCGGGCCTTCAGGCGCTTCGAACCCGTAGCGCACAAAGATCTTCTTCTTGGCGTTCCAGTCCGCAGTGACCGAGAATTCAGGCGTGGAGGCCAGGAATTCCGCGGCCCCCTCGGGACCCAGGTTGCGCAAAACCGTATGCCTGTGGGACCCCATGAAGGTCAGCGCCCCGCAGGCTGGGTGCAGATCTTCGTCCACCGCCTTGGTCCAGTACCGCACCTGTGCGCGCTCATATGCGTCTGTCGGATGCACGGAGGTGTCAGGATCGATCATATCGAGATACTCGATGATCACCGTGGAGTCCGTCACCACGGTGTCATCATGCGTCAGCGTGGGCACAACCGATTTCGGGTTCAGCTTTTGATATTCCGGCGTGAACTGCTCACCCTTCAGGATGTCGATATAGACGCCTTCCCAAGGCATCTCCTTGACGGCCATGGCAAAGCGGACCTTGGCAGCACAAACGGAGGACCCGTGGTGGTAAAGTGTAAAGCTCATAGCTGCACCGTAACCCATTTGAGTTCGGTCATGGCGTCAAGATCGGCATCCGTCCCCTCGCGGCCAACGCCGCTTTCGCCATTGCCGCCAAACGGAACATGCGCCTCGTCATGCACGGTGGGGCCGTTGACGTGGCACATGCCCGCGCCGACGTTGTTGGCAAAATGCAGCGCCTTGTTGATGTCCTGCGTGAAGATCGCGGAGGACAGACCAAACTCGCTGTCATTCGCTTTTTCCAAGGCTTCTTCGTAGCTGTCGATGGGATAGATGGCCGTCACGGGACCAAAGGTTTCTGTCTTGCAGGCGACCATGCTTTCATCGACGCCTGTCAGGATCGTTGCCTGGCAGCGATTGCCTTCAAAAGCCCCTCCGGCAGCCACGGTTGCGCCTTTGGCGACGGCATCGGCGATATGGTCCTTCACGCGCTGGCGCTGGCGCTCGGAGATGATCGGAGAGACAACAGTTGCCGGGTCCCGCAGGTCGCCCATGCCCACCTTGCCGGCGATCATGGAGAAGCGTTTGACGAATTCGTCATAGATCGGCCGCTCGACGTAGAACCGGCTGGAGCCGATGCAAAGCTGGCCACCGAACATGAAGATCGAGCGCGCCGCCAGCGGCATGCACTTGTCCAGATCGGCGTCGGCAAGGACAACCGTCGCGCTTTTGCCGCCAAGTTCCAAGGTGTTCGGCGTTTTGTTCTTGGCGCAGATTTCGGCAATGTGCTGGCCGACAACCGACGAGCCGGTGAAGGTCACGAAATCCACGTCGGTGTTGGAGGTGAGATCATCGCCGATGTCCGCGCCATTGCCGGTGACAACGTTGTACGCGCCGGCGGGAAAGCCGGCCTCGGCGAACATCTCGGCCATCAGGACCGTCAGATGCGGCGCCATTTCGGAAGGCAGGTGCACGACCGTGTTCCCGACCGCCAGGGCGTTTGCCACAAGGCGCGTCGTCTTGATCAGGGGCACGTTGAAGGGCGTGACAATCGCCACAACTCCGCGCGCCTCACGAATGGTGAAAGAGAAGGTGCCGGGGCGATCAGAAGGGATCGTTTCACCGCGCATGTTGCGGCACATGCCCGCGGCGGCGCGGATCATGGCGAGGCCCTTGGTGAACTCGAAGTTCGCCTTTGTCACCGTCGACCCGATCTCGTCGATCAGGCAATTGACCAGCTCGGACTTGCGGTCCTCCATGATCTCGGCGACGCGCAGCAACATGCGCTCGCGCTCGGTTGGCGTGGTTGCCTTGAACGCGGGGAAGGCGCCGCGCGCGGCCTTGATCGCTGCGCGGATGTCATTGCCCGTGCCCTCGGCGGCAAAGCAATAGTGACTGTCATCGAGCGGGTTCAGAACTTCGAAGGTTTTGCCACCTTCGGCATCTACCCAGGTGCCACCGATGAAAAGCTGCAGCGTTTTTACGTCTGTCTTGGTGTCCATAATGGGCTCCTAACTTGGCTATCCGCCGACAAGGGTTTGCGGCAGGAACAGTGCGATTTGAGGGAATAGAATGAGCAGGGCGATCATCGCGACCATGGCGAACCAGAACGGCCAGATACCGCGGAAGATCTTGCCCATCGGCACATCCGGCGCGATGGATTTCACGATGAAGACGTTGATGCCCACCGGCGGACTGATCATGCCCATTTCAAGCACGATCACGATGATGATCCCGAACCAGATGAGATCCCAGTCCAGCGCGATGGCGATCGGGATCACGACCGGGATCGTCAGCACCAGCATCGCGATACCTTCGAGGAACATGCCCAGGAAGATATAGACCAGAATGATCACCAGCAGCACGCCGGTCGCCCCGATGGGCAGCGAGGTGAGCAGGGTGACAAGCTCGCTTGGCACTTCGGTCAGAGCCATGAAGGGGATGAACACGAAGGCCCCGATGATGATCAGAAAGACAGTGGCCGTGGCGCTCATGGTCTCCAGAACCACGGTCTTGAGTTTTGACCAGGTCAGGGAGCGCCGTGCGAGGGCAACGACAAAGGTCATGAAGGCCCCGACCGAAGATGCCTCCACCGGGGTGAAGAACCCGGTGTACATGCCGCCGATGGTGATCAGGACAACGGCGAGGATCGGGACGGCGTTCCCGAGGGCGATCATGCGGTCCGCAGCGCTGGATTTCTCCCCGCGGGGACCGGCTTCCGGCTTGCGCATCACGACGAGGTAGATCGCGGCGATGAACAGCAGAGACAGGATTATGCCCGGGAACACTCCGGCCATGAACAGCCGGCCAATGGATTGCTCTGTCAGGACCGCATAGATGATCATGCCGCCTGAGGGGGGGATCAGAAAGCCCAGCGTGCCGCCCGCCGCGACGGATCCCGTCGCCAACCCATCGTCGTAATTGTAGCGCTTCATCTCGGGCAGTGCGACGCGGCCCATGGTGACCGCGGAGGCCAGAGATGATCCCGACAGCGCGGCAAATCCGGCGCAGGCGGCGATGGTCGCAGAGGCCAAACCGCCCTTGAGGTGACCCATCCAGCGGTAGGCTGCCACGAAGAGGTCTTTGGACATGCCCGAGGCACCGGCGAGATTGCCCATGAGGACAAACATCGGAATGACAAGGAGGTTGAAGTTCGACGCGGCTTCGAACGTCTCTCCGGCAAGGTTGGAATACGCGATCTTGAAGCCGCGCCCCCAAGCCTGATCGGGCGCCATGTCGATCAGGAGAAACTTGTTTGCATTGGCAATGATCGTGCCCACGAACCCGACGCCCAGCATCGAGAGGGCCACCGGCATGCGCAGGAACAACAAAATGAAAAGGACGATGAGGCCAAGGATCCCCAGAAGCGTCATGTCGATCATGAGGCGTCTCCGCTGATCTTCATGGTCACGACCTTGCCGCCGGTGACCAATTGCCAAATGTCGAGGACGATCACAAAGGCGTAGATCCCGGCAGACGCCGACAGCAAGTAATAGAACGGCTCGTAAGAGATCAGCAATTGCTGCGTGGTCTCACCGAACTTTTCCGCCTTGCCCCCTGCATGCCAAAGTTCGCGTGCCATGATGAACAGGAGCACAGCGCCAAGCAGCTTCATCACGATCATGGACCATTTGGCGAACCATGCCGACATGCGGCTTTCGAGAACTTCGATTTCGATATGCGCGCCGGTGCGGGCGCCCAAGGGGATCGACAAGGCGACGATTGTCACAAGGACAAGGATCAATATGTCCTCGGCGCCGGTGATGGGCGCGTTCATCGCCTTGCGCATGATCAGGACGTTCCAGACCGAAAAGCCGGTCATGAATGCCAAAGCGGCCCCGCCAAAAATCAATGAAACCAAGGTCAGGACCTTGTCCAGCACCTTGATCGCGCCCGGTATGGTTTGCGTTTCGGCCATGTTCTCCCCCAAAAGCAGTGCCGGGCCAGGTCAGCCCGGCACTGGTCTTATTTGTTCAACGCTTCATAGATTTCTTGCGCGTTTTCGATGCCACGCTCGGCGTAGTCCGCATAGATTTCGGCCATGCCTTCAGCGGCGGCGACTTCCATCTTGGCGCGTTCTTCCGCCGAGGCGGTGATCCACTCGACCTTCAGCTTGCCGGCCTGGCGTTGCTCTTCGACCCATTCAAGCGCGTGCAGGTCGGCGAGGTGGAACGAGCGGGCGAGTTCCATCGAGAATGGCAGACCGGCGATCTCATCCAGGATGGCCCGGTGTTCGTCGCTCAGGCCCTCGTAGCGCTCTTTGTTCATCGCAAAGTAGACCGGGTTGAAGGTCGCCGGGACATTCAGGACCGCATATTTGGAGACCTCATCAAGGTTCCAAGGCGGCATCACGTTGTTGATCGTGGACACAGCCGCGTCGATGGTTCCGGTGCTCAGGGCTGTATAATGCTCGGACGTATCCATTTGGACCGGAACCGCCCCCATGCCCCGGATCACCGGGCCGGTCATCGCCGCGAACGGCACAATCTTTGCCCCCTTCATGCCCTCGATGGTCGACACGTCGCGCGTTGCGATCAGCATCGCACCGGCCGGGTTGCCGAGGGCCAGAAGTTTCACGTCTTCCCACTCGTCGGCGAAATACTGGTCAAAAACGGCCCACATACGCTCGGTTGAATCAAGGCCATCGACGGCTTTGCCCGGTGGAACGGCCAGGAGTGTCTTGGGGAACAAGGTCGGGTTGATCGAGGCAATGCCGAAAGTAATGTCAGCCACGCCTTCTACGGCACGCTTGTATTGCTGACCGGGGCCCGCACCCAGCTGTCCGGCGGGATAGAGCTTCATGGTCAAAGAGCCGCCAGACCTTTCGGCGAGTTCTTTTTCGAACCACGCCAGTGCCACCGTTACGGTTTCATGGCTTGGCGGCACAAAGGTTGCGACGCTCAGTTCCTCGGCGGTTGCTGTCTGTGCTGTCACCCCGAGGGTGACAGCGATGGCCAAGGCTTTCCCAAAATTCTTGCAGAACATTGGTGCTATCCTCATTCGTTGAGCGCGTTGTAGATGGCTTCGGCATTGTCGATGCCGCGCTCGGCGTACTCGGCAAAGATCGTCTGCAGCGCTTCAGCGGTCAGAGCGTCCATTTTCGCGCGCTCTTCGGCTGAGATCGAGACAAATGTCACATCCTTGACCTGAGCTGCATCGCTGGCGTTTGCCTTCATTCCGCGCAACGCATCGTTGTGGAAGCTTTGCGCACCCATCATCGAAACTTCTTTGCCGGACATGTCGTCAATGATCGCACGGTGTTCGTCGGAGAGGCCCATGTAGCGTTCCTTGTTCATCGCCACAAAGAAGACCGCAAAACTCACGGGGATATTGTCGATGTAGTGGCTTGAAACTTCACCAAAGTTCCAAGGCGGTGTCAGCTGACTTGCAGAGATCGACGTGCCGTCAATCGTGCCTGTCGACAGGCCAGTGTACATTTCTGTGACCGGCATCTGGACGGGCACAGCGCCCCAGGCTTCGAAGATGGGCGAGGTCATCGCCGCGAAGGGAACCACTTTGGACCCGCTCAAGCCGTCAAGCGTCGACAGGTCCTTGGTCGCCGCCCATGCGTCGCCCGCAACAGTGAACATGCCCAGCAGCTCTACGTCATCATATTCGTCGGCAAAGTGCTCGTCGAAGACGTTCATGATGGCCGCGGTCGATTCCAGCGATGTGGTGTGCTTGCCCGGAGGCACTGCAAGGATCGATTTCGGGAACAGGGCGGGCGTATAGGTCTGCAGGCCGAATGTGATATCTGCAACGCCTTCAACGACGCGCTTGTATTGCTGCACCGGGCCAGCGCCCAGCTGACCTGCGGGGTAGACCTTGATCGTCAGGGACCCGCCGGAGCGTTCCGCAACCTCTTTGCCAAACCAGTCAAAGAAGAAGGAGTTGATATGGTGTTGCGGTGGAACGAATGTTGCGACGGACAATTCCTCGGCCGCAGATTGGGTCACCCCGAATGCAAGCCCGGCGGCCGCAATCAGAGACATGCTGATGGTCTTGAGTTTCATGGATAGTCCTCCCGTTCGTCGTTGTTTTTAAACTTTTGAAAAATCCGGGCACCATTTCAGGACGCCCTCCTTGAAGCTCTCGCGTTCAGCGCATGCGGCGGCCCAGCGGGTGATGTTTGGGTAGGAGGCTTCGAAGGGATAGCCGCAGCCGATCAGCACATGGTGCAGCGGAATCCATGAGATATCGGCAAGCGAATACCGATCCCCCATGATCCAGTCCTGTCCCTCCAGCGCGGCTTCCAGCTTGTCAAAGCTGTCGTCCAGTCGTGCCTTTGCGACCTGAAAGTCGTCATCCTGAAACTGGTTGCCGCCCGCGTGTTTCGCGTGAAAGCCCCTGAGTTCTTCGTTCTGCTGAAGTTCGGCGTATTTCGCCTCTTCTTCTGCGGTCTTCTTCACCTTCTTGGCGATGATCGTCGCGTAGACATAGGGCTTGATCGCGGGCACATGCAGGGATGTGGCCAAATGCAGCCAGTCCATCATGCCATCACTGTCTTCGGCCCGCAGAGGCGGTTCCGCGTAGGTCTGGTCGAGGTAGTCAATGATGTCGTTGGATTCGGTGTGCACGACGCCGTCATGCACGAGTGTCGGCACCAGCCCCTTGGGGTTGATACCGAAATAGTCGTCAGAGATGTTCTCTTTCTTCTTGAGGTCCAGATGGTGGCTCGTCCACTCCAGTCCCTTTTCGTGCAGCGTCATGCGAACCCGCATCGAGCAGTTGGAAATCGCGCCATGATACAGGTGCAGCCCATCAAGGGTCTCGACAGAGGTGTTGGTCGGTACAACGATCACCATCTTGTTTTCCTCCCCTCGGGTGACGTGGGTTTAGGATCCCGAATTTTGGAATCACCCGGCCATTCGTGCCCTGTTCGCCCGTTTCACTAGGAACTTTGCAAGTTTGGGATCCTATTTCAAGCTTTGAATGGTCCCGCCCGGCCAATTCGCACGACCAATCTTGACCTTGGGATCCCGTTTGCGGTCTATGGGGCATGGACTCGATTGACACAGAACTTGCTGCGCGCATCCGTCAGGACATCATTCTGGGCAGCTATGCCGAGGGCGAACGCCTTTCGGAATCTCAATTGTGCGAGACGCACAAGGTCTCGCGCACTCCGGTGCGTCTGGCGTTGCGGTTGCTGGAACGTGAGGGCGTGATCCGTCGGGGCGAGGGCCGCGGGTATCTGGTCCAAAGCCCGACGGTCGAGGACATCCTGCAGGCCGTCGAAGTGCGCGGACATCTCGAAAGCCTGGCTGCCCGGTTGTTTGCGCAACACCCGGACAGATTGAGCCATGCCGCGCGGCTGTCTCATGCCATCGACGAGATCGAGCGCGCCATTGATGCCCTCGCCGCATCCGGGATGCTGGACAACGAGATCACGCGGCGGGCGCAAGCGGCGAACAAGGTCTTTCATTCCGCAATCCTTGCAGGGTCGGGCAACGACTACATCGGGTACACCTGCGCGCAGATCAGTCATCTTCCGATGCTTGCCGTGGGCTCAATGGTGTTTGACCGTTCCGTTGCGGACACTGCCGAGAGTTTCGAGCGCGGCATGTTCCGATTGCGCCTTGGCAATGCCCAGCACCGCGTGATCCTTGAGGCCATCGAAAAGGGCGATCCCGTGCGCGCAGAGGGCATGATGCGAGAACATTCGCACACCATGATCGAATACATCCAGACATTCGAAAAACGCGACGCAAGCCTTACGGTTGCGGATCTTGTGGCATTCGCAACCTCCGAGCCCTAGGGCCCCGAGGTTCGAAAAGGCGGCTTAGCTGCGTTTTGGCAGGATCCTTGGGTCCTTGCCTGCGGCGTCCTCTTCGTTCCAATAGCCGATCAGGACACCGAATTTTTCCTCGATCCCCGTCATGGCCATGTTCTTTTCCTCGGACCATGTCACGCGCTGGCGGTATTGCAACGACCATTCCGCAAGCTTGTTGAACATCTCCTGACATTGGCCGGCGTGCTCCGGATCCCGCCCGAGATCGACAAGCTCGTCGGGGTCCTTGACCAGATCAAACAGGACAGGCGGGAAGCCCGGCGCGTAGATGTATTTCCATGTCTTCGTGGCGATCATGTAGCTGCGGCAGTCGCGTGACGTCCGCCCGGTTTCGGGCCGAAACACCTGACAGGAATAGTCATACTCGCTGACGGCGTAGTCGCGCCACGCGCCTTTGGATCCTCGGATCCGGGGCATCAGCGACCGGCCTTCCAGAATGTGGTCCGCAATTGGCGCGCCGTGATAATCCACGAAGGTGGGGATCAGGTCGATCGCCTCGACCAGCGCGTCATCCCGGGTGCCGCGTGTGCTGTCCGCTTCGGCATCGGGATCGACCACGATCAGGGGGATCTTGACCGATGGGGCGTGGAAATAATCCTTGTCGCCCATCCAGTGATCGCCAAGGTAGTCACCGTGATCGGAGGTGAACACGATCATGGTGTCTTTCAGCAGGTCCTTGTCCTCCAGATAGGCAAACAGAAGGCCCAGCTGGTCATCGACCTGCGTGATCAAGCCCATATAGGTCGGGATCACCTTTTCCCGGGCCTCTTCACGGCTGAACGTGCGGCCTGCCACCCGATCCATGAAGAAGCGGGCGAGGGGGTTGGGATCCTCCCGCTCAGCGTCGGATTTCACCGCGGGGATCATGTCATCGGTGCTGTACATGGTGTTGTACGGCGCAGGGGCCACATAGGGCCAATGCGGCTTGATGTAGGACAGATGCAAAAGCCATGGCGTTTGTCCGTCGTCCTGATCAAGGAAATCGATGGCGCGGCGCGTGGTGTAAGACGTCTCGGATTGCTCGTCCGTGACCCGCGCAGGCAAATCGACATGATCGTTGAAATATCCCGAACGCACGCCATCGGGCCCATCGACCGCATTCGCGGCCCAATGCCATGGGTTGGCATCCTCGGTATGGCCTTCGCTTTTGAGATACACGTTATAGGGCAGATCCGGCTTCACCATCTGGTCGGGATGGATGCCGTCGTCGCGGGCGAAGGGCTGAAACCCGCCCTGCGCGAGGTGCTGGCCCGTGGCGCTTGAGGGCTCGACGCCAAGACGCGTCATGCCCTCCTGATCCGCCATCACATGCGACTTGCCCACCAGCACCGATTTCACACCCAAGGGGGCCAGGTGATCGCCGATGTTATGCTCGCCCACTCTCAACGGTGCAAAGTTCGATCCGGCCCCGTGCGAGGACATGTAGCGCCCGGTGTAAAAGCTGGCCCGGCTCGGGCCGCAGATGGGGGACTGGCAGTAGGTGTTCGAAAAGATCACGCCGCGCGATGCGAGCTTGTCGATGTTGGGGGTCTTGATGGTCGGATGCCCGGTGCAGCCGAGATAATCGTAGCGAAGCTGATCGCACATGATGAAGAGAATGTTCTTGCGTGCCATCGTGCCCATCCTTTGAAGTCACCGCATATTGGCACTCTTGGGATCCCTAATCAATAAACTGGAAGGAAAAATCGGGATATTTGCAGAAATTCTTGCCCTAGGGATCCCAAGTGGCTACGGTTTCGGGGCTACTGTAGAGGATACTGGGCCATGCATCCTGAGTTGAAAGCTCATCCGGACTACTTCACGAAAGAGATCGTCAAGCTCGCGGACAATGTCTATCAAGCCTTTGGTTTTGCAGCGTCGAACGTCTACATGATCATCGGCGACGATGGGGTGATCATCGTCGACACGACGGAAACGACGACGGCGGCCGAGAGTGTGCTGGCCGAGTTTCGCAAGATCACCGATCTTCCGGTCAAGACGATCATCCTGACGCATTCGCATCGCGACCATGTCTCGGGGGCCAGTGTCTTTGCCGCCGGAGCAGATCCGGAGATCCTGGCAAGCGCCAGAAAATCCGGTGACAGCCTCATCGAGCAGGGCGCGCATCCGCGTCCGACAAAGGCGCAGCAGATGCGGACAAAACGGCAGTTCGGCATCGGGCTGTCCTATCCGGACGAGATCATCGGGATTGGCGTGGGGCCGGGCGCGCGTCCGCTCAAGGGAATGGGCGCGGGCATCATGGCGCCAACCCGCAAGATCGGCGATGAGGGGGAAACGATCACCGTCTCGGGTGTCGAGTTGCAGCTTGTCATGGCGCCGGGCGAGACGCCCGACCACATGGTCGTCTGGTATCCCGAAAAGAAGCTTCTGGTCAGTGGTGACAACTTCTACCGTTCCTTTCCCAACCTCTACGCGATCCGCGGGACGGAATATCGGGATTTTGACACCTGGGCGGACACGCTTGACCTGTTGATGGACTTCGCGCCCGAGGTGCTGGCACCCGGTCATACCAAGGCGCTTTTTGGCGCGGATGTGATCCGAACGGCGCTCACCGAATACCGCGACGCGATCCGGCACATCATCAATGAGACACGCGCCGGGATGGACGCGGGTCTGACAATCGATGAACTGGCGCACAGCGTGACGCTGCCGCCGGAGTTGGCCGACAAGCCGCATTTGCGGGAATACTACGGGCGCGTTTCCTTCGCGGTGCGGGCCTATTTCGTCGGCACGATGGGGTGGTTCGACGGCAACCCGACCTCGCTCAGCCCGCTTGCGCCCAAAGACGAAGCCGAGAAGTTCATCAAGCTCGCAGGCGGCGCCGAGGCCGTGCAGGCCGCGATTGCCGAGGCCCGTGCAGCAGAGGATTTCCAATGGGCGCTGCAACTGGTGGACAGGCTGATCGCCGCAGGCCCCGACGTGGACGCGGCAAAGCGCACGAAGGCCGCCGTGTTGCGCGAACATGCTGTGGCGCAGATCAATTGTCCCACGCGCCACTACTACATCCAAAGTGCAAAAGAGTTGGAAGGATAAGACCTTAACCAACCGGCACGTCGCGAAATGCCCCCGGAGAGGGGCGCTGATCCAGACAAGACCGTCTACCACATTCGTCGGCATCCAGGGAGGAAACCATGCCTACATTCAAGACAGGGGCGCTGATTGCAGCGGCCATCGGTGTTTTTGCGTGCACCGCATCCGCGCAAACCATTCTGACGGCGGAAACCGGCCCTCCGGGCACGGTGCCGTTTACGGCGATGACCGCTCTGGCCGAGATTGCCGCGGCGGAAAACATCGCCGATTTTCAGGTGGCCGACAGCCAGACGCTGACCAATTCCCTGCAGAACGTGGCCAACGGCACAACCGACGTCTCTGGCGCGCCGCTGATCCTGACGTTTCTGATGTCGCGCGGCGCAGGCCCCTACGCCAAGCTGGGCGCTGAAAAAGGCGCTGAAATGATCGCCAATGTTCAGGCGCTGCACACGTATAACTACGGCGGTTTCGGGCTTTATGCCTATGACAGCGCGTCGGTGAATGGCTGGGACGACATTGCCGGAAAGACCATCCTGAACGGCCCGCCGCGTGGCGCGGCGCTGACCAACGACCGCCAGATCCTGCAATTGGTCAGCGGCGTTGAAGATGGCAAGGATTACAAGGGCATCCAGGTGAACTGGGGGCAGATGCCCAAGACCATCACCGATGGCTCGGCCGATGCCATGATGCTTCCGGTCACCTTCCCGGACAACCGCATCACCCGGTCGCTGGCCGCCGGCAGCATGACGCTTTGGTCCATTCCAAAAGACGTCTGGGAAGGCGAGCGCATGCAGAAATACATCCAGAGCCCGGGCACGGCCGGCATCGTCTTTGATCTCAGTGACCTGCCCGAACAAAAGGGCCTGACCATTGTCAGCGAAGACGGCATCTGGCGCAGCCCCTCGACGGTTGCGGCCGAAGTCGTGAACGCGAGCATGGATTTCGAGACGGCCAAGGCTTTGACGGCTGCCGTGATCGAGCACACCGATGTAATGCTGAGCAAGACACCGTTCATGGCGACCACCGGCATTGGGTCTGTCGGCCTTGGCCTGTGCGGCGCGGTCCCGCTGAAATACCACCCCGGCGCGATCGCCGCCTATGAAGAGGCCGGCATGACTGTTCCGGACTGCGCAAAGCCCTAAGCGGCCTTGCCCTCTCAAACACGAAGGGGTGCGCCGCGTGTGCGCCCTTTCCGTCGGCCTTTGACCAGGAGAACCCGTGATGGCGGACCAGGCACAGCGCTCTGCGCGCATGAACCCCTTGCTGTATTGGTTGGCCATTGCGCTGGTGCTGATCGGCATGGTCAACGCCATGCCGGGTATTCCCGGGCTCGATCAGGCGGTTCAGGATCTGACCGGCAATCCGAATGCGATCATTCGCAAGTTTCCCTTTGAGTATTATTACCCCTTTGCCTTTGCGCTCATGATGCTGATCGTGGCGTTGCGGCATTCGGTATGGCGCTCATGGCGCAGCAAGAACGCCGCATGGCGCGGGTTCGGGCTGGCCATGGATGTTGCGCTTGTCGTCATGGCGTTCACGATTTCCCTGACTTACCTGGCAGAGCTTGAGGCCGTCTGCATCATCGATCAGATCACCGGCGACCGCGCGCGTCTGATGGCCGAAAGCCTCAGGATCGAGATTGAGAACGCCGCCCTTTTTGGCCTGCCGGAACCCACGACAGTGGACGACCCCCAGTGCCTGAACACCACCGGTGCCTGGCTCGTGTTGATTGTCGGTGTCGCGATCGTCGTGTTTCTGGCCTACAACGTAAAGGTCTGGGGCCTGCCGCTGGTGATGGTCGCCATCCTTGTGGCCGCCTACACCATCGGAACGGTTTTCATCTGGTACTTTTACGGGTCCGAGGACATCAGCAAATACCTCGTCACGAAAATCGGGGGCGAGCCGCGGATGTTGGCGGATGGCCAGTCGCGGGTGCATGATATCCTGGTCAACAATGCCTCCGGCCTGTTGGGGCGTTTCATGGACATCATCCTGAACGAGATTTTCCCTTACCTGATCCTTGGCGCGCTGTTCGGCGCATCCGCCGGGGGCCGATCCCTGATCAAGGTGGCGTTCCGCTGGACGCGCAATTTGCGCGGTGGTCCGGCGCATGCAGCGATCGTGTCGTCAGCCATGTTTGGCACCATCTCGGGCGGGCCGATCGTGAATGTGCTCTCGACCGGGGTCCTGACCATTCCGATGATGATCAAGCGCGGCTTTTCCAAGGTTTTTGCAGGTGGGATGGAGGCAGCGGCCTCCTCCGGGGGATCGATCATGCCACCGGTCATGGGTGTCGCGGCCTTCGTGCTCGCGGCTCTGACCGGGGTGCCCTACAACGAAGTCATCGTCGCTGCCGTGCTTCCGGCCCTTGCGTATTTCCTCTGCCTCTTCCTGTCGGTCGTGTTCCAGGCGCGCAAACAGCGGATCACCGCCATTGGCGCGTTGAACGAGGACATGTGGCTCGAACGACAGGACATCTACAATCTGGTGATGATCTTCCTGCCGATCCTGATCATCCTCGTGCTCCTGCTGACCAGCAAGGAAAACGTCGGATGTGGCCCGATGGGGTGGGTTCTGGGCGTCGAGCGCGTCATGCTCGACGGTGGCGGGTGCCGGGTCTCAGATCTGCCATGGGGGCTGCAGCTGATCCAGAACGCAGCCGGAGACGCGGGCAGCGCGGGCTGGTGGGCCGTGATCATCCTGTGCCTGGCCTTGTTTCTGGACCCTGAGATGCGGGCACAGCCGCGCAAACTGCTGGATTCGTTTGCCGAGGCCGGGATCCTCATCTCGACGCTCTACCTGATGTTCCTTGCGGTCTCGATCATCGACTTCTGTCTGAAGTTCACCGGCATGCCCTTCTTCATCTCGCTGGACGTCCTGCAGTGGTTGCAGAGCATGCAATTGGGCTCTGGCGGGTCGGTTCTGTTCCAGTTCATGGCGCTGTTCGTGACCATGCTTTTGGCCGTGCTGCTGGGCATGGGCATGCCCGCCGTCCCGGCCTACATCAACGTGGCCTTGTTGATGGGTCCTGTTCTGGCCGGGCTTGGGGTGTCGATCTTTACGGCCAACATGTTCATCTTTTACTTCGCCGTCGCTTCGGCGATCACGCCGCCGGTGGCATTGGCCGCTTTTGCAGCGGCCTCCATCACCAAGGCCGAGCCGATGGCCACGGGCTTTTCAGCCGTAAAGGTGGGGATCGTTATGTTCGTGATCCCCTTCGTCTTTGCGCTCTATCCGGAGATCCTGTTGATCGAAGCGGCTGTGATCGACCCGGCCACCAGCTCAGGCAGCACGGTCGAATATCTGCCGGGCTATGATGGCACCGTAGATTGGCCCGCCCTTGCCTGGTTGCTGGTGCGGATGCTTCTGGGGCTTTACCTGCTGGCGAGCGCATTGGCGCGGTTCGATCAAAGCCAGCTTCGGCTGTGGGACTGTGCGTTCCGACTGGGGCTGGCGGTCGCTGTGTTGCTGTCGAACCCGCTGATTTACGGCACGGCTACGGTTGTTGCGATCGCATGGCTGATCTTCCACAACCTGTCTCAAAGAGGCGCAAACCGCACTGCGGTGGATACGTAGAACGGCGGTCCTAGGGGGCCGCGCCCCGGGCCTTTTTCAGGCCGCCCCTTCATGAAGGGGCGCGCCGGTCTTGCGGGACCGTACCCGGGAACGGGGTGTTGGTACGGGGTGACGTTTCGGGCGGCAAACCGGGTGTTTTACAGCATCGCGCAGGTGCGGTGTGTTGCACGACACCCCCCTTCGCCGGTCTGTCAATCCGCTTGCCGCCGCCTGCGGGCAACTGGTTGCGCGGCTGCGCCAAAGAGGCGCGCAGCCCCGGTCAGATCTCTGCCGTTTCAACGGTCCGGTGCTCTTTGGCCGACAGATAGGCCGCCTCGACAAGACCCAAGGTCTGAAGATTGTCATGCCCGCTGGTTTCGGGGGCGCGCCCGTCCCGCAGACAATTCACGCAATGCTGCTGGATGATCCGGACGCTTTCCTGAATATTGTGCCAAGGTCGGGAGGCCCAAGGCAGCACCGGCGGCGACAGATCGCGGGTGACAGACGTTCCATTGGCTTGCACTGTCAGTTTGTAGCCCGCGTCGAGACGAATTGTGCCGCGGTCGCCGTCTATCTCGATCACGCTTTCAGGGAAGGTTTCCGGCTGTCTCCGCGTGGCATATGAGCAGTCGACCAAGCTGGTTACGCCGCCCGCATGATCGAGCAGCATGGTGGCGACGTCTTCGCCCTTGATGGCCGGGTTGATGCGTCGCGTTGTGGCTGACACCCGCGCCACATCGCCAAACAGCGCGCGCGCGATGTCGAGAATATGGATCCCGAGGTCTTCGATGATGAACCGCTCGCCCTCTGCCAGATAGGGCTGGCCGGAAAAGACGTCATAGCCGGAGCGAAAGCTGACGCGCCCAAAGAAGGGTGTGCCGATCGTGCCGCTGCGTAGGTCGTCAATCACGGTGCGCACCGCGGATTGCCAGCGAAAGTTCTCATGCACCATCAAGGTCTTGCCGGAGGCGTCGACGGCGCTGACCATCGCCCGGGCGTCCTCCATCGTTTCGGCAAAGGGCTTTTGACAGATCACATGCACTGCGTGGCGTGCCGCCATTTCCACGAGCGCCCTGTGGGAGCCAACGGTGGTCGCGATGTCGACGATATCGAAGCCGCCCGCGTCAAACATCTGGCTTGCGTCGGTGTATTGGCGCGTGATGCCGAACGCCGCGCCGGTTGTGGCCAGCTTGTCAGGGTCGGTGTCGCACAAGGCGACCACGTCGACCCCGTCGATGTCACGCCATGCGTGCAATTGGTTTTGCGCAAAGAACCCGCATCCAATGAGTGCAATCTTCATGTTTCAACCCCCTGCATTGGATCCGGCTTGTCATCTTGTCATACCAGTGCGCGGTCGGTAGGGTCAAAGCAAGGGGCAGAGGGCGCATGGCAGTGAGCAAACCACATCCAAACGACACTGCCGATGTGCCGATCACTCGGCAAAAACTGTCTGATCAGGTCTATGAGCGGCTGTGGTCCATGATCGTGTCTGGCGAATTGGCCCCCGGGGATCCGTTCCCGTCAGAGCGGTTCTTGATGGACAAGTTCGGCGTTGGACGCCCGGCCGTGCGCGAAGCGATGCAAACCCTGTCCACCAAGGGCGTCATCACGATTTCGCAAGGCGAACGCAGTCGCGTCAACGCGCTGAACGCCGCGATAGCCGTTGATCAAGTGGATGAGATTGCAAAGCTTTTGCTCTCGGCTGAACCGTCCAATCTGGCGCATCTCAAACAGGTTCGAAAAATTCTCGAAACCGGCACGGTGCAATTGGCGGCCCAGCATTGCACCCCTGACGACGCACACCGCCTGCGCAGGCTGATAGAGGCGCAAAGGCAGGACCTCGAAAATCCCGACGAGTTCATCAAGGCCGATATCGCCTTTCACGTCGCCGTCGCGGAGATGTCCCAAAACCCGCTGTTGCACGTCGTGATGCGGGCCATGCTCAGCTGGCTGTTGGAGTATTACACGCCCTTGCTGCATTGGTCTGGCCGCGAAGGCACCACGCTCTTGGAACATGCCAAGCTGGTCGACCATCTCGAAGCCCGGGATGCAGAGGGCGCCGTTCACCTGATCCGGGATCATCTGGACCGCTCGGATCCCCTTTTTGCTGCCAAAGCCTGATGAGACCGCCAGACACGATGACCCCCGACAAGACCGACCCCACACGCATCGAGGCCGACTATCTGATCGAAACTGCCATCGACCCCTTGCACGCTGCAGAGATCATGGCGGGCGAGCAATCGTCAGGCACGTTTCGGCCAGTTCCGGGCGAGACACCAGAGTTGAAGGCCCGCGCCGCCGCGCGCGTCGACCGGCTGGAGGTTCTTGAGCCGGTCACGGCACCGTCGCTCGGGGGCGCCACCGCGCCGCCAAACGACGCACAGATATGGCACCGTGCGCATGCGACCCTGTCATGGCCGCTTGATAACATCGGGCCGTCCCTGCCGAACCTGATCACGACGATTGCCGGCAACCTGTTTGAACTTCGGCCGTTTTCGGGCGTGCGGCTTTTGGATGTGCGATTGCCGACCGCTTTTGCCGCCCGTTATGGCGGGCCAAAGTTCGGAATGGCTGGCACGCGCGAGCTGAGCGGCGTCCATGGACGCCCTCTGATCGGCACGATCATAAAGCCAAGCGTCGGGCTCTCTGCCGAAGACACCGGCGCGCTGGTGGCGCAGCTTTGCGATGGGGGCATCGACTTCATCAAGGATGACGAGTTGCAGGCAGATGGCCCGGCCTGTCCGTTTGAGGATCGGGTCAGGGCCGTCATGCAGGCCGTTCATGCCGCCGCTGACAAGAGCGGGCGCAAGGCCATGGTCGCGTTCAATCTGACGGGTGAAATCGATGACATGCGCAGGCGGCATGATTTCGTGCGAGACCATGGCGGGACCTGCGTCATGGCCAGCCTGACGGCTGTTGGCATGTCCGGGATGATCGCGCTGGGCCGCCATACAGACTTGCCGATACACGCGCACCGTGCGGGCTGGGGGGCTTTGACACGCGCGCCGCTGCTTGGGTGGTCCTATGCGGCGTGGTCAAAGCTGTGGCGACTGGCCGGAGCGGATCACATGCATGTCAACGGATTGGACAACAAGTTCTCTGAGAACAACGCAAGCGTTGTGGCCTCGGCAAAGTCGTTGAATGATCCGCTGTTTGAAAGCGCGCCGATGCGGTCTTTGCCGGTGTTTTCCTCTGGCCAGACGGTCAGACAAGCTGCGGCGACGCTGGATGCTGCCGGGTCTGCTGACCTGCTTGTGACCGCTGGCGGCGGGATCGTCGCACATCCGCAGGGGGTGGCCGCCGGGGTCATGGCGATGCGACAGGCCTATGACGCCGCGATGCAGGGGCGCGATGTCGAAGCGCACGCCAAAGACAACCCGGCGCTGGCCGCCGCCCTTAGCGCATATTGAGGGCAGATCAAATGGCACCGCTTGTGACCTTTTACGGCGACGATTTCACCGGATCCACGGCCGTGATGGAGGTGCTGAGTTTCGCAGGCGTTCCGACCATGCTGTTTCTGGACCCGCCCCAGGCCGACATCCTGACGCACTACCCAGAGCTGCAAGCCATCGGCGTTGCAGGCATTGCGCGCTCCAAAGACCCGGTCTGGATGAAAAGCAATCTGCCTGCCGTTTTCAAGGCGCTCAAGCAATTGGATGCGCCGGTGTCGCACTACAAGGTCTGTTCCACCTTCGATTCCGCGCCGGACGTCGGGTCGATCGGGGTGGCGACCGAACTGGGCGCCGAGGTGTTTGATGCGGGTTGGATCCCGCTTGTGGTGGGCGCCCCCGCCATCCAGAGGTTTCAGGCCTTTGGCACGCTTTTTGCCGGTGCTGGCTCCCATGTTCACCGGTTGGACCGACACCCGGTCATGTCCCGGCACCCGATCACCCCAATGGGCGAGGCTGATCTGGGGAGACATCTGGCAGCGCAGACCGATCTCAGGATCGCCACGGTCGATCTGGCGGCGATGAAGGCGGGGCAGGGGGATCAGACGATCCGACGCTGTCTGTCCGACGGCGCAAGGATTCTGGCGATTGACGTTGTGGATGACGAGACACTGGCCGAGGCGGGACGGCTGATCTGGCCCAAAGACGCGGCCCGCGTCTTTGCCGTTGGGTCGCAAGGTGTGGAATATGCGCTTGTGGCACATTGGCGCGCAACGGGCGTCCTTGCCGAAACACATGCAGCGCCGAGCCTCAGCCGGGTGGACCAGATGTTTGCTGTTTCAGGCTCTTGCGCGCCGACGACCGCAGATCAGATTGCCGTGGCCGAAGCAAAGGGCTTCCGGATCCTCGAAATCGACGCCGCAACGGCGACGGATTCACGGCGCTTGAAAGCCGAACTCGCCCGGGTGCGCGACCAAAGCCTTGGGTTGCTTGCGCAGGGGCATGATGTGTTGGCAACGACAGCGCGTGGCCCCGACGACCCCGCAGTGGCGCGCATGGCCGAGGCCATCGCCGCTGCGGGTGCCACCGCGGGCGAGGTGAACGAACGGCTTGGCGCGGAGTTGGGGCAACTCGTTTCCGACATCCGGCAGCAAACGCGCATGCCGCGGATTGCCATCGGTGGCGGCGACACCTCTGGCCACGCGCTGACCGTGCTTGGTGCCGAAGCGCTCTCGGCGGTGGCGCCGCTTGCGCCGGGCGCGCCGGTTTGCCGTGTGCACGCCCGCTCCGAGCCCGCCATCGATGGTCTCGAAGTGACGCTGAAGGGCGGCCAAATGGGAGAGCCGTCGTTCTTTGTTCAGGCCAAGGGCGGCTGACAGAGATGAAGACAAGAAACGGGACCGCGACATTGCTGGCCCCCAAAAGCATAGGAGAAATGTCATGACCAAAGTTGCATTGTTGGGCGCGGGCGGAAAGATGGGCGTGCGCCTTGCGACGAACCTGATGGAGTCCGACCATGACGTGCTGCACGTTGAAATCGATCCGGCAGGTCAAAAACGTCTGAAGGACGAGACCGGGCTGGAGTGCGTGGGACTGGGGCAGGCGCTCAGCACGTCGGACGCGGTGATCATGGCCGTGCCGGATCGTTTGATCGGCAAGGTGTTGTCTGGTTTCGTGGACGATCTGAAGCCGGGCACAGCGGTGATCATGCTCGACGCCGCCGCCCCCCATGCGGAAACCTTGCCGGAGCGTGACGACATCACCTATTTTGTCGCCCATCCCTGTCATCCGCCGCTGTTCAATGACGAGACCAGCCCGGAAGCGATAAAAGACTACTTTGGTGGCATCGCGGCCAAACAACACATCATTTGCGCGCTCGCTCAGGGCCCCGAAGATCACTATGCCATGTGCGAACAAATTGCGCGGGACTTTTATCGCCCCGTGATGCGGTCGCACCGTTGCACGGTCGAACAAATGGCGATCCTTGAGCCGGCCCTGTCCGAGTCCGTTGGCGCCACCTTTGCCAAAGTTCTGAAAGACGCGACGGATGAGGCTGCGCGCCGGGGCGTGCCCTATCAGGCGGCAGAAGATTTCCTGCTTGGTCATCTGAACATTCTTTTGGCGGTTGCATTTGGTATTCAGCCCGGCGGAAAGCTTTCGGATGGGTGTATGCTGGCGATCTCCGAAGCCGAACCCGTGATCTTTCGAGACGGTTGGCTGGATCAGGTGTTTGCACCGGAGGCGGTGAAAGCCTCGGTTCAGTCGATCTGCAAATAGTCGGGCAAGACGGGCGGGCGTTCACAATTTGAGAGCCTCGTCCGTCCTTCACACCTGTGGCGCGAGGTCGTTCGTTTTTCCTGTCCTGCGCTGCTGTTTCAACGCTTGGCGACACCGACGATCTGCGTGTTTTGACGGCGTAGCATGGCCTTGCAGGGGCTCCGTGTCGCGGTTGTCTGCGCCGGACACCTCAAGGCAGAGGCCCAAGCCAGCCTGTCAAAGGTCTTCCCTGCTCTGCACCGTCGCAGCGACCAACTCAGCCCCAGCCACCTGCGTGGTGAGGGCAACGCACGTCTGGGAGGTCCAATTCAGGGAGGTACAGAAAACTGTTGAGCCTCTCGTGATATCAATATCTTGGCCACCAAGAGGCCGAGGCAATCGCAGCGCACTCCGGATACCTGTGGCCATTTGCCGTGTTTGTGGCATCTGCGCGACCGCTCTTGGGTATTTGGTCGCGTGGGTTTGGCAAGACTCCCGAAAAATGAAATAGTCAAACTCATTGATTGAAAGCCAAAACCGGAGCGTTCACATGCGTGATGTTACCCGCCTGACTGCTGCTGACATTGCGCGCAGGGTCCGCACGCGATCCCTGTCGGCTGTGGACGTGACGCAGGCGCATCTCGCGCGGCTGGACCAGGTCAACCCGGCGATCAATGCCGTGGTGCAGGACAACCGCGCCGATGCGCTGTCCGCTGCTCAGGTCGTCGATGATGCGATCACCCGTGGCGAGGATCCGGGCAGTCTGGCGGGCGTTCCCGTGACCATCAAGGTCACCGTCGATCAGGCGGGCCACGCGACCACCAATGGTCTCACACAGCAAAGCATGCTTGTCGCAGAGCAAGACAGCCCCGTGGTCGCCAGTATCCGCAACGCCGGGGGCATCATCCTCGGGCGCACCAACACGCCCGCGTTTTCAACGCGTTGGTTCACCAACAATGGCCTGCATGGACAGACGCTGAACCCCCATGATGCAGGTATCACCCCCGGTGGATCCTCTGGTGGGGCTTCCGCTGCCGTGGCGGCGGGGCTCTGCGCCATTGGACATGGCACCGATATCGCGGGGTCCGTGCGCTATCCGGCCTATGCCTGTGGACTGCACGGATTGCGGCCCAGCCATGGGCGCGTGCCTGCCTACAACGCTTCGGGTCCGGACCGGTTTTTGGGCGCGCAACTGATGGCGGTTTCGGGGCCGATTGCGCGCAGCATCGAAGACATCGGTCTCGCGCTGGACGTGCTCTCGACGCCCTCCGTGATGGATCCCTGGTACACCCCCGCGGATCTTGCCCACCGTCCTTTTGAAAAGCGCGCGGCGCTGACGCTGGCACCGGATGACATGCCCGTCGCCGCGTCGGTCAAGACCGCGCTGACCAAGGCCGCCAAGATCCTTGAGGAGGACGGATGGGAGATCGAAGAGATCACCTGCCCCCCGATGCGCGAGGCCGCACGGGTCAATGCGCTCTTGTGGATGGCGGATACCCAGTTTGGCCAGGCGGAGATGATAGCGCGCGAGCAGGACGCCGACGCGCAATTCGTGTTCGAGATGATGAGCCGCGACACTGGTCCTGTTGGCTTTGACACCCTGATGAGGGCGCTGCAAACACGCGCAACCCTGGTCCGGGAATGGGAGGTGTTCTTGCAACGCTATCCTGTGCTGCTTTGCCCGATCTCAGGGGAATTGCCGTTTGATCAACAGCTTGATGTGCGGTCCGAGGCCGATTTCTGGCGTGTCTACGAGGCGCAATTGACACAGCGCGGACTGCCCGTGATGGGGATGCCCGCGCTGGCGCTGGCCACCGGCATAGCCGAAGGGCGGCCTGTGGGCGTGCAACTCGTCAGCGGCAAATTCCGCGAGGATATCTTGCTTTGCGCGGGCGCGGTGATCGAGGCGGCCAATCCGCTCCCGACGGTCGTGGATCCGCGCTGAGCGCAGAGTGCGCAGAGGTGCGCCCCCTTGCTGGGTTTGCTTGCTTGGCTGCGAAAGATGGCGGCGTTGATCCCAAAGCAACCGATGCACCTGGCTTGCGGCAGTGTTGCGTGGCAATGCGCGCAACCCGCCGAAGACGCCAAGCGTGGTCAGAAATCCGTCAGCGCCCGGGGGGGCCGGGTGCGCCCGTTTTGTCCGAAGCCTTGTCAGGGCTGGAGGCCGAACCGGGCATATCGCTGGCGACCCGCACGACACGACGCTTTGCTCTGACCCAAGCAGGCATGCAGGCTCATGTTGCAGCCCAAAAGATCCAGGATAGGGCCCAAGGCCTGAGTGATCTTACGTCAGGAAAGCAGCCACTTTGGGGGACACTTGGGATTACGGTGCCTACAGAGTTGGCAGGCTTTTGGTTGCCAGAAAAGATCCTGACATTTCGTGAAAAGCATCCAGAGGGTGTGTTCGGTACCGCCGTCACAGATACGGTCATTGATCTTCGCGCCGCACCTATTCCGCGAACTTGGCCACGTCGACCAGTGACGTATGTGCGCTGCAACCTTGGCCAAGACGGGATGTGCCGATGTCGCGGGTCAGCACGTTGGGGTTGCCGTGGGGATCGATCGGCTCCGTCGGATCGCCAAACCACGCGCCGGTTGGCAAGGCGACCACGCCGGGTCGAATATCGTCCGAGATCATGGCCCGTGCCCGGCAGGCGCCTCTGGCATTGAAAACCTTGACGATTTCGCCTGTGACCACGCCCCGCTTGGCGGCGTCGGACGGATGCATCACGAGGCGTTCGGGCCGGTTGTCCGGAAGATCGGCAAGGGCGCTTTCGAACTGGCTGTGCAGTTTGTCCCCCGGTTGCGGCGATACCAGATGCAGCGGCGCGGCCGCGGTTGCGGTGCCCAGCCACTCCTCTGGTGGTAACCAGACCGGATGGCCCGGGCAGTCGTCATAGTCAAAGCCCGCGATGGTCTCGGAATAGATCTCAAGCCGCCCCGAAGGTGTCCCCAGGGGGAAGGCCTCGGGATCTTCGCGGAACGGCGCGAAATAGCCGCGGTTCGGGCTGTCGACGCGGATCGGCAGATGCATCCAGTTGTCTTGCTTCAGCTTTTCAAGGGGCGGCACTTCGATGCCGTCGCCCGCTGCGCGTTCGACGTAGTCCGCATAGAGGTGGGCAATCCATTCCGTGCTGCTGCGCCCTTCGGTAAAGGCCTGTGTGACGCCCATCCGCTCTGCAAGGCCGGCAAAGATGTCATAGTCGTCGCGCGCCTCCCCGACCGGGTCGATCAACTGCGGCATGTGGAACAGGTAATCATCCAGATGGCTGCGCGCGATGTCCTCACGTTCATAGGGTGTCGTGGCCGGAAAGACGATATCAGCGCGCTTCGCGGTGGGGGTCCACCATGGTTCGTTCACGATAATCGTTTCGGGCTTTTGCCATGCATCGTGAAGCGCATTGAGATCCTGATGATGGTGGTAGGGGTTGCCGCCCGCCCAATAGACGAGGCGGATGTCGGCATAAGTGTCGCGCGTGCCGTTGAAATCGTAAGACTGACCGGGATTGCGCAGCATATCCGCAACCCGCGCGACGGGAATGACCTTTTGCACCGGGTTGTGCCCTTGCGGAAAGGTCATGCCGCCCATCCGTTCAAACCGTTTTCCGACCCCGCCAATGGCGCCAAAGCCATAACCGACGCCGCAGCCGGGAAGACCGATCTGGCCGATCATCGCCGCCAGTACGGCGGACATCCAATAGGGCTGTTCGCCGTGTTGCGCGCGCTGCAGCGACCAGGCCACCGTGATCATCGTGCGCGTGGTGGCCATCCGTCGCGCAAGATCGCGGATCGCCATCACGGAGGCCCCGCATAGCGGCGCCGCCCATTCGGGGGATTTGGGTTGCCCGTCGGTCTCACCCAACAGGTAGGGGCGGAACCTCTCGAACCCTGTGGTGCAGCGGGCCAGAAACGCCTTGTCGCTCAGGCCTTCGGTTTCGATCACATAGGCCAGCGCCAGCATCAATGCGGTGTCAGAGCCCGGGCGCACCGACAACCAGTCGCAGCCTTCGGGCGCATCGGTCCGTTGCGGCCCAATGTTGACGCAGTGCATGCCCTTGTCGACAAAGCGTGACAGCCACGAGCCGGTGTCATGCTCTGTCATGCCGCCCATGCTGACCTGTGCATTCTTGGGATTGATCCCGCCGAACATCACCAGCGTTTCGGTATGGTCATGGATCGTCTGCCAGCCATCCTGGTACTCGTAGACCAGGTGATGGAAGAGCGTACCAAAGACATGCGGGATGATCGCCTGCGCGCAGCCCGTCGAATAACTGCCAAAGGATGAGACGTAGCCGCCGATGCAATTGAGAAAGCGGTGGACCTGGCTTTGCGCGTGGTGAAAGCGGCCCGCTGACGCCCAGCCATAGGAGCCGCCATAGATCGCCTCATTGCCATGAGCATCGCGCACACGGGTCATTTCCTGCGCGGCCATGTCAATGGCTTCGTCCCATGGCACGGCAACAAAGGCATCCGTGCCGCGCCCGGTCCGGTCCCGGCTGTCCAGCCAGCCGCGGCGAACAGAGGGCTGTGCGACGCGCGACCTGTGATAGACCGCCTCCGGCAGGACATCGGGTATCGTCGAGGGGGCGGGATCGCGCGCAAAAGGGCGCGTTGCGACGATGCGGCCGTCTTCGACATCTACTTCGAACGCCCCCCAGTGGCTGGAGGTGATCCGCGTCACAGGCCTGGAACTTTCGGACATGCTCGATCTCCCGGATCGTTCACAGCGTTGGGTAGGTCATCCCGGGGCGCGCCGTCTCATAGGCTGCCGCGATGCCCAGCGCCTCCGCCTCGGCGTTTGGCCGGGCGATAATCTGCAAGGAGGTTGGCAGACCCGAAGCCGACAAGCCAGAGGGAACGGATACGGCACAGAGGCCAAAGTAGTTCGCGTGGCGGGTAAAGTGGCTGGGGGCGACGGCCTGATCGACCTCTGACAGACGTGGCGCCGTGGTCGTCATCGACGGCGTCAGCAGGGCGTCAAACCCCGTCATGCGCCGCAGGTATTCGTGACGCCCGGCGTCTCGCGCGTGCAACAGCGCCATGTAATGCGCGGCAGTGACGTCGCGGCCCATGGTCATTCGCGAACGCACGTCCTCATCCAGGGGGACATCGGTCCGTGCGTATAATTGGCCGTGGTGATACCAGCCCTCGGTGGCAATGAGCGTGCCGCAATCGGCGGTTAGATCTGCATAGCTGGCCTGCGCCTCAAAGACGTCCAGCTCGGCGCCGAGGCCTTGCAAGGCATCCAGCGCCGCATCATAGGCGGCCAGCACATCCTCGGTGCATTCCGCGCGTTCGCTATCGCTGAGGACGCCCAGTCGCAAGCCTTTGACGCCTCGGGCAAACCCGGAAAACAGTCCCGTGCCCTGGGCATGATCGCGTGCGATCTCGGCACCAGAGGCGCCGTCCATTGCGAGGAACATCACAGCTGCATCCGCAACCGACCGTGCCAAGGGGCCGGGCGTGTCCAATGTATGTGACAGGGGCTGGATGCCGTCATTCGGCAACCGCCCTTCGGTGACTTTCAGCCCGACGAGACCGCAGAACCCGGCGGGCAGGCGCACGGAACCGCCCGTGTCGCTGCCCACGCCGCAGACCGCCAATCCGCTGGCCACACCCGCGCCTGTGCCCGATGATGACCCCCCGGGGATGCGGTGATCCTCCATATCCCACGGATTGCGCGGCGTGCCCATGTGCTGGTTGGTGCCCCAGCCCCCCAATGCGCATTCCACGGTCTTGGTCTTGCCCAGTATGATCCCGCCCGCTGCCATCAGCCGTTGCGCCAGTGTGCCGGTGACAGGCGAGATGCGGTCCGACATGGCCTTTGATCCGCCGGTCGTGACGCGCCCTTTCACATGGAACAGATCCTTGAGACCGAAGGGAATGCCGTGAAACGGGCCAAGGGACTGACCGGACGCGATCATGCGGTCCGCTGCCTCGGCCTGCATCATGGCCTCTTCGGCGTAGACGGCCTGATAGGCCCCGATCTGAGGATCGAGCCTCGCGATGCGGTCCAGATGCGCGCGGGTCACGGCCGATGGTTTGGCGGTTCCCGCATGATAGGCGGCTGTCAGATCCGTCAGGGAAGGGTAGGGGGCCTCAGCGTCAAAACTCATGATGCCGGTGCCAGTGCAGGTGCATCCTGCGTGAAGTAGTCCTTGCCCGGCACAGCCGACAGAAGTTGCCGCGTGTATTCGGCCTTTGGCGCGGCAAACAATTCTGCCGTCGGGCCGACCTCGATGACCTGACCGCGCTGCATCACGGCGATCCGGTCACAGACCTGCGCCGCGACCCGCAGATCATGGGTGATAAAGATCATCGACAGGTTCATCCGTTCGCGGATGTCGTCCAGCAGGTCCAGAATCTGCGCCTGAATGGAGACATCGAGCGCCGAGACCGGTTCATCGGCCACGAGGATCTCTGGCTCAAGCGCGAGCGCGCGGGCGATGCCGATACGCTGGCGCTGCCCGCCCGAGAATTCATGCGGGAACCGTTCATAAGCGCCCGCGTCCAGACCGACGATGTCCAAAAGATCGACCGTCCGCTGCCGCGCCTCCTCTGCACTGACACCATACATCATCGGGCCTTGCGCAATGATCTTGCCAACCCGCGTGCGGGGGTTCAGCGAGGCAAACGGATCCTGAAAGACCATCTGGATCTTGGACCGGTGCGGGCGCATCTCGGCCCGGCCAAGGGGGCGCAAATCGGTGTCGCCCAGCATGATCTCACCGGCTTCGGCATCGTTGAGCCGCACGACGCAGCGCGCCACCGTGGATTTGCCCGATCCGCTTTCGCCCACGATCCCAAGTGTTTCACCGCGCGCCAGGTCAAAGGTCACGTCATTGGCGGCGTGGACAACACGGCCCGCACCTCCGAACAGGCCACCGCCACTGCGATAGGTCTTTTCCAGCGCATTCACCCGCAAGACGATATCGTCAGAGCGCGCGCGGGCCTTGCGCGGAACCAGATCCGGCACCGCGGCAATCAGGCCCTGCGTGTAGGGATGCGTCGGAGAGCGCAACACCTGGTCGGTCGTGCCGGTTTCCACCACCAGCCCGTTCTGCATCACACAAACCCGATCCGCGATATCCGCCACCACGCCAAAGTCATGTGTGATGAACAGCACCCCGGTGCCGTGGCTTTCCTGCATGTCCTTGATCAGCTTGAGAACCTGCGCTTGTGTCGTCACGTCCAGCGCCGTTGTCGGCTCATCGGCGATCAGGATCTGCGGCTCAAGGGCCAGCGCCATGGCGATCATCGCCCGCTGGCGTTGCCCCCCGGACAGTTCGTGTGGATAGGCCCGCAGGGTCTGTTCGGGATCCGGCAATTGCACGTCGCGCAGCAATTCCAGCGCGCGGGCGCGCCGTTCCCGACCGGACATCTTGTTGTGAAAGCGGAAGACCTCGTCGATCTGAACGCCGATGGTCATCACCGGGTTCAGCGCGGTCATCGGCTCCTGAAAGATCATCGAGATTTCGGATCCGCGCAGCGCGCGCAGACGGTCATCCGGCGCCTGCGCCAGATCCTCGCCATTGAACAACACGCTGCCCTTGGCAATATGCACATGCGGTTTCGGCAAGAGACCCATGATCGCGCGCGCGGTCAGGGATTTGCCGGACCCGCTTTCGCCCACCACGCAGACGATCTCGTTGGGATCGAGATGCAGCGACATGGATTGCACCGCATAGGGCCGCTGGCTGTCTGCGGGCAGGGCGATGTGCAGGTCGGTGATGTCAAGCAGACGGGTCATGTGCGCTCCCTCAGGCGGGGGTTGAGGGCGTCATTGATGCCTTCGCCCACGAGGTTGATGGCCAGCACCGTCAGCAAGATGGCGATGCCCGGGAATGTACAGACCCACCAGGCCGAGCGCAGCAGCGTCCGCCCGGCACCGATCTGAAAGCCCCAGCTCATGATGTTGGGATCGCCCAGTCCGAGGAAGGCCAGACCGCTTTCGATCAGGATGGCCGTGGCCACCATCAGCGAGCCGATGACGATGATCGGCGACAGGCAGTTGGGCAGGATTTCCCCGAGGATGATGCGTGTGTCCGACATGCCCAGTGTATGACAGGCCTGCACGAATTCGCGGTTGCGCAGGGACAGGAATTCGCCCCGCACAAGGCGCGCGACCGCGGGCCAGGATACAACAGCAATCGCGATCACGATGCTTTCGATCGAGGGCTTCATGATGGCGACCAGCAGGATGGCAAAGATGAAGGACGGGATGGTCTGAAACATCTCCGTGACGCGCATCAGAAGGTTGTCGATGATGCCACCGTAATAGCCCGCCAGAGCGCCCATCACGATGCCGACGCAGACCGCCACAAGCGTGGCCAGCAGACCGATCAGCAGGGACGTCTTGGCGCCATGAGCGATCCCGGCCGCCACGTCCCTGCCCAGCGAGTCGCTGCCCAGAAGATAGCCGTTCTGACCCGGAGCCGACATTGATTTGCCAACGAGGGCAAAGGGGTCCTCGGGAAAGAACAGCGATGCGGTCGTCGCCAGAAACGTGACCAACACAAGGATGACCATGCCGATCACGGCCCCGCGATTGCGGGCAAACAATTTCCAGAACTTCATTCAACCCACCTCGATGCGCGGGTCGAGCGAGGAATACACGATATCGACCACCAGGTTCACGGCTACAACCAACAGCGCCGAGAGCAGGAAGATGCCCAACAGCAGGTTCAAATCGCGCGAAAACAGCGCCTCGAATGCCAACATGCCCAGACCCGGCCAGGCAAAGACCGACTCGACGATCACCGATCCGCCGATCAATGCGCCGACCTGCACACCGGCCATGGTGACCACCGGCAGCAGCGCATTGCGCAGCACATGGACAAACATGATCCGGTTCTCCGTCACGCCCTTGGCGCGGGCCGTGGTCACGTAGTCTTGCCCCGCCTGCTCCAGCATCGAAGCCCGCATGAGACGGGTGTAGAGTGCCAGATAGAACAGCGAGAGCGTGATCGTGGGCAGCACCAGATGGTGCGCGATGTCCCAGACGCGGTCCCAGCCTTCATAGAACATTGCGAAGTTTTCCATCCCGGAGGTCGGAAACCAGCCGAGGTTCAGTGAGAACACCACAATCAGCATCAAGCCCACCCAGAACAGCGGCGTTGCATATGTGATGAGGGCAAAGATCGAGATTGCCGTATCGCGCCATGTGTTCAGGCCCATCGCGGCGATCAGCCCCAGCAGGATGCCAAAGCCAACGGCCAGCGTGATGGTGGCCACCATCAGCAGCACGGTCGGCACGACACGGTCCATGATCAACTGGCTGACCGGCATTTCGTGGCGAAACGAATACCCAAGGTCCAGCAGCGCGACATTCTTGAGATAGACCACCAGCTGTACGCCAAGCGGCTGGTCGAGGCCAAACTTGGCTCTGAGTTCCGCCATGTATTCCGGCGTTGCAGAGCCCGCCTCTCCGGCGAGCACATCGACCGCATCGCCTTCGGCAAGTTGCAGCAAAAAGAAGTTCAGAATAACGATGGCTAGGACGATCGGTATCGCCTGCAGCAATCGTTTTCCGACGTAGCGCATCCGCCGCGCGAAGTGAGACAAGGCGTTAATCCCCAGAAATGTCTTGAAAATCAGGTGCACCGGCCCTTTGAGGGCCGGTGCCAGAGGCGGTCAGATCACTGTTCGATCCATGCGCCGTCAAACGGACCATAGGCCCCCAGCGCAGAGGTCGCGTGATCCTTGAGCTTCTCGTTGTAGACTGTCAGGAACTCCATCTCGAAGATGTTGGCGACTGGCAGGTCGTCGGCAAGGATCTTCTGGATGTCGCCATAGGTCGCGGCGCGTGCGGCTGCATCCGGCTCCTGAGCGCCCGAGTTCAGAAGAACATCGAGATCAGGGTTGGAGTAGCGCGACGAGTTCACAAAGGCCGTGCCCTGACGGATCTGGTCGGTGCCGTAGTGGCGGTGAACGCCCAGAACCGGGTCAGACAACTGGTAGAAGTAGTTGATGTTCATGTCGAAGTCGTAGTCGCCATAGACACGCTTGATCCATGTCGGCACGTCTTCGTAACGCAGTTCCACTTCGACACCGAGAGGGGCCAGTGCCTGCTTCATGTACTCACCCGCGCGGCGCCAGTCTTCGCCGTAGGGGATCAGGTCGAGCGTAAAGGACGCACGCACGCCGTTGGCGTCGGGCATGAGGCCGGCTTCGTCCAGAACCGCAATCGCCGCGTCGGTGTCACCACCGGCGGGGTAGTTGGGCAGGCCCTCGGCATAGAGACCGGTCGCAGCAAAGTTGCTGGACAGGGCGCTCGTGGCCGCGTTGCCGTAGCCGAACCAGATGTTTTCGATCAGGAACTCACGGTCGACGACCAGAGACATCGCCTTGCGCATGGCAGGGTTGTCAAACGGCGGCTTGGTGGTGTTGAACTCCATCAAGGCCATCGGGTTGATCATCGAATAGCCATCGGTGGTCACACCGAACTCGTCCATCTCGCGCAGACGCACGGCGTCGATGTTCGGGATCGCGCCATAGGCACCGTACAGAACTTCGCCGTTTTCCATCGCGGCCGTCCGGGTCGAGGCGTCCGGGATGAACCGGCCGACAACACGGTCAAGGTAAGGCAGGCCGGGCTTCCAGTAGTCTTCGTTCTTGTCGAGACGAATGTACTGGCCCTTTTTCCACTCGACGAACTTGAACGCGCCGGTGCCGACAGGGTTGTTCACCAGATCTGCGCTGCGCAGGTCTTCGCCATCCAGCAAGTGCTTGGGCACGATCGGGCTTTCGTAGCCAGACAGGGCGCGCATCATG
Source organism: Sagittula sp. (assembly GCA_042088665.1). Lineage (GTDB taxonomy): Bacteria > Pseudomonadota > Alphaproteobacteria > Rhodobacterales > Rhodobacteraceae > JBELMB01. The sequence goes on from JBELMB010000009.1 coordinate 51,292, forward strand.
TAGGGGGCGGGGTTGGCAAGGTTGAAGACGGCCGTGTGGTCGTCAGGTGTGTCGATCGACACGACTTCGCGGAACGAGTTCGGTCCACGCGGGTGCACGACTTTCAGCACGTCCATGACGGTGAACTGCACGTCCTCGGAGGTGAAATCCTCGCCGTCATGCCACTTCACGCCCTTGCGCAGGGTGAAGGTGACGGTCTTGCCGTCTTCGCTGATCTCATAGCCTTCGGCCAGCGCCGGCACGATGTTGAGATCGTTGTCATAGTCGAACAGTCCGTCGTAGATCTTGGGTGCGACCAAGCCGATTGGACCAGAGGTGGACAGATAGGAGGCCAGCGAGGGCGGCTCTGGCTGAACGATATAGACAAACGTCCCCCCGGCGGTTTGCGCGGTCGCAGGCATCACGCCCGCAAGCACGCCTGATGCGATCAGGGCCGCAGCGGCCAAACTTCTAAAACGCATGGTTGGTATCTCCCCATTTCTATTGATTGTATGGCGCCATTGGTTCGCTGGAGCAGGAACCGAGGCCACCAATTCGTTGTCTTTCGATCCGTTCCAAGTTAACAAAATCCGGAACATGCCATGAAAATGCACAATTTGAACAGTGGTGCAAAATGTTTCATCAGTCTAGAGGTTAACGGCGCGTCACATCTCGTGCGTGTCGCCTTGCGGTTTCTCGCACTCATGGGGTGAGTGCTCTGAGCGGTGCACGCGCTTTCGCAGGGCCGTCGCTCGGTTTTTTCTGGCGGTTTTCGGCAAACTTGACGGGGTCCGAGTGGCGGCAGACTTGCGCGCTTCGGTCCGGGGTGGATGCTGATGCCGGATGTTCTGGAACCGGTGGCAAGCCCGACAGGTCGGCGCTGCCAACGCGCTGGGGCGCTTGGCAACTGGCGGCGAAGGCTGCCATATCAAGCGCCCCGCCGGCCAATATGGGCCCGAAGGACCGCGGCGCGTCTGGGCACGCCAGAAGCAACCTGTCACCCGCTTGGGACCGATATCCTTGATCGATGCTTGCGCTTCAAGGGCAAGCGGAAAGTGACTGTTGAGGCCTGCGCGCTGTCGAACAGGAAGGCCCTTTGGTGTTGTCCAAGCGGCAAGACACACCACACCAGCGCATCACGCCCCAAACCGGAGTGTCCATACGGATCGCGGGCTTTCCGCAGTCGCCCGGCCCGCCGTAGACAAGGCAGTGATCTGGTGACGCTGGCACACATCAAGGAAGTGTTGCGCCTCAGTTTTGCCTTGGGCGGGCAGAGCGCCGCCCGAAAACCTGCATAGGGTTGCGGGCACTGCGCATTTGCTCGGGCTTACGCGGTGGGTTCCACCATCGACGGAACCACGATGGCATCCTCGTAGGGCAATTCGCCCAGACCCTCTTCGAAGATCTGATGCTCGGCGATCCATTCCCGGGATTCGTCGAAAATCTCGCGCGAATATGGTTCGAACACGACCCTTTCGCCGGGACCAAAGAGCCGCGTATCCATTGTCTCGCGGAAACGCTCCGGGAATTCGTTTCTGTAGTAATGCGTGTAGAGCTCCGGCCGCAGGTCGATGTCCTTTTGCGCCTTGCGCAAAGCCGCGAAGTATTTTTCCACGTCACCCAGATCAGCGTCCTCGGCAACCATGGCCGCCATCATGAAGGATGTGTCGAGCACCTTTCGAAAGCCCAATTGCTCCATGAAGTAATACGGCCCGCTGAACAGGCTTACGGCGGCAATATTGCCGTCGATCATGTTCTCCATGCGTTTGAACAAAAGGCCATCGGCAAAGGAGAGGTTGATTTCGTCACTCGATAGGAACGGCTCCAGCGCCTGAATGGTCGAATAGTGACTGCCCGACTGGTAGCCGACAGAAATCGGGACGTTCGCAAGGTCCTCTGGTCGTTTGATCTGCGAATCCGCAGGCACGAAGATCCCGCAAGGCGACACCGAATAGGCGTTCGCATACAGCTTTCCATGGCCCGAGGCCGCCGCGACATTCACGGTCCAATGGCAGGCCGAACTGACATCGCTTGTGCGCCCTTTTTCAAAGGTCTGATAGGCCCCAACGCGATCGCCCAGATCGTGTCTGTTCCCCGACGCGGACAACAATTGGTCCTCCAGAGTATAGTCCAGACCGGCATCGTCGAAGTAGCCCTTTTCGACTGCAATCCACTCATGCAGCCGCATGTGCGGGGCGATGACAAATTTTCCCATGATGGCCTTCCTGTCGCGCTGAATACGCTGTGACGGTCGCACAGGAGGACCCATAGACCAATCCCGCGGCCTTGATATATGCCATAGAGAAGCTCTATGACCAACATCAGGGGAGGGCACCATGTTCGATGATCGACTGAAGGGCGTGGATCTCGGGGCCCTGAACACCCTGCGGCTTGTCTTTCGTCTGAATTCCTTCACCGCGGCGGCCGAAGAGCTGAACGTCAAACAGGCGACGGTCAGCTACACGATTGGCAGGCTCAGAACCGTCTTTGCCGACCCGCTGTTCGTTCGTCAGGGGAACCGGATCTGGCCAACACAGCGATGCGCAGAAATCGTCAACGCAGCCCAGACCATCCTGAGTGAAATCGAACAGGTTGCCTTGCCAGCAGATTTCAGTCCCGGCGAAGCCGAGGCCTCTGTGACCATTTCCGCGACCTATCTGTCTCGGTCGGTCCTGATGCCACGGATCGTGCAGGAACTCAGGCACGAAGCCCCCGGCGTTTCGATAGAAATGATAACGGGTTACGCGCGCGCGGGGGAGCAGCTTTTGTCCGGGCGCGCGGATATCGCGTTCTCGCCCATAGCCGTTGAAGAGAGCGGGATCTTTGGCAGGTCCCTGTTCAGCGACCCCTATGTTTGCCTGATGGACAAAGCGAACCCTCTTGCCAAAGAGGCGATCACAGTGGCGGACTTTGCATCCGCCTCGCATCTGCTCATTCACTACGGTCAGTCCTGGCAACCGCTATACCGGCGGGCATTGAACGCACGCGGCCTGGACATCAATGTTGTCGTCAGTACCCCGGAACCCGAAGACGTCAGGCTGTTCATTCCCGACACGGATCTTGTTGTCGCAATGCCGTCAAAGATTGCGCGGCAGTTTGCCGAAGGGCTTCACATCTGTCCCTGTCCGGTTCAGGCGGACGTGCACATCAACATGTATTGGCCAGCGCGTCTCAACACATCGCCGCTTCACGACTGGATTCGGGCCAAGGCCATTCGCCTCGCAAAACAGGTGGGCGCGGCTTGACCACTTGGCACGTCCACTTCGCACGTGTGATGCCCGTGCCGCTGGCCTCTTCAGTGCGCCGCGAAGGGCCTGCCGGATTGCGCGCGCCGCGCACAGGTTGCTCGACCAGTGCTAACCCCAAAGCTTTTGTTGTCACGCGACAGTCCCCGTATGGTCGCGCCAGTCTTTGTTGCCTTGGGGGCGGGCTGAACCCGGATCATGGGATCCATACAAAAAGCGCGCAGGCCTGATCGTCCAGAGGCGCGCGGTGTCGGTCAATCGCCGCGCGCCGCGTCCTTGGATCACAATGGCCAGACAAACAGCAACAGCGGCACACTGATGAGAACGACAAGGATCTCCAGCGGCAGGCCGAGTTTCCAGTAGTCGCCAAAGCGGAACCCACCCGGCCCGAGGATGAGGGTATTGTTCTGGTGGCCGATCGGGGTCAGAAACGCGCAGGACGCGCCGATCGCGACGGCCATGAGAAAGCTGTCAGGATTGACATCCAAAGTCGCCGATATCCCAAGCGCTATCGGGCACAGAACAGCAGCGGTTGCCGCGTTGTTCATGACATCCGACAGGAACATCGTGGTGACCAACACCACCACCAGCGCCGCAACTGCATTGCCCTGCGCAACCGTGTCGACAAGAAACCGCGCAAGCAGTTCGGCAGCGCCCGTAGCCTGCATTGCGCCGGCCACCGGGATCAGCGCAGCCAACAGGACAATTACCGGCCAGTCGATCGAGGTATAGATCTGCCGCAAAGGCACCGTGCGCATCACCATTGTCGCAAGCACACCCAAGGCAAAGGCGGCAGCCGCCGGAAGCAGGCCCAGCGTCACCAATGCGATGGCCCCCAGCATGTTCGCAGCGGCCAGCATGGCCATGCGTTTGTCCGGAATGCGCAGATCGCGCGCGCCAAGAGGCACGCAGCCAGTGTCATTGATGAACGCAGACACAGCCTCGGCGGGTCCCTGCACCAGCAACAGATCCCCTGATTTCCAGGCGATGGTGCGCAGGCCAGAACGCGGTGGATGCCCCTCGCGCGACACCGCCAGCAGGTTCAGCCCGTATCGCGCCCGCAGATGCATGTCCTTGGCCGAGCGCCCGACCACGCTCGCCCCCGGCAGGACGGCCAGTTCGCGCAACACGATATCGCTCGTGTCCCTACTCTCGGGACTGTCGCTATCCTCGGTGTCTGGCGGTTCCTCGTCGCCGGTCTTTTGCTCGGTTTTCGGAGTGGTTTCCGGACTGGTCTTTGGCGCAGTCTTATCACGCGGTGTCTCAGCGCCGGTCTTTTCGGTGTCGACGATGGACTGTTCCAGCTTGATCCCGAAAACCGAGAGCGCCTCCGCCAGCGCGTCGACCTCCGCTTCGAGCACCAGAACGTCATCCGCGCGAATGTGTCTGCCACCATGCGGCGCGGTCAGATGGACATCGTTTCGGATCAGACCGACGATCTGCACATCGCTGTCTTCAATCTCGCGCTCGAAGGCCCGCAAGGTCAGGCCGACGGCCTTGCTGCTTTCCGGCACGCGCAATTCGGTGAAGTAGGCGGCGGTGTCGAACCCCGTGCCTGCCTTGGACTTGCGCGCGGGCACCAGCCGCCAGCCGATCAGGGCGACAAAGATCACGCCCGCAATCGCAACCGCCACACCAACAGGCGCAAAGTCGAAGATCGCGAAATGGCCAAGCCCGGCCTCGGCCCGAAACCCCGAGACAATCAGGTTGGGGGGCGTGCCGATCAGGGTCGTCATGCCGCCAAGAATTGTGCCAAAGGCCAAAGGCATCAGAACTTGCCCCGGTGACAGGTCCAACCGTTCCGACAGTTGCACCGCAATCGGCATCAAGAGCGCCATCGCGCCCACGTTGTTCATGAAACCGGACAGGGCAGCGCCCAGCCCCATCAGCGCCATCATGCTGCTCAAGCGTCCAGCATCACGCGGCAACACGCTGCGAGAGAGCCAATCCACGGCCCCTGTGTTCTGAAGCCCCTGGCTGAGGATCAGCACGCAGGCGACCGTGATGACAGCCGGATGGCCAAAGCCTGCAAAGGCATCGGACGCTGGAACAAGACCCAGAACCACGCAGGCCATCAATGCCGTCAGAGCCACCACATCGTGCCGAAACCGTCCCCAGAGGAACAGCCCCATCGTCGCCGCCAGAACACAGAAGATCAGTATCTGGTGTGTGCTCATGGTTCCCCCGCTTGTTCGCCCAAGGCCCTCTGCCTGTCTCTGGCGTTCTGCATCTAACACAAGGTCCTTGATGGCAGACGTTACCAGAAAAGAGCCCAACATTCCTGAGCGAAATTGTCAAATGACGGCTGTGAGCCCAAAGTTACTGATGCTGCACACCGCATGAAAGGCTGGTTTTCAGGACGGATGTTTGTGACGAAGGGTAAGCGAACGCTGTTACTAAAGCTCTGTGGTGATCGTCGTTAATACTGGAGCCAACCATTTAAATCGATCCGGAAATCAACACGTCATTGCGAACCAGTAACTTAGAGGCATATACCGTGTCATGGACTATGCCCTTTGGATCACAATCGTTGGAAGTATAGCTTCGCTGGTTGGCATGGCTGTATCACTGCATCAAGCCGGAAGCGCTCGGAAATCAAGCTCGGAAGCCCATGCCGCGATGACAACAGTCCAGCTAGCTGCTGTGGTTGAACGATTGAAGACAGCACAAAACCACATTCGAGCCATCGCCCCAGATCGCCTTGACCAGCGAGGGGTCAAACCACCTTTGGTGGTTGATGAGTTGCGGAAGGAGTTCGATTCAGCGCTAAGTTCATTGCCAGCAGCGGGGCCAGCAAGCGGTGCGCGCAAGACGCTGGGAGACGCGCAACGAAGTCTTAATGTGTATAACGCATCTCTTAAAGATGGAGCCAATCAGGAAGAATGGCAGAAACTGCAAGCATACGTGCAAGACGCAATGGCAGACCTTTCTGCAAAAGCCATTAACGTGGGTGAGCAAAATGAATGAACGTGAAATCATCGAGCGCCTTGATAAGCTGAAATATCAGGTGGAAATACTTGGTCATACAATCGACTACGAGAAGCACCCTGTGGAAGCTCTTGTTTTGTCAAACGATTGGGGGCCTAAACAACTGGAAAAGGCACATGACATTTTTGAAATTTGGGATAAAAAATTGGAAGGCGGAGAGGAGATGAACAGCGGGGACTTCGAACATGAGTTCCAACAGCATCTCAATGTCGGCTATCAAGGTCTGAAGTCCATTGTCTTGGCTTTTTACAGAAACTCTCAGTGGACAAATGTCTGTGAAGCGTATGTCGATAGCTTTGGTAAAGCGCCATCTGTTGAATTTTTTGAGATAGCTCATCGTAATCGCTGATGATCAATCCGGTTACAGATCACGAGGGTTAATTAAGACTGCGGCCACCAACCGCGCTACTTCTTGTATGGTGCTGAGCCAATCAAAGTGTGATGAGAGCCTAACACTGTTAAAGCGGCCATTGGCGCAGCCGCAGCGAATTCACACTTTGTCCCGCAAAGCCGACGCTCGGACTGTCTTACGAGCGCCCGGAATGCGCCATGGGCGGATGGTGCATCTTGTGTCAGGCGCACACCACCCGTTTGTCGAACAGCGCGTTCGTTGGAAAAAGAATTCCTGCCGTTGCCCGCGAAGGTCCCGCAGTGCCAGATCGCCTTAGCAGGTCGGCTTCGCTTGCTGCGGGTCGTCTTCTGGATCGCGCCCATAGGGCGGCACGCGACGTCGCGCAGGCCTTTCTCGATGGGACAAACGGTGATCGCGGTTCTTCAGGCGAGTTTTCAGGGCCTTCAGAGACAACGCGGCGATTGGGCTGGACAGGTCAAACTCTCGCGGCGCCGTGTTTCAACGCGGTTTACGCCGCAAATGGCGGAATGCGTGCTTTCCCTGTGAGATCTTCGAGGCAAAACCACGTTCAGGGGGCTGCGCCGGATTGACAGGACGCTCAATGCCGTTGCTTTGGAGAAATATCGGCCCGGATGCGCGCCGGAAGACATTCAAGACTGGAAACAGATATTTACGTGCCCAAACCGGACGATGCGATGAACTGGGCTGCTGGTGCCAGCAGCCGCCAGCACCAATCTCTGCGGTGGCTTTGAAACATCCTTCTTGTCGACGTGCTTGAAGATGCTGCGCAGATGGCCTTCACTGCAGGGCAACGATTGAACGCGCAGAAGACAGGTAAAACGCCATGACCCAAAAGAGCGGCGACGCGCCTCTTTGTGCCGCACCGGATGACGCGCCACGCAAACCAAGTTTCGAGATGCCCGCGGCGGCCTGCGACACACATTTTCATGTGTTTCCTGCGGGACATGAACATCGATACGTGGGCAATCGCAGCTACACACCGCCACCGTTGGAGATCGGTGACTACGACAACACGGCCTGCGCCTTGGGGATCGAGCGTGCCGTTGTCGTTCAGCCAAGTGTCTATGCCGAGGACAACACGGCGACACTGGCGGTATCCGCAGCCGCGCCTGACCGGCTTCGTGCCGTTGTGTCCGTGACCAAGGATGTGTCCGATGCCGAATTGGAGGCGTTTCATGCAGCCGGCGCGCGTGGCATTCGGGTGAATGTGGTCGACAGTGGTGGCATGACCTTCCCATCGGTGAAGGATGCTTTGGATTTCACGGCGCGTATTGCCGATCTCGGGTGGCACATCGAGTTTCTCGCCCATGTCGAGACGTTCGAGGACATCTCCTCGCTTCTGGAGGCCTCGCATGTGCCGGTTGTCTTTGGGCATCTGGGCTACACGAACGTCAGATACGGCGTCAGCGACCCGGGATTTCAGCGGTTTCTGGCCGCTTTTGCCGATGGCAAGGCCTGGGTGAAACTGACAGGGCCCTACCGGATCAGTGGTTTGGACAGGTTTCCGTATTCGGACATCGGTGAAATGGCCCAAGCGCTCTTGTCCGCCAACCCGTCACGACTTCTTTGGGGGTCCGACTGGCCACACGTCCGGCATGTTGGCGTCATGCCGAATGATGGGGACCTGCTCGGTCAACTGAACGACTGGGGATGCGATGCGCCCCTTCGACAAAAGATATTGGTCGATAACCCCGCGCATCTTTACGGCTTTCCAACCCTCGAAGCCTGAGCCTCGGGAGATGGGGGCGTCAGATACCGCGCGCCTCGTCCCGAGCCTTGTCAGGCTGAAAGGTCCATTGTCTGTGGGGCTTTGGGGGGCAGGCCTCGATTGGATCGAGACGGGAAAACTGACTGGTGGGCCAGTAGATATCCACCGCTGCGCGTCTCGGCGCAGGCTCAACAGTCACTGCAGTGATTGCTTTGCTCTGCATCCGGTCGGCGAAATCGCATAAATTAAATGGACGCGGGAACGCGAAGACAGGTCGCCTGCCCATACTCAAAACAAAACCGGCCGTCGTGCCCGACCCCATGGGAGGAAGGAATAAGAAACTGACGACCGCTCTGACGGCTGTGGCGGTTGCCATTTCGGGAACCGCTGCGCTTGCGGACTACCCCGAAAAGAACATCGAAGTCATTTTTCCCTATGGCCCGGGCTCGAACACCGACACCGGTGGGCGTCTGTTCATGAACGCCATGGTCAAGGCGCTCGGTGACGACGCGAACTACGTGCCTGTAAACGTCGCGGGTGTTGGCGGCATGATTGGCACGGCGCAACTCGCCGCGGCCTCTGCGGATGGATACACCTTGGGTTACAACCCGATCGCGACCTTGACGATTCAACCGCATCTGCGTCCGCTTCCTTATGGCGAAGCCAGCTTTGAACCGATCTGCAAGGTCACCGAAACACCGTCGGCGGTGATGGTTGATCCGGCAGGCCCGATCCAAAGCATGGAGGACCTGATCGCTGCCGCCAAAGCAGGCGACGTCGTCGGAGCAGGACCCGCGCGCGGTTTCCTGCCATTCATCGCGGCCATGTCCGCCATCAAGGCATACGGGATCGAGAACATCAAATACCTGCCCGTGGGCGGCGGATCCAAGGCTGCTGCCGCCGTATTGAGCGGTGACGCGACCATGTCCACCGACCTCTATTCCGCCGCGGCAAACCGCGGTCTGAAAGCGCTCGCGATCCTCGGCGATGAACGCCGTCCGGATGCGCCGGACGTGCCAACGCTCAAAGAGCTTGGCCATGATGTGCAACTGTCCGTCTGGTTCGGTCTGGTTGCACCCGCCGGGACACCCGAAGACGTGATCGACACCCTGTCGGCAGCTTGCGCCGAAGCGGTCACCAATCAGGCCTTCATCGACGGCATGGCAGCGGCCAAACACGTGATCGACTACCAGGGCCGGGCAGAGTTTCAGGCCTTTTATGCCGACCAGTTCGCCAACAACCGGCAGCTTTTGGTGAATATCGGTCTGCTCGAATAACTCAAGGGAGCGGAGGCCGCGCCACCACGGAAAATCCTCGCAGCGATATCTCGCTTGGTGCGGTCTCCGGCATCATTTGGCGTGTCCTTTGGCCCCTACCT
>JBELMB010000119.1:0-15725 GCA_042088665.1 Sagittula sp.
GTGGTAGCCGCCTTCGAACTTCAGAATGCGCGGGCGACCGGTGGCCGCGCGTGCAAGGCGCATGGCGTACATGTCCGCCTCGCCACCCGTCGAGACATAGCGCAGCTGGTCGGCACAGGGCAGGGCGCGGCAGATCTCTTCGGCCAGTTCGATGCCGCGGGCATTGTTGGCAAAGAAGGTCTGACCCAGGGGGAGCTGCTGGTAGACGGCCTCCAGCACTTCGGGGTGGGAATGGCCCAGAAGCATGGGGCCGGAGCCGATCAGGTAGTCGACATAGGCGTTGCCGTCTTCGTCCCAGACGCGGGATCCCTGGCCCTTTGCGATCACGGCGCCGGGGTCAAAGTTGCCAAACCCGCCAGCGGGCAGCACAGCCCTTGCACGGGCGGCCCATTGCGCTTGGGTGGAGACGAGGTTCATGGCGGAGGCTCCTTTGGACGGGCGGTGTGGTGCCGGGGTCTTGTGGCGGCGGTTGGGGCGATATGCAGGTCGGCGGCTGTCGGTGTGTCAGGCGGCCATTCGTGCGCTGGTCAGGGTCAAGTCGGGCTCTCCGAGCAGCGCAAGGTCCGGGGTTATGCCAAGGCCGGGGCCTTCGGGCGGGACAATCCGGCCGTCTCGACGCACCGGCGCATCGGGTGCGATCCGCGGGGCCACATAGCCCGACAGGTCACAGGTGTTGAGCAAAAGCTGCGGGTCGGTGGCCGCGGCAAGGTGCAGCGCCGCGGCGGTGACCACGTCAGAGCCCCAGGTGCATTCGATGCACATGCGCGCGCCCAGATGCTCGCACAGATCGCGCGCGCGCCGAAGGGCGGAAAGGCCGCCGAATTTCGACAGCTTCAGCGCAACCGCATCAAGAATGCCGAGGCGGTGGGCCTCCAGCAGGCTGGCGCTGTCCCATGCCAATTCGTCCAGCTTCATCGGCAGGCCGGAGGCAGCGCGTACGGCGGCGCAATCGGCCAGCGTGGGGCAGGGCTGCTCGATCATGATGTCCAGATGCGCCACCGCCCGGGCCACGCGGGTGGCTGTCAGGCGGTCGGCGCCGCAGTTCCAGTCGCCGTAGACCAGCGGGCCGTCACCCACCGCTGCGCGCACCTTGGACAGGCGCGCCACATCGGTTTGCCAGTCTCCTCCGGCTCCCAGTTTGACCTGGAACTGCGTGATGCCCTTGGCCTGCGCGGCCTGCGCGATCTCGACCATGGTATCGGGCGCGACGCTGGTGATGGAATGATAGAGCGGCAGATCGACCTGCCGTTTGCCCCCCAGCAGTGCATAAAGTGGCAGGCCCGCGGCCTGTCCCGTCAAATCCCACAGTGCGATGTCCAAAGCGGAACGGGCATAAAGATGGCCGGGCAAATGGGCCGCGCAACGCGCAACGAGCGCCTCTGCCCCCAGTGGGTCGGCCCCTTGCAGAACCGGCCAAAGCTCGGCCAGGGCCGGGGCCACGCCGCGCGCGTAGGCGGGCAGGTAGTGCGGGATCGGACAGACCTCGCCCCAGCCGCAATGGCCTGTGTCCGTGTCCAGTGCGAGGATCACGGTTTCCACGGTGGCGCAGGTCTTGCCTGCGGCCATGTGATAGGTCGTGTGGCTGGTCAGCGGCACATGCCAGAGGCGCAAACCGGTGATCTTCATGACGCGCACTCCACAAGCCGGTTTCTTTCAAAGAAACCGGTCCGGAATTTTCGAAAAATTCCGGCACTGGCCAGGATCCTATCGTTTGTGACATCAGGCAGCATAGCGGGCCACTTTTGTGAGTGCGGTTTCGTCGGGGTGTACGCCCAGCCCGGGTGCCTCAGTCAGAGTGAGGTGTCCCTGTGTCGCGCGCGGTCCCGCGCCATGGGCGATCTCGGCCGTGATCATGTCCTGACACGCCCAGACCGCATGGCAGGCTGCATCGGGGATCGTGGCCGCCAGATGCAGCGCTTCTGTGTCGGCCAACACCGATCCGCCCGTCGCCATGACGAACATGTCGATCCCATGCGCCAGCGCCACGTCGCGGATCCGCGCCGCCTTGGTCAGCCCGCCCACGCGGTTCAGCTTGATGCCGAACACCTCTGCCAATCCATCGCGCGCCGCCCGGCAGGCGTCGGGCAAGGTCACGAGGCACTCGTCGAGGCTCACGGGCGCGCCGTGCAACGGACGGATCGCCGCGATGTCATCCAGCGTCTCGCAGGGTTGTTCGAACATGACCTGCAAACCCGAAGTGGCCTGCATGACCCGCAGCGCCTGTTGCCGCGACCAGCCACGATTCACGTCATACAGCAGGATCTCGCCATCCGGCCGATGCGCCTCGACGTCTCTGATACGGGCCACGTCCCGTGTCACGTCCCCGCCGATCTTGACCGAATGCGCCACATAGCCACGCGCACGGTAGCGCGCCAGCACCTCGCGGGTCTCCTCCACGGTCTTTGCCCCCACGGAGGATGCGATCGGGATGGGCCGTCGCGTGCCACCGCCCATGAGATCGGCGATGGGCAGCCCCGCAGCCTGACCCGCGATGTCCCAGCACGCCATGTCGATCGGCGATTTCGCATAAAGATGCCCGGGCAGTGCCATGTCCATGGCGCGCTCCACATCCAGCACCCGGCGCGGATCAAGCCCAAGCACAAAGCGCGCCATGGTCTCAATCCCCGCGCGGATGCCCGGTCCATGCGCAGGGACATATGTGTGCCCCCAGGGTGTGCCTTCACCCCATCCGACGAGGCCGTCATCGGTTTCCAGCTTCACCAGCGTTGCGTCGAGGCTCTGGAATTTCAGCCGCCCACCGGACAGCCAATACGGGTGTTCCAGCGGCAGATCAGCCTGATAGACGGTTATGGATGTGATCTTCATGGGCGGGCTTTCAGTTCGCTTCAGCCTTGCGGCTTGAGTTCGATTTCAACGAAACGCATCTGGGCCGTGCCCGCGTTGATGACGTTATGCGCAACACCGGCGTCGCGGCTGTAGGCCTGCCCGGCGTTGACCGTCACGACACGTTCCGTGCCGCCGGGCTCCTCAAGGCGCATGTGGCAGTCGGTGACCGCAACGATCACGTAGTCCATGCCATGCACATGCCAGCCGGTTTCATCTCCGGGGGCAAAGTCGAACCGTGTGACCCGGGTCCTGTCGTCATCCACAAGTGTCTGTGCTTTTGCTTCGGCCATCATGACCCTCCGTAGGTTGCCACCGGTGGGCCCAGACTGTCGTAATCCGGCACCACGCCAAGTCCCGGTGTGTCTGTTGCGTAAAGCTTGCCCTTGGCGACGGTTGGTCCGCCGATGCCGGTGTTGCGCGTGTTGTAGTTCATCAGATCAGTGGTGTTTTGCAGATAGTCCAGCGGGGTCGAGGTCGCGAAATGCGCCACCACGGCGCTGGTGATCTGGCCGCCCCAGGTGTCTTCGCAGACCACAGCGATCCGGTTGTCGATCAGGAAATCGCGGACCCGCCGGGCCTTTGACAATCCGCCAAGGTTGGACACCTTGAGGCAGCAGATCTCGGCCCCGCGATCCGCCACGATGCGTTGCGCGGCCTGAATTCCGGTGATGCATTCGTCGAGCTTCATGGGCTGCTCGGCCACGCGGCGCACCTGCTGGCATTCTTCGTAGCTTCGGCAGGGCTGTTCGAGCACGAAATCAAGGTCCCGGGTCGCCCGAGCCACGCGGATGGCATTGTCGACACGCCAGCCCTGGTTGGCATCTGCCATGGCTTTCTCGCCGGGCCGCAGCAAAGGCACCGCGGCCCTGATGCGGTCGATGTCAGAGGCCCAGTCAGCGCCGACCTTGATCTGGAATTGGCGGTAGCCCGCGGCCCTGTGGCGGTCCAGCTCGGCGATGGTCTCTTTGCGGGACCGCTGTGGCGCGACGCGGTACATGGGCGCGCCATCGGTCAGTTTGCCACCCAGCAGCATCCAGACGGGCATGCCTGTGGATTGGCCAAGAATGTCCCAGCAGGCCGCGTCAATGGGCGCCTTGGCATAGCCATGCCCCTGTACAAGATGGTCCAGCAGCCCCTCGATGCGGGATACTTGCCGCGGGTCCTCGCCTATGAGCTGCGGCGCCACGAGGCGGGCAAGGGCCTCGACCCCTTCGGAATGGGCCACCATGTAGTTTTCGCCGCAGGGCGTGAACTCGCCACAGCCAGAGATCCCGGCGTCCGTGTCGATCACGATCACGCTGGCCTGCGCCACCTCGATGCGGTTGCCCGCACCCCAGGCGTAAACGCCGTCAACATATGGCAGGGGGGTCTTGTACAGGGCGACGCGGGTGATCTTCATCTTCGTACCCCGAGCGCTGGCATGGGGGCAAAGCCCGTTGCAACACGTGCAGTGATCGTCGGCGAATGGCGCCCTGCGAAGCCAACCCAGTGCGACGGGATCACACCCCGGCCTGTCACGGCTGAACCACGATGTTGCCCGTATGGGTCTTTGCCATGAAGGCGCGCTGTGCTGCGTGCAACTCCCGCAAGGGATATGTCGCGGCGAGGGCGGGCTTGATGGCACCTGCCTCGATATAACGAATGAGGTTGGGCATCACGTCGAGATCGATGATGGTCGAGCCAGTGAATGTCAGATCCCGCAGGTAGAAAGTGCGCAGATCGAACGCCACCATGGGCCCGGCAATCGCACCGGAACAGGTGTAGCGCCCGCCGCGCTCGAGGGTCTCCAGCAGCCGAGGCCAATACGGTCCACCGACGACATCCGCCAGGACGGTGATCTTTTCGTCGGCCAGAGCGGCCTCCAGATCATCGGGCGCACGGGGCAGGACCCGGTCCGCGCCCAACGCGCGCACGTCCTCATGCTTGGCCTCGGACGCAAGCGCGATCACCCGCGCGCCCCGCATCTTGGCCAGTTGTACGACTGCGCCGCCAACGCCTCCCGACGCGCCGGGGACAAGGATCGTGTCCTCCGCGGTGGCACGCGCGCGCACCAGCATCCCTTCTGCAGTGGAATAAGAGCAGGAAAACGTTGCCAGTTCCGCATCGGACAGCGGGCTCTTGACGGCCAGCGCGTTGCGCGCGGGCATGGTGCAGTACTCGGCAAAGCCTCCATCGCGCTCGGATCCGTAGTACCCGGTCCGGGTCTTGTCCTCGAGCGCCTCCGGATCGCGCAGCCAATTGTCAGAAATAACCCGTTCGCCAATACGCGCGTCTGCGACGTCAGGCCCTGTGGCTACGATGGTGCCGCATACATCGGCGCCCTGGATGCGCGGAAAAGTGATCGGCGCCCCACCCCAGGTCGGGTCTGCATCCGCAGGTGCGTCATTGCCAGTTGCACCGGTCGCACCCGTCACCGTCTTTGAATACCAGCCAGAGCGCGTGTTCACATCGGTGTTGTTCAGCCCGCAGGCGCCCACCTTGATCAGAACTTCACCCAAGGCGGGCACCGGCACCGTCCAATCTTCGTGCCAGACCATCGCGTCCACGTCGCCGTGACGCATGGTGACCATGGCATTCATCCTGCTTGGCACTGTCATGTCTTTCTCCCCTTGGGTTTCTCTGTTTCCCAAATACTCAAATTCCAGCGGTTCTCCCGATGTGCATCGCCGGGGGCGAAGCGGAGATGTCGCAAATGAGTATTTTCAAAACAGAGAAACCCGAAACTCAAACCTCCGCCATCTCCAATGCATCGGTGCGGGGCCGCAGGCTTTGGGGATCGTAGACAGGATCTGCCAGCACCCTTGCGGGGCGGGGTTTGCCATGAACGACGACCTCCAGCGCGGTGCCAGGGGTTGCCGCGGAAGGCGATACATAGGCAAAGGCCAGTACACGCGAGACAGTGGGACCAAAGGCCACGGAAGCGATGGATCCGACGACCTTGCCATTCAGCAGAACGGCTTCGCCGCCGTGGCCATAGATCCCGTCCTCGGCGGCATAACTGATATAGGCGCAGACAAAGCGGTCCGCCGGAGAGAGCGTGGCCGATTTGCCCAGGTAGTCCTTGTCGGTGCGTGCGAAACGCAGCACATCCGCTTCGGTCAGCGTTACTTCGTTGGTCAACTCGCCTGCGCCCTTGAAGCCTTTTTCCATCCGCATGGCGTTCATGGCGAAAGATCCGTAATCCACCAGTCCATGCGCCGCGCCCGCTGTGGTCAGGGCGTCGTAGACGGCGCGTGCCTGGTCGCGTGGGATATGGAATTCCCAGCCCAACTCACCTGCATAAGACATGCGAAAGGCCCATAGGGTGACACCCGCCACTTTGATTTCCTGTGCTGACAGCCAGCGAAAGGCGGCGTTGTCGAGAGGCGCATCTGTACAGGCAGAGAGGATATCGCGCGCCCTTGGCCCGTTCAGCGTGAGGGCGGCCCAGCTGTCGGAACGGTTGGTCACCGCGACCAAATCTTTTTGAAAAAGATTTGCAAATTCCTTCGAAAGGAATTTGGCCCCTGCCAGCCAATCGAGCAGGCGCTGCTCGAAGAACGCGGCGCAGACAAGGTAGAAGCGATCCTCTGCAAGGCGCACCACGGTGCATTCCAGTTCGATCCTGCCGGCGGTGTTCAGCATATGGGTCAACGCGATGCCGCCTGTTTTCCGAGGCAGGCGATTGGCCACAAGGCCGTCCAGCAGTTGCTCCGCGCCGGGACCTGCCACTTCGACCTTCGTGAAGGCGGAAATATCCATCAGACCGGCGGCCTTGCGCACGGCGGCCACCTCGGCGGCGACTGCGTCATCGGTGGCGGTGTGGCGAAAGCCGTAGTGGTCGGACTGTCCCACACCGTCCCGGGCAAAGAACCGCGGGCGCTCGTGGCCATAGACCTCTTCAAAAACCGCGCCTTTCGACTTGAGCACATCGTAGAGGGGGGAGGGCTTCACCGGGCGACCAGCCAGCCGGTTGTGGTGCGGGTATGGGATCTCATGGCGCAGCGCGTAGTCTTCGTGCGCCTTGATCACTTGCCACTCCTTCGTGGCGTAGCTGCCAAAGCGCCGTGGGTCGAAGTCCCGCATCGAGATATCCGCCGCGCCATGCACCATCCAGCGCGCCAGTTCGCGGGTCAGCCCGGGGCCCCAGCCGATGCCGATCTGCGTGCCACAGCAGCACCAGTAGTTCTGCACCCCCGGCGCGGGACCAATCAGCGGATTGCCGTCTGGCGGATGGCTGATTGCGCCATGCACTTCGCGCTGGATGCCCAGTTCGGCAAAGATCGGCATGCGGTTCAGGCTTTCTTCGAGCCAAGGCATGACGCGGTCATAGTCGGCTGCGAACAGCTCGTTCTCTGCGTCCCAGGGGCAGTGATCCTCCCAGACGCTGTTGACGTTCTCTTTCTCGTAGATCCCGATCAGCCCGCGCTGTTGCTCCATCCGGATGTAGCCAGAGACCTTGCGGTCGTCGCGGATCACCGGCAGTTCCCGGTCGAGATCCTTGAACTCCGGCACCGGCTCGGTGACAAAATAATGGTGCGTCATTGAGGTCATGGGCAGTTGCAGCCCCGACCATTCGCCCATCTGTCGCGCATAGGTGCCGCCTGCGTTGACCACGTGTTCGCAGGTGATCGTGCCCTGTTCGGTTTCGACGACCCATTCCCCCGTCGCGGCCCGGGTGATGTTGGTGGCGCGGCAGCGGCGCTGGATCCTCACACCTTTGGCCCGTGCGCCCGCGGCCAGGGCCATGGTCACGTTGGTCGGGTCCACATGGCCGTCGTTGGGCGTGTGCAGCGCGCCCAGAACCCCATCGAGATTGTAGAAGGGGTGCAGTTTCGCAACTTCCTGCGGGCTGACCAGATCCATCTCGAACCCCAGCGTGCGGCCCACGGAGGTGGTGTGGCGCAGCCAGTCCATTTCGTCCTCTTCATAGGCGAGCCGGAAAGAGCCACAGCCGTGCCAGGTCACCGCCTGACCGGTCTCCGCCTCCAGCCCGCCGGAATAGAGGTCGATGTTGTAGCCCACGCATTTGCCAAGGCTGTAGGAAGAGACAGACTGCGTGATCTGGCCCGCTGCGTGCCAGGTGGAGCCGGAGGTCAGCTCTGCCTTTTCCAGCAGGACCACGTCCTTGCCCCAGCCTTCGTGGCCAAGGTGGTAGGCAAGGCCAACCCCCATGATACCACCTCCGACGATGACGACGCGGGCGTGAGAGGGCAGGGCTGCCATGGCGGGTCTCCAGATGTGATGCGCCGGCTGCGGTTGCGCAGAAATCCGACGAGGGGTCGCTTTCGCGCAGGGATCAGGCGCGAAATTGCTCGACACCGTATGCGGACATATGTACCAACGTCAATCATGAATGGGACAAATGTTTCAAATACGATCCTCGACCGTCTGAGCGAGGCCTGGGACGACCTCACGCCAGAGGCGCAGAAGGCCGCGCGCTACGTGCTCGAAAATCCGACCGAGGTGGGGGTGTCCACGGTGCGCGAGATCGCGCTGGCGGCAAAAGTCAAACCCAACACGGTCGTGCGCATGGCCCGTCAGGTGGGGTTCGAGGGCTACGACGACTTCCGCGAACCCTTTCGCGAGGCGATCCGCTCTGGCCAGGTCAGCTATCCCGACCGGGTGCGCTGGCTGCAGGAGATTTCCAAATCTGGGGATCTGGGCGGGCTCTATGCCGACATGATCGGCGCGGTGCTGAAAAACGTCGAGGACAGCTTTGCGGGCATCACCGCCGACGAGCTGGAGGCTGCCGCCCGGGCAATCTGGGCAAGCCGGTCGGTCTATGTTCTGGGGGTGGGCATCAACAACGCCGTGGCGCGCGCCTTCACCTATCTCGCGTCCACCGGCATGGTGGATTTCCACGCGCTGCCCCGCGCCGGGTCCACCCCGGCGGACGATCTGGCCTTTACCGATGGGCGCGACATCCTGATCGCGCTGACCAGCCGCCCTTACCGGCGCGAAGTGGTCGAGGCGGTGGCCATCGCCCGGGAACAGGGCCTGACCATCGTGGCGATCTCGGACAGCCCGGCCAGCCCGATCATTCGCACAGCTGATCACGGCTTTGTTGTCGGCGTGGAGACACCGCAATTCTTTCCCAGCTCTGTTGCGAACCTCGCCCTGCTCGAGACGCTGCTGAGCTTTGTCATTGCCGTGGCCAGCGACGAGATCGTCGACAGGGTCGAGAGCTTTCACACGCGCCGCTTTGAGCTTGGCCTCTATTTGGGAGATCCCGCATGACCGTTCACGACACGCCGTCCGAGCCGGTAATCTCGCTGGCCGCGCGTTACTACACGGACCCCGCGGTCTACGAGACAGAGCGCAGCGGGCTCTTTGCCCGATCCTGGCAATATGCGGGCCATGCCTCTCAGCTGGAGAACCCGGGCGATTATTTTGCCTTCGAGATGGCGGGGGAGAACCTCTTTGCCATCAAGGGGCGCGACGGGGTGATCCGGACGTTCTACAACGTCTGCCAGCACCGGGCGCACCAATTGGTGTCGGGCGAGGGCTCCACCCGCGTGGTGGTCTGCCCCTACCACGCCTGGTCCTATGAGCTGACCGGCGAGTTGCGCGCCGGGCCCAACATCAAATCCGTGCGCGGATTCGAGCGCGACAAGGTCTGCCTGTCCGAAGTGCGCACAGAGGTCTTTGTCGGGTTCATCTTTGTGAACCTCGACCCGGGTGCCGCCCCCATGGAGGAATGGTTTCCCGGCGCGCGCGCGGAGTTGGAATCCTATGTGCCGAACTGGGACACGCTCAAGCCGCTGGAATGGATCGAGGTGCCAGAGGCCTGCAACTGGAAGGTTTCGGTGGAAAACTATTCCGAATGTTACCACTGCACGTTGAACCACCCGACTTTCGCCACGGGCGTCATCAAGCCAGAGACCTACGACATCCAGCCCCAGGGCTATTGCCTGCGGCACACGACAGAGACCGCCTCGACCGAGCAACTGACTTATGACATCGAAAGCGGTATGGCCAACAACACGCTGTATTCAAGCTGGTTTCTCTGGCCGATGTTCTCCTTTCAGGTCTATCCGGGCAATGTGCTGAACACTTATCACTGGCGTCCGGTCGATGCTGAGAATGTCGCTGTCTGGCGGGGTTGGTACACCGAGGGTGGCATGGACAGCGAAACCGTGCGCCGCTTGGCGCAGCAGGACCGGGCGACCACGGTGGAAGAAGACATCCATCTGGTAGAGTCGGTGCAGAGGGGCTTGAAATCACGGGGATATGTGCCGGGGCCGCTGGTTGTCGATCCGGGCTGCGGCGTGATGTCAGAGCATTCCATCATGCATTTGCAGCGTTGGATGCGCGAAGCCGTGGATGGGCCAACAGTCGGACCGGGCGAAGGTCCAAAAGACGGGTCCAGGTCTGCCATCTGAAGGCGGTCCCTAACAGCGCAGCCTGCCGATGGTCGGTCTGAAACGCGGTCCTGTTACCGGGTGCTGGGTGGACAGGTCATTTCGCCGGACAAGCAATTGATCCAATGTAACAATCAAGATTCCGGAGTGCGTCCGACCGGCATGTGTCTTGAACGCGCCCTTCGGTATGTTGGGCTGATGGAATAACAGGAAAGTATTTTAAATCAGATGCTTGAGGCGCAATCCTCAAGTTTTGTCAGAGCAGTCGCGTGACATGTACTTGCTGGGGGCATCGCGGTAGCCATCGGATCCGATGCCTATGACAGCATGTGTTTTGGTGGAATGTTCGTTAAATATATATCCAAAACAGTAACTTAAAGTTATATCTGTAGCTAAAACTTGAAGTCGGCGGCGTGGGCGTGAACCCTTTCCGTGCGGGTACGTCGTGGGGAACCCGCGATGTGGATAACCTTCCCGGCCCGCGTCTGAGCGCAGCACCTATTGTCGATCCCGGGTGGTCTCGATCCGGTGATTGTTTCAATCCTGGGTGGCCCCGAGCCGCATCTGCATCCAATGCGCGATGGCCTGACCGATCTCTGCGCCGGAGTCTTCCTGGATGAAGTGGCTGCCCTTCACGGTGACTTCGTCCTGTGCGTTCCAGCCGCGACAAAACGCACGCACTGCACCCACGAGGATCGCACCGGGGTCCGCGTTGATGAAGAGTTTGGGCAGGTCATTCTGCGCCATCCAATCCGCGTAGGCCTGCACGATCTCCACCACCTCTGGTGGGTCGCCCGCGATGGGGATCTGGCGAGGCCATGTGAGCGTGGGCCAGCGGTCCTCTGGAGCGGTGAAAGGCGCGCGGTAGATGGCCATCTCTGCCTCTGTCATGTCCCGCAGGACAGAACCGGGCAGGATCCGTTCGATAAAGAGGTTCCGGTCAAGGATCATGCCCGGACCGGCCTGCGAGCGCAGCGCCTGAAACACCGGCGTGGCTGCGGGCGAAAACTCTTCCCAACTGGACAGGGGACGCACGATGCCCTCCATATAGGCGATGCCGCGCACGGCGCCGCGGTGCCTTTGCGCCCAGTCAAAGCCAAGCACCGACCCCCAGTCATGGATCACCAGAGTGACGTCCCGATCCAGCCCCATTGCCTGCATGAAGCCATCCAGAAACCGACGGTGGGTCACAAGGCGATAGGTGTCGATGTCGGGGTCGGGCAGCTTGGCGCTGTCGCCCGTGCCGATCAGATCCGGCGCGATGCAGCGTCCGAGGTGGGACAGCTTTGGGATCACATCGCGCCACAGATAAGACGAGGTCGGGTTGCCATGCAACAACACGATGGGCGGGCCGTGGCCCTCTTCGACATAGGCCATCTGGTGGCCGTGCACGGTGACATGTTTTTTCATGTGCCATCCCTTCGTGATGTCGTTTCAACCGGCGCGGTCCAGAGTCGCGAAGCGGCGCGCCAACGCCCTTGTGCCATTCTGGGCCCAAAGCTGCGCCCGGGCAACGGTGGCGGTCGGGGCTTGATTTCGCAGGGCAAGGGCCGTTTCCTGCGCTCCATGCAGGCGGCCCGGATCAGCACATGAGAATCGCAGCGCTTACCATGGTCTATCGCGATCACTGGGCGCTGTCGCGCTGGGTGGCGCACCACGGCGCGCAGTTGGGGCCCGAGAACCTGTTTATCGTGGCGCATGGTCCCGATCCTGAGATCGCACGCATCGCGCCGAAGTCGAGCATCCTGACCCTGCCGCGCGTGCCGATGGACAATTTCGACAAGGCCCGCGCAGAAATGCTGGATGGCTTTCATGCAGGCCTTGCCAAGATCTATGACTGGGTCATCCGCACCGACGCGGATGAGCTGATCTGTGTCGACCCCGATCTCTATCCTGACCTGCCCGAAGCGCTGGCCGCCCATGGGGATGTGCCGGTGCTGACGGCCCTTGGCTTTGACCTCGTGGAGACGGAAGGGAATGCGCCGATGACCGATGCGCCGGTGTTGGCCCAGCGGCGCGCGCTGGCTTTCAGCGGTCACTACTCAAAGGCGGTTGCGGCCCGGCGCCCGATGGCGTTTCGGCTGCACGGTGTGCAGGTCGCGCCGCGTCGTTTGCAGGGATTTCCCTTTTTCATGCCCAAAGGGCTGTACCTGGCCCATCTGAAGCACGCCAACCGCGCGGTGCTTGAGGCGGGCAATGCCGTGCGCATGGCGGTGGCCAATGGCCCGGGAAAGGGACTGCCGGGGCCGGGGTGGCAGGCGGCTGATGAAGACGCCCGGCAGTTCCTTGAGGTTTTCAACCAAAAGCCCATCCGCCCCTGGGAAGAGGCCGAGGCAGAGGCGCACGCCGCGTTGTCGGTCAAACCGGCGCGGGTGGACCGCTTTCACCTCGTGAAGACACGCGCGTTGAAGATGCCGTTTCGCACCGAACTGCCCACGCGTTTCGCCACGCAGGGCTGAAGCAGGCTGTGCAGGATGGCCCGCGCCGCAAGACGCGCGCAAAGGACGCGCCATAGGGACGAACCGCCCGCAGGTTGCGACAGGTGAGGCCCTGCGATTGACCCGCAAAGGGCCTGCTACGCTATGTTCAGCACGCTGACGTTGTAAGTGCTGAAGGCCTTGTCCCGCATCGGGATAATGGCCTTGTACCGGTCGCTTTCGAACACACGGTCAAGCGCGCCGAGGTCGGGATACTCCACGACCATCAATGTCTCGCCCATCTTCTGGCCAACCACCACATCGGTGATGTCCAGCCTTTGCAGGACGCGGGCCCCGACCTCTTCGAGCAGCGGCAAAGTCGCGTCGAAATAGGCCTGTAGCGCTTCTGGCTCATCAGGATTGATCGCAATGCAGGCAACAACTTGAACAGACATGACAGAGTCCCCTTTGGGTCCAAGCGATTGACCGCTCAGAGAGAGTGCGTTTCCAGAGTCAGCGCAGAGCAGATCGCCTGAGACAGGATCGCCTTGTCGATGGGTTTGGTCAGGAAGGCCGAGGCAAGATCGCCCACAGCGTCCTTGGCCAGATGGGTGTTGGGATACCCTGACATCAGGATCACGCGCACATCCGGTTCCAGCCGCCGCATCGTGCGGGCGAAATCGACGCCGCTCTTGCCACCAGGCAAGATCACATCCGCCAGCACCAGACGCGGTTTGGGCTGCGTGCGCGACAGGGTCAGCGCCGCGTCCACCGTGTCAGAGCAAGTGACCGAATAGCCCAGTGACTGCAGCATCTTGGACAGGGTTTGTTGCACGTTGGGGTTGTCTTCGAGTACGTGGATCAATTCGCCCTGTCCGAACGACAACGGGCCGCCATTGCCGGGACGGTCGGTTCGCGCGCTTTGCAGGGCGCGGGGCAGATACATGGTGACCGTGGTGCCCAGACCGGGTCGGCTGATGATCTGCGTGTCGCCGCCCGACTGACGCGAAAAGCCCAGCACCATCGACAGGCCAAGGCCGCTGCCGCGGCCGACTTCCTTGGTGGTGAAGAAGGGTTCAAAAGCCTTTGACAGGGTTTCCGGCGTCATGCCGTCGCCGCTGTCGCTGACGGCGATCTCGACGTATTGGCCGGGCTCCATTTCCAGCCCGCGCACCTGAGCAGAGCTGCTGAAGGTCCGGTTGCGGCACGTCAGCAGCAGCCGGCCCCCGATGGGCATGGCGTCACGCGCGTTGATGGCGATGTTCAGCAGCGCCGCTTCGATCTGGCTGGGGTCGGCATAGACCGGCCAGATTGTTGGCGGCACGTCGAGGCCAACCTGAACGTTCTCTGTCAGGGCGCGCAGGATCGTCTTGCGCATGTTCGACATCAGCCCGTCCAACCGGACAGAGCGCGGGTTCAGCGTCTGTTGCCGGGCAAAGGCCAGCAGGTGGCGGGTCAGTTCCGCGCCGCGCTGCACGGCCTTCACGATTTCCTCGGTCAGTTCGGGGTCGCCGATCTGCAACTCTTGCAAAAGCTGTGCATTGCCCTGAATCACGGTCAGCAGGTTGTTGAAATCATGCGCGATGCCGCCGGTCAGCTGGCCGATGGCCTCAAGGCGTTGCGAGGCCATGAGCGAGGCCTCAAGCTCCTTGCGCTGGGTGATGTCGGTCAACAGGCCAACGGCGCGGATCGCCTCGCCGTCCGCGCCCAGCATGAACTTGCCCTGCGAATGATACCAGCGCGCACCGCCGTCCTTCGTCAGGAACCGCAACTCGTGCGAGATCGGTTGGTCGGGCAAGGCAAGGTGCTGTTCCATCGCCTGCCGATAGCCATCGACGTCGTCGGGGTGGATCAACCCGGCCAGCGTCGTCTCGCGCAGCGTTTCGCGGAACTCGTCACTGTCAAAGCCGAGGCTGCTGACAAAGCTGGGCGAGAGAAAGAGATGGTTCGTGACGATGTCCCAGTCCCAGATCGCCGCGGTCTGCACCGCAAGCGCATAACGTTCCTCGCTGGCGCGCAGGCGGTCGGTGCGCTCGGCGATGGTGCCTTCCAGCATGCGGGTCTTGGACTGTTGTTGTCGGCGCAGCAGCGCCAGTTCGGTGATGTCTTCCTCGCTGAGCACGGCGACGAAATGGCCCGTGATCGGGTCGCGCCCGCGCCGGGCCGACACCAGATGCGTGCGCTGCCCTCTGTGGGTGCAGACCTCTACTTCCAAGGAAAAGCTCTCGTCGTCAGCGACCCGGGCCAGCACCTGATTGACGAGCTTGGCATCGGCGAACCGGTTGGTGAGGTCGGTGTTGCCCCTAGCGGGCTTTTCGTGGGAGCCATAGGCCTCGGTGCAGGCGGGGTTCTGGGCCAGCAACTGGCCGTCCAGTGTAAAGGTCGAGACCAGCAGCGAAGAAGCCCGGGCGGCTTCCATCACGCGCCATGCGTCATCGTCGAGCCCCTCTTCGATGGTGCGGTGAAGCTCGATCAGGACACCGTTTTGATCGTTTTCGAGGTAGACGGCCTGAAACGACAGATGCGCGCAGACCGGTTCGCCCGAGGGGTAGACCGTCCATGTTTCCTGAATGGCCCCTCTCGTAGTTGCTGCGCTGATGATCTGTCGCAACCGCCGCCGCACGCTCTGACTGTCTCCGGAGAAATCGCGCCGGACAAGCGCATCCAGAGTGTCCGCCTTCCAGAACTTCAGCGCGTGGTTGTTGGCCCACCACATGCGGTGTCGGTCCACATCAAAGACCCAGATCGGCGTGCCGAGATCTTCAAAATGCCAAAGTTCGGCGCGCGTGGCGAAGGACAACCGATCCATGCACAGGGCTTTCAGGGTGTGCGATCAAAACAGGAGGGCGGACATAGGGGAAACGGGTCACTCGGCAAAAATGGTCTGGTCTTGCTGCCCAAGCAAACAGGGCGTTGAAAGATGGGCTCCGAACACGGGGCGCTTGGATGTGGCCAGAAACAGGACGAAAGACGGACAAGGCAATTGCGTCACCCTAGCGCTGCGCCGGGCGTCCGGCAAGCGGTAGGTTGCGTCGCAGGCCCCCCCCGGGTCAGGCACGCCTGTCTCATCCTACATGTATAGGTAACACACACACACACACACACACACGCGCGCGCG
>JBELMB010000320.1:0-2704 GCA_042088665.1 Sagittula sp.
TTCCGATCTAGGAGAACGTCATGATCCGGCAGTTCCTGCGTGAACAGCGGCACTTCCTGACTGGCGTTGCGGCGCATGTCCGCGTCAAAGGCCCATGTCTTTTCGCCGCGCAGGCGCAGACCGAACTTGGTCAGGCTGCCGCGCAGCGCCTGCGCATAGGCAAGGTCGCTGTCATGCGTGCCGGCGACCAGCGCCAGCCGGTCCCAACGCCGTTTCACAAGGAATTGCGCCAGCGCATCGGTGCGCATGGCATGGCTGGGCAGCGTGTGCAACAGATTGCTCCGGCAGGCCGTGCCACGCAGCTCCGTCTCTGGCGCGGAGGCATTGAACAACAGCGCCTCCTGCGCCTCTGGCAGATCAGCGATGGCCAGTTGCACATCCGCGGGTGCATCAAGGATCATCACCCCCCGCGCCCCCAGCGCCGCGCGCGCCACCTCAAGCGGATCCTCGCCCAGAGCAACCTCGACGATCTCCATCTCGTAGGTGTGGCCGAGAAAGCGCCCGGTCGTGGCATTGTCCTTGAGACCGACACGTGCCCCCGCAAGCCCGCGATCTTCCGGGATCGGGTCGAGGTTCGACAGCGTGGGCGGGATATCTTCCGCCACTTTCATATAGGTTACGGCCAGCGACACTTCGGCGCAGACCGACGTCGCAGTGGCAACCACGACGCAAAGCGCGGCGATACAGTTTCGCATGGTTCCCCCCGAAGTCGCGCGTTTTCCGCACCTGTTGGGCCAAAACGTAACAATCCGCAGGCGGGCAGCCATTGCGACTTTGGTCGTAACACCGCGCAAGCTTTGAAACTTTGGTCGTATAGCCGCCCATTTGCGCAACAATTTACAAGGTGCCCCAGACCGCTAGGGGAGAATACGCATGACACATCGATTGACTGTCTTGACGGTGGGGGCCGCGCTCTTGGGCACCATGGCGCTTGGCCACGGCGACGTCGCACCTCAACCCGTGAACACCGACGCCTTGCCCGATGTGGGCGAGGAGTGGCTGTTCGAGAATCCGTACCGCGATCAGGGCAGGGACGTCTGGCAAGCGGCAGTGGACATCGGTGCGTCCGGCTACAACCAGAACTGCGCGCGCTGCCACGGGCTCGAAGTGATTTCCGGCGGTCTCGCCCCGGATCTGCGGTTTCTCGAAGCCGAGGAATACGGCGACGAATGGTACATGGAGCGCTTCATTCACGGCTACACCCAGAACGGTGTCACCAAGATGCCCGCGTTCGGGGATCTTCTGGGGCAAAAGGCCGCCTGGGCCATCCGCACCTACATCGAGGCCCGCCCGGACGACGAGGCCGTCAGCGACCTGACGCCGGAACTGAAGGTGCTGCGCGATCAACTGGCGGCATGGGCGACGGATGCCTCGGCTGCGGATGCGGATGGCATCAAGAGCCAGCTTGACGCATTCGCGGCGGGCATCGAGACGCTCAGCGGGGCGCCGCTTGCAGACAGCCCGGCCTACCGCGCTGCGATGTTGATCGATGGCTCTGAAGATGGTTACAAAAAAGCAGCAGAAGCGCTGACGATCGGCCTGTCGGCCGCGAACTGATCCGTTCAGCGCCGGAGGGAGGCGAGATGATCGGAACAAAACGCACGGCCTGCGGGCCGGTGAGGGGCGCGGTGCGGATGCTCGCGTCCGGGGTGGTTGCACTGGCTTTGACGGTGCCCGCCCTGGTGCTTGGCGTCAGTCCCGTGCTTGCGGCGGATCCCTGCGCGGATCATGTGCCGCAGGCCAAACCACAGAACGCCAGCCGTGACATTGTCGGACAGGAAATGGATGTCATCGTGGAGCGCGGGTTCATGACCTTCGCGCTCTACGAGGATTTCGCGCCCTACAGCTGGGAAGAAAAGGGCAAAGCACGCGGCATCGACGTGGATGTTGCCCGCCTGATCGCGGAGTATATCGGCGTCGAGCCCCGGTTTCGTTTTGTCGCGGCGGGGGAAAATCTCGATGCGGATCTGCGCCACAACATCTGGCAGGGACCTCTGATTGGTGGTGCCGTGTCCAACGTGATGATGCGCATCCCTTATGACAGCCAGTTCAAGTGCCGTGTCGAACAGGTTGTCTTTCCCGGGCAGTACCACGAAGAGCGGATCGCCATCGCCTACAGCACCGAAGCTTACCCCGATGGCGGGCCGGTCCCGGCGTATTTCCGGTTCGACACGGTGGCGCTTGAGAACGACTCGATCTCGGATTTCTACCTGACGCGCTTCGCGGGCGGGCAGACCGCGGCGGGTGTGCGCCGTTATCCAACGATGGAACAGGCCATGGCCGCGCTCAACGCGGGCGACACCATGGCCGCCATTGGCCCCAAGGCGCAGCTTGAGTATTTCGCAGGCCCCGGCGTGGCCATCCACGAACCGCCTCTGGCGGGTTTGGCAAAAAGCAAATGGGTGCTGGGCGCGGCCGTGCATTTTGCCTATCGTCCTCTCAGCTACACGGTGGGGGACGCGGTCTTTGCCGGGCTGGACGATGGAAACATCGCGGAGATCTTTGCGCGCTACGGCGTGACGCATCACCCGCCACAATGGTGAATGGCAGACGTTCAGGTCTTGCCTTCGGGGAGCTTGGCCGTCACGTCTTGTCCCCGAGAGGTTCCGCAGAGGCGCGATGACGCCCCGGAAGGAAAAGGAGAGAACACATGCAGATGGTCGATTCCCGATTGATTGGGGCTGATCGCGAGGTTGTTTGGCAG